>JBEIHE010000059.1:0-18988 GCA_040381515.1 Polaromonas sp.
CTCGACATCCAACCCGGCGGGCATGCGCATCATCCAGTGTCCCATCGGATCCACCACAAAAAGATGATCGGTCAACTGCCGACCGGCCGCGGGCTCCAGCCAGGCCGACAGCAAAGCCGGGGCCACGCGCAGCACCGTTGCATCCTGCAGCGCTGGCATCAGGGCCTGAGGGACAGGCGCCTCATCACTGATCAACCAGACCCTGTCAACTCGACCCTTCTCGCGACCGAGCGACTCGCGCAATTGACGCTGTAAATACAAGTGACGCTGGCAGCGCTCATCGCAGGCCCCGCCGGCCACACTGACCAGCAGCCACTGGTCCTTCAGACTGCTCAAGGGCTGTGCACGACCCTCAAGGGTGACACCATCGGCTGCCGGGAGCATTCGCTGCGGCTCAATCAGGTCGCCGAAATTGCGGCGGCTTTCCGGCCGGATCACGTAGTAGGTGAAATACGAAGCGATGACCGGTGCCGCGCAAACCAGCAAGATCAGCAACATGCGCAAACGGCCTGCTGCGGCCGCCGCGCCGCTGGCCCGTTCGGGCGAAGGCAGATCATGGACGGTCAATTCCAAGGGCTGATCCTGGCGTGAATCAACGGGAGGTGGAGAGGAGGAGTTCATGATCAGGCATCTGCCCGTTTTTTGCGGCGTGGAGCTACCCACTGAAACCAGACATACAGCACCACCAACAGCGCCGACAAGGAGAACCACTGGAACGCATACCCATGGTGTTTGTCCACCCCCAGATCGGGCCGGTCCCACTGACGCAGCAGGCCCTCACTGGCTGACCCGGTCTGCACCACCATCGCCCCCCAAAGCGGCAGGCCTGTTTCACTTTGGTACTTCTTCAGGTTCAGATTTTGCCGGATCAACCCGCCATCTTGCGATTCGAGTTGATATAGCTGCCCTGGCTCGAGGGCTAAACGACCCTCAACCACCACCGATCCGCCCGGCGTCTGCACCGGGGCCAAGCGCTGCCTGTCTTGAAAATCGCGGGGAATCCAGCCGCGCTGAACCAGCACGACTTGTGGGCTGTGATCGAGCTGCAGCGGCGTCAGCACCCATAGACCCTGCCGGCCCGCCATTGGCCTGTTGTCGAGGTACACCGTTCGATCCGCAATCCAACGCCCCTGCAAAACCACACGCCGATGCACCAGGGCACCAAGGTCGGTCTGTGCCAGCAGATCGCCGGCTTGCAAGGCCGGCGCACGAGTCTTGGCTTCGATCGCTGCGGCCAGATCCGTCTTGTATTGGGCCCGGCTCATCTGCCAGCGCCCCAGCGAGAAGGTCAGCACCACCATGAGCGCCGTCGCCAGCGTCAGTATCCACCAACGCAGAGATTTGGAAACGCGCGAAGTGTGGGAATCAGGCATGCGCGGATAATCTCCTGTATGTCGTATCTCATCGGCCTGGCCTTTGTGGCCATCATTGGCGCCTTGGCCAGCGCCCTTTACTACATGCTCAAGGGTGGCACTCCGGACAAGGACAAGCCGAGCCATATGGCGCGTGCCCTGGCCTTCCGAGTGGGATTTTCCATCTTGCTGTTTCTCTGCATCCTGCTGGCCTGGAAGCTAGGCTACATTCGGCCCACCGGCCTGCCCACTGGGACCTGATCCACAAGGCCTGCCTGACCGAACCCAAGAAAAAGGCCGCTGACATCGCGGCCTTTTTTCATGCCCGCTGCAAACGCGGGATACCCAGAATCACATCCAGTAAACCAGGATGTACAAGCCCAACCAGACAACGTCCACGAAGTGCCAGTACCAAGCGGCGCCTTCAAAGCCAAAGTGGCGCTCGGGCGTGAAATGCCCTTTTTGCAGGCGCAGCGTAATGAACAGCAGCATCAGCATGCCAACAAACACGTGCAAGCCATGGAAACCGGTGAGCATGAAAAAGGTCGAACCGTAAATGCCCGAATTGAGCTTGAGGTTCAGATCGTTGTACAGGTGCGCATACTCATAGCCCTGAACGAACAAGAAGGTCACGCCCAGCAGGACCGTGATCCACATGTACTTGATGGTCTTGGCGCGATGGCCCTCACGCAGCGCGTGGTGTGCAATCGTCAGGGTCACACCCGAGGTCAGCAGCAAGGCGGTGTTGATGGTGGGCAACCAGAACGGGCCAATGGTGGCGAAGGGCTCCACAATTCCGGCCGGCGAAGCCGTAGCTCCAGCCTCCACGGTCGGCCATACGGCACGGAAATCAGGCCAAAGCAGGGCATTGTCCAGACTGCCCAGCGTGGGCAGGGCATGCGCCCGGGCCCACCAGAGGGCCGAGAAAAAAGCCCCGAAGAACATGACCTCGGAAAAAATAAACCAGCTCATGCTCCAGCGGAAAGAGCGATCGATGCGATCGCTGTAAAGACCACCCTCGCTTTCAGCGATCGCATCGCGGAACCACTGGTAGAGCACCACAAACCACCACAGCAATCCAAAAAGCAGGCTGTAGGCACCCCAGCCGACTCCGTTGACCCACTGCCCCGCCCCGAGAATCACGAAGAACAGGCCAATGGCCGACATGACCGGATGACGAGAAGGGGCCGGCACGAAGTAGTAAGGCGTGGCGCCGTGTGTAGCTGAAGACATGCTCTTTCCTCTTTGACTCAATCGCTCTGCAAAACCTTGTACATGCAGCCGCCCTGCAGCGGCCTCTCCCTCAACCCGGCACTATCCAGTGCACCAGCGCGGCCAGGGCTCCCACAAACACAAAAACTCCCACCAAACCCACCGCAATCACCTGCAGCGGCTTGAGCTGTTTCACGTCGCGATCAAAGTCGCCTCGCGCGCGCACACCCAAGAAGGACCAGACCACCGCCTTGATCGTGTTCAGCCAGGAGTAGGTGGCCAGACCCGACACGATACTTCAGGCTCCCGAGGCCGGCACAACCGTGACAGCCGCCTTGCCAAGAGAGCCCTGCGGCGCAGGCGGCGTTTTACCCCCCACCTCAAAAAAGGTATAGGACAGCGTGATCGTTGTCACATCCTTGGGCAGCTTGGGATCAATGACGAAGGCAACCGGCCACTGCCGCTTTTCGCCCGGAGCCAGTGTGTACTGGTTAAAGCAAAAACATTCGAGCTTATTGAAATGCGGCGAGGCCTGGCGTGGCGCATAGCTGGGAATCGCCTGCGCTGCCATGGTCCGATTCTGCACATTCTGAAATTCGTACATGACCGTGGCCAGCTCGCCGGGCCGCACCTGCACGGAACGGATTGCAGGCTTGAAATCCCAGGGGCCACGCGCATTGGCATCGAATTCCACCGTAACCGTGCGAGTGGTATCGATCTGCGTGTTGGCCGCCTGCTTCGAGGAGGCGCCCGGAATCAGCTTGTCCCCCAAGGCCAGCACATTGATGCCGGTCATTTCGCAAATTGCGATGTACAACGGGACCAGCGCGTAGCCAAAGCCGAACATGCCCAGGACGATGACGCTGAGCTTGCCCAGCATTCGCAGATTGTCACTACGCAGGGGCATGATTGAGACTTAGCCTCCAAGAAACACGATGCGGGCCATGAAACCCAAGAAGAAGGCCATCGCCACCGAAGCCAGGATTAGGCCCAGGCGGCGATTGGACTTGTCTTGCTCAGTCGACATGGCAGGGAGTCAATCAGCCAATCACCCGGGTGGCGGTGGCATCGAGCTTGGGCGGCGTCTCGAAAGTATGGAAGGGTGCGGGTGAAGGCACCTCCCACTCCAGACCCTCGGCGGCCTCCCAGGGCTTGGCGGGGGCTTTTTCACCCACACCGCGCATCACCGGGAGCACGATGAACAGGAAGAAGTAAACCTGAGCGATGCCAAAGGCAAATGCACCGACGCTGGCCCACATATTGAAGTCGGTGAACTGCATCGGATAGTCAGCGTAGCGACGCGGCATACCGGCCAGTCCCAGGAAGTGCATGGGGAAGAAGGTGACGTTGAAAGAAATCAGCGACCACCAGAAATGGATCTTGCCGCGGGTCTCGTTGTACATGACACCGGTCCACTTGGGGACCCAGTAGTAGAAGCCGGCGAACATGGCATACAGGGATCCAGCCACCAGCACATAGTGGAAATGCGCCACAACGTAATAGCCATCTTGCAACTGGATATCGATTGGGGCGACCGACAGGATCAGACCCGTGAAGCCTCCCATGGTGAAGACGAACAGGAAGCCCACGGCAAACAGCATCGGGGTCTCGAAAGTCATCGAGCCCTTCCACATGGTGGCGATCCAGTTGAACACCTTCACGCCGGTCGGAATCGCGATCAGCATGGTGGCGTACATGAAGAACAGCTGGCCCGTCACGGGCATACCGGTGGTGAACATGTGGTGCGCCCAGACGATAAAGCTCAGAATGGCAATCGAACCGGTGGCGTAGACCATGGATGCGTAACCGAACAGACGCTTGCGAGAGAAGGCCGGAATGATGTGGCTGACGATGCCGAAGGCCGGCAAGATCATGATGTACACCTCGGGATGACCGAAGAACCAGAAGATATGCTGGTACATCACCGGGTCACCACCGCCGGCCGGATTGAAGAAGCTGGTGCCGAAATGGCGATCAGTCAGCGTCATGGTGATAGCCCCGGCCAAAACTGGCATCACGGCGATCAGCAGGTAGGCGGTAATCAGCCAGGTCCAGACGAACATCGGCATCTTCATGAGCGTCATCCCAGGGGCGCGCATGTTCAGGATGGTGACGATGATGTTGATGGAGCCCATGATGGACGAGGCACCCAGGATGTGCAGCGCAAAAATCGCCGCATCCATGGAGGGCCCCATCTGAAGCGTCAGGGGCGCGTAGAGCGTCCAGCCGGCCGCAGGGGCGCCGCCAGGCATGAAGAAGGAACCGGCCAGCATGATCGCTGCCGGAATCATGAGCCAGAAGCTCAGGTTGTTCATCCGGGCAAAGGCCATGTCCGAGGCGCCGATCTGCAACGGAATCATCCAGTTCGCAAAACCAACGAAGGCCGGCATGATGGCGCCGAACACCATGATCAGCCCGTGCATGGTGGTGAGCTGATTGAACAACTCCGGATTGACCACCTGCAGCCCAGGCTGAAACAGCTCGGCCCGGATCCCCAGCGCCAGCACGCCGCCGATCATCAGCATCGCAAAAGAAAACAGCAGGTACAGGGTACCAATGTCCTTGTGATTGGTGGCAAACACCCAGCGGCGCCAGCCGGTAGGGGCATGGTGATCATGGTCGTGATCGTGATGGTCGAGAACTGCGCTCATCGGTCTACCCTTTTTATCGGACTCGTCTGACTCTGAAAATTACTTGCGTGCGGCCTGCACCTGGGCCGGCTGCACCAACTGCCCCGTCTTGTTGGACCAGGTGTTCTTGGTGTAGGTGATCACCGCCGCGATCTCGGTGTCACTGAGCTGCTTCCAGGCCGGCATGGCCCCGCCGGCCGCACCATTGAGAAGAATGTTGATCGACTTGAGCGGATCGGCATCGACCACGATCGCCGAGCCATCGAGCGCCTTGATCGGACCGGCGCCCTTGCCGCTGGCCTGATGACAGGCGGCGCAGTTGGCAGCGTAGACCTTCTCGCCGCGCGCCACCAGATCGGCCTGCTGCCAAACCCTGCTCGGATCATCGGCCTTGGCCGCTGCCTCCTTGAGTTTGCCCTGTACCCACTGAGCGTACTGCTCGGCCGTCACCACCTTGACGTGGATAGGCATGTAGGCATGTTCCTTGCCGCACAGCTCCTGACACTGACCATAAAAATCACCCGTTTTCTCTGCGCGGAACCAGGTGTCACGCACGAAGCCGGGAATGGCGTCTTGTTTAATGCCGAATTGCGGCACCGCGAAGGCGTGGATCACATCATTGGCAGTGGTGATGATCCGGATTTTTTGATTGACCGGCACGACCAGCGGGTTGTCCACCTTGAGCAGGTAATCGCTGATGATTTCGCCCTTCTTGGGACCGCCAGCATCGGAGAGGGCGCGGTGGCTGGCATCGAGAGTCGAAACGAAAGCAATGCCCTCGCCTTCACCCTTGATGTACTCGTAACCCCACTTCCACTGGATGCCAGTGACCTTGATGGTCAGGTCGGCATTGGAGGTGTCCTTCTGCGCGACCAGCAGCTTGGTCGAGAGCAAGGCCATGCCAATGACAATGAAAAACGGCACCACGGTCCAGGCGATCTCCACCGCCGTTGACTCATGGAAATTGGCCGGCGTGTGGCCGACCGAGCGACGATGCGTCCAGAGGGACTAAAACATCACGCCGAACACGGCAATGAAAATCACCAGACAGATGATCATCATGGCCCAATGCAGCCAGTTTTGTTCGGCCGCAATCCGGGTGGCCGGCTCAGGCAAATTCAACTGGAAGGGCTGAGGACCGCCAGGGAGGTTGTAGGAAGCGGCGGCCACCGACGAGGCCGCAAAGCCCAACACAAGAGCGAGCCCGGTGGACGCTCTGGTAAAAGCCGAAAGCACAAGATCGTGCACCGATTGGATGAGCGCCTGCGCGCTTTTCTTGCCGAGGCCCTGTGAGTTGCTCGCGTTCATCGTCTTTGCTTTTTGAAAAGGTTTCGTTTTCAGTCGAACCTCGGGATTATAGGCAGTGACGAGCCCAAGGAAACGAGCTTTTTGAAAGCCGGGCCTCAAGCTCTTGCGCCTCTCAACTCAAGCGGCGCGCAAGGCCATCCGCAACTCCCGCGCCAAAGCAGGCCGAAGCTCTGGCCGGAGATGACGTCCGACCACCACACGACGGCCCTGCCCCGAGACCTCAATGAGCGAACCGTCACCACTACTGGGCTCTATGCGAACCCAGTCGCGTGAGAATTCGGTGCGCTCGGTCGAACCACCATGATCGCGTTCGATCACCAATACAGGTCCCTCAAGAATGATGGTTTCGCCATCTCGGGCATGCCGGGCATAAATCAGCAGGGCCAGTCCTAGCACCGTGATTTCGATCCATGCAAAGGGCATGACCAAGGTGGCCCCCACGAACCAAAAGCCAGTGGCTATGGCCAGGGAAACCGCGCACAGCCCGATGTAAAAGCGCACCAGTTGACTGGGGGCCAGGCTGCAATTGCGCCTCAGAATCCAGCGCAAGGCGCTGCCCGGGCCCCCATCATGTCGGGGACACGGGATGGCAAAACGATAGTCGGGCGAGACAGAGGACACGCGCAAAGGAAGTAAGGCGACCGAGCTGTCCCGGTCCGAAGGAACCAGCGACTGACCCGGTGAGCAAAAGTGTAGCGGTCGCCGAAGGTCCCCGGCGTCAGCGGGTCTTTGGCTGACGCAGCGAGCGTCTCAAGTCATCGACTGCCACCGTGCTGACCGCGTCGGCCTTCCACCGGGCGGCTGGCTTGAGGGCGTGGCCGTAGATCACCTCCACGGTCAGGCTCAGCCGGCCATCGCTCTGACGGACCCCATCGCGCTCGATACTGGCCAGCAAGTCCTGCTGCCAGCCTCTTCCCCTGAGGTGGGCGAATCGCCGCGGGTGCACATTGCGTCCCCACTGACGGACCTCCGACAGCAAGTTCCCCGCGCTGGAGAAGGTCAGGGTCAAGCGCTCCATGTCCATCACCGGCTCGGCAAAACCGCAACGCACCAGCATATCGCCCCAATCGTGCATATCGGTCAGGTCAGCCGCGGGCGGGGGCCAGCCCCGATCCTGGTACACACTGCGAAGCTCTCGGGCCGTATCAGGACCAAGACAGGAAAACATCACAAATCCGTCGACACGCAACCAGGCGTGCCAGCGCTTGAGCAGCTCGGCCGGATCCATATGGGTATGCAGCACCAAATTGGCCCAGACCATGTCCCGCGATTGCTCGGCAGGCTCCTGCCAATCGGCGCCTGAACCTAGAACACGACGCCAGTGCCACCAGGGCCAGGCCAGTTCGCGGTCCATGCGCGCGCGCCGAGCAGGCTCAGGCTCAACCAGCACCGCCCTGGGACCCACACTTTGGAGCAGGTCCCGATGGACATCTGCGCCGCTCAGGGCAGGGCACACATGCGCCCAGGTCTGCGGCTTGCGGCGAAACCACTGCAAGCGCTCGAACATGCGACGAGCCACCTCCTGATGCAGCCAGGGAGTGCCTCGGGCCGCCAGGAGCCGGCTCCAGCGCTGCACCGCGGGCCGGTCATAGGTTGGAGGCGAGGAGCCGGGAGAGGAAGAGGTCAAGACGAACGGCCGGTGCCCTGCAAACGTCCCTCTGGACAAGCCCGGCCTGGGCGGCGAGTATAGGGTCCATGCTCAGCACCCTCTTCGCAAACACCGTGCTGCCGAGTCAGTGCGCGGTCTGTCACCGCTGGCCCAGCCAACAGCTGTGTGACGCCTGCCTGCAGCGCTTTGCCGGTCAGCGCCCGCGCTGCCCGCGCTGCGCCCTGCCCCGCACGACAAGCGATGACGGACAACCCGGCTGTCCGCAGTGCCGCAGCCAGGATTGGGCGCTGCAGGCCTGTTACGCGGCCGTCGACTACGACTATCCGTGGATCGATTTGATCAGGCGTTACAAATTCGAGCGCCAAAGCGGCTACAGCGAAATGCTGGCTCCCCTGCTCCTGAGCCGGCCCGAGGTGGCTCAAAGGCTGGCGCGGCTGACCCCCGAGGATTGGCTGCTGCCCATGCCCCTGTCTGCGCAGCGTCTGGCCGAGCGCGGGTTCAATCAAGCCTGGGAACTGGCACAGGTTCTACACCGCCGCAGCGGCTGCAGAGCCCGGCTGCACGGACGGCTGCTGATCCGCATCCGTCACACCGAAGCCCAGACCCGACTCGACCGTGAGCAGCGCCTGGCCAATGTGCGCGGTGCCTTCCTGGTCGAGCCCCTGCTGGTCCCGGCCGTGCAAGGTCGTACCCTGATCCTGGTCGACGATGTGATGACCAGCGGCGCATCGCTGCATGCGGCGGCGCGGGTTCTGGAGCAGGCCGGCGCTGCTCGCATCGAAGCGCTGGTCATCGCCCGAACGCCACCCTGATTGCAGCCCGCAGGACCCGGCTGCTGCCGATAATCAGGACCATGTTCAACATCGTGCTGGTCCACCCCGAGATCCCGCCCAACACCGGCAACGTGATCCGCCTGTCGGCCAACACCGGCTGTCGCTTGCACCTGGTCGAGCCCCTGGGCTTTGCGATGGAAGATCGTCAGTTGCGCAGGGCAGGACTGGACTATCACGAGTACGCCAGCATCCGGCGTCACACCAGCTGGTCGGCCCTGATCGAAACCGAGCAACCACCGACCGATCGGATCTTTGCCTTCACCTCGCACGGATCAAGACCGGCGTTCGACGTCCGGTTTCAGGCCGGAGACTGGCTGGTCTTCGGCTCGGAGACTGCCGGCCTACCGCCGGCTCTGCGCGAGAGTTTTGAAGTTCAAAGGCGTCTGCGTCTGCCCATGCGCGCCGGCCAGCGCAGCCTCAACCTCTCTAACGCAGTGGCAGTGGCGGTTTACGAGGCGTGGCGACAGTGCGGCTTTGCCGATCCGAACGCTCCGGCGGCCTGAGTTCGATTGGCACCCGTAGACCGACACGCCTGCACATACGCACCGGACTTCAGGCCGCTGACGCAGCGGTTCGCAGTCCATCCCACAGCAGCTTGAGTCCGGTTAGGAACATTCCGAGATAGACGCATTTGTAAAACAGATCGGGCTGAATACGGCTAGCCATCCGTACACCGACCCAGACGCCCAGGGGAACCAGGGGCAGCAGGGTGAGAGAAGTCAGCATATTGCGCATATCGAGCAGCCCCAGCATCCCGTAGGGCACCCATTTAGAGAGGTTGATGACGAAAAAGAAAAACGCCATCGTGGAGGTGAACAACAGAGGACTGAGACGCAGGGGAATCACATAGGCGGTAATCGGGGGGCCCCCTGCATGGGCAATGAAACTGGTAAAGCCCGAGGTGGCCGTCAAAACGGCCCCGACCCATCGCGGGGGCGGCGCCGCATCAGGCTTGGGAGGAAACAGCAGACGCTGGGCCAGAAACAACAAGGTGAAGCCGCCTACCAGAGCCTCTACAACCCCGGGAGCGAGTGCGCGAAACAAGAAGTAGCCCAGTACCGTCCCCACCAGCCCGCAAGGCACCAAAAAGCGCAGCAGGCTCCAGTCCATGTGGCGACGCAGAAAGGCCAGGCCCAGGACATCGGTCAACAGCAAGACCGGCATCATGATGGCGGCGGCCTCGGGCACGGTCACCGCCAGCGCCATAAAAGGAACGGCCAGCGACCCGAAGCCGGTGCCAAACCCGCTTTTGCTGACCCCCATCAAGAGTACAGAGGGGATGGCGACCGCGTAGAAAAACGGATCGGTAATGAGCGGCAAGGACATGGAGGGGGGATTATCCGCCCTGCCCGATCCCTGGCTCAGTGAGTCTCGAGCCCCAGATACGCTTTTTGGATCTCCGGCCGATTCATCATTTCGCGCGCCTGCCCCTCGGCAACGATGCGCCCCTCCTCCATGACGTAGGCCCGGTCGGCCGTCTCCAAGGCCATCGCCACATTCTGTTCCACCAGAAGGACCGCAGTCCCCTGCTCATTGATGCGGCGAATGGCGGCAAACATATCGAGCACGATCGAAGGGGCCAAACCCAGGGACGGTTCATCAAGCAGCAACAGGGTGGGCCCGGCCATCAAGGCGCGGCCGATCGCCACCATCTGCTGCTGTCCTCCCGAGAGCGATCCGGCCGGGCTGGCCAGCTTGACTTTCAGCGCGGGAAACAGCGACAGCACCTGTTCAAGACGGGCGGCACGGTGAGGACGGGCCGAGGAAATAAAACTCCCGAGCTCGAGGTTTTCAAGAACCGTCATCTGGGTGAACAGCCGCCGACCTTCCGGGACGATGGCGATACCTGCCTCGCAGAACAGATGACTGGGCAGACGCGTCACATCCTGCCCCCTAAAGCGCAGGCTGCCGCTCTTGACCGCATGAAGACCGGCAATGGCGTTGATCAGCGTGGTCTTGCCTGCCCCGTTGGGCCCCACCACACAGACCAGTTCCTTGTCGGCGCAAGTGATGGAGACGTCCCAAAGCGCCGGCGCGGCGCCATAGTTGACCGCAATCTGATTGACTTCAAGCATGAGGCTTCCCCAGGTAGGCATTGACCACTTCAGGATCGCTCATGACCTGCTGCATCGGACCCACAGCCAGCAGCTTGCCATGATTGAGCACCGCCACCCGGTCACACAAGGCGACGACCGCGCGCATGACATGTTCAACAAAGACGATGGTGGAACCCTGGTCGCGGATACGGCGAATCAGCACGATCGCCTCATCAATTTCGCTGGGGGTCATCCCCGAGAGCACCTCATCGAGCAACACCAAGCGCGGGCGGGCCGCCAGGGCGCGGGCCAATTCAAGAAACTTGCGCTGATGCAGGTTAAGGTCATCGGGCAGGCTCTCGGCCTTGTGGGCCAATCCGGTGAAGGCCAGGCAACGGCGGGCTTCCTCGGTCGCCTGCTGCCGACTCATGGACGCGCCGCCGAACATGGCCGACAGCACCACGTTCTCCAACACCGTCAGGTGCATGAAGGGACGCGGTATTTGGTAGGTCCGCGCAATTCCAGACTGCGCCACTTCGTGCGCGGCCTTGCCCACCAGTTCACGACCCTCGAAAAAATAAGTGCCGCCGGTGGCAGGGTAGTGCCCGCTGACCACATTGATGAAGGTGGACTTGCCCGAGCCATTGGGGCCGAGCAGACCCAGGATTTCTCCCTTGTAGACCTGCAGATCCACCTGACTGAGCGCCTGCACACCCTTGAAAGCCTTGGACAGACCGCGTGCCTCCAGAAGGACCTCTCCAGCAGCCACCGAGTCGCCAGCCGACGACCGGGCCGTCGGAGCAAGAGAGGCCGCCTCAATTGCAACGTCGGGCGCAGTTGGCGCGACAGCGCCCATTGCTTTCTCTGCCTCACGGCTCAGACGGGCGGCCCGCTCGGCGCGCCGCCGCATGAAAAATCCCATCACGCCGTTGGGCATGAAAAGGATCACAACGATCAGCACAATGCCCACGATGGCCTTGCCCATCACCGGGTTGTTGCCTGCAGTAAAAAAGTAAAGCATGGTGGTGATCAGCACCGCGCCGACGGCAGGGCCGGCCCAATGCCGCGAACCGCCAAGGCAGCTCATCAACACCACTGTCAGGGGCACCGTAATGTTGAAGGTCTCGCCCACCGTAACGTACTGCACAAAAAGTGCGTGAATGCCACCGGCCAGGCCCGCCAGAGCGCTCGAAATGGCGAAGGCCACCAACTTGTAGCGGTAGGTGGGTACCCCCATGACCTCGGCCACGTCCTCGTCGTCATGGATGGCAAATAGGCCTACCCCCAACTTCGATCGCTGAACCTTGTAAGCAATCAAGGCGGTGAGGACCGCAACGGCCAGCACCATCAGGTACATGGAGGACGGCTGTGACGGCCCCAATTTGGGCACATCCACCGCCATAAGATAAACGCCCGGCCCCCCATCAATTCGGGTGTTGATGATGATGGTGGCCACCACGAACGTGACAGCCAGGGTTAGCAGGGCAAACAATTCACCTCGCACCGCCTTGACCCGAAACACGATCGCACCGAGCAGCACCCCCAGGATGGCCGGAATCAGGGCCGCCAGCGGCAGCGTGGCCAGGAAGGGCCAGTCCAGCTTTCCAGCAAGGCCCGCGGTGGTGTACATGCCGACACCGAAAAACACGCCGTGTCCAAACGAGAAATAACCCGAGTAACCCGACAGGATGTTCCAGGACATGGCCAGGATCATCCAGTGAAAGATCAGGTACAGAAAAGACTCATAAAAGGCGGGCAGGCCAAGCCAGGGCACAGTGGCCATCAAGGCGCCCACCGCCAGAATGCCCGAGAAGGTCTTGTCCATGACGGTCAGCCCTTTCCAGGCCGCATCAGCAGCATGAAGATCAAAAGCGAAAACGACACGATTGGGGCCCAGGAGGGCGAAGCAACGGCCATGGTGATGGCCTCACTGACTCCGATGATGATGCCGGCCACCAAAGGGCCGAGCGGGCTGCCCAGCCCGCCGAGCATCACCGCGGCGAACACCACGCCCACCCAGGCAAAAATCTGCGAGGGGGCCAAGGTGAAGGTCAGGGCCAGACACACCCCTGCCACGGCAGCCAGAGCCGCACACAGACCCGCGAGGAACAGAGACAAGGCCTTCTGGTTGATGCCGAAGGCTGCCGCAATCGGTCCGTCCTCGGCCATGGCGCGCAGTGCTCTGCCCAGATCGGTGTATCGCATCACCGCCCAGATGAGCACGGCAATACCCACCGACAGCGCAAAGGTGATGAGCTCGGGGACCGGCACAAACAGCTCGAACACCTTGAACTTCATCGAGGTGTAGTCGGACTCCAGACGCCGGAAGTCAGCCGTCCAAATGCCTTGAATGACCGACTCAAGCACCACGGTCAGGCCAAAGGTGGCCAACAAGGAATTGAAAGGGGTGATGGCAAACTTCGACAGGATCCATTGCATCAGGACCCCGAACAGGAAGAAGGCCGGGGGCAAAATCAACAAGCCCCACAAGGGATCGATCTGCCCGCCCGATGCCATCTGATAGCTCAGATAGGCCGACAAGAAGACCAGTCCGAAGTGGGACAAGTTGATCTGGCGCAGCAACCCCCAGGTCAAGCCCAGGCCTAGGCCAATCAATCCGTAGAGGGCGCCAATGAAGACCCCCGACAGGACCGACTGCATCAGAAGATTGAAGCTCGGAAAGTTCATGGGTGACCTGTAGATTTAGACAACTACGCCATTGAGGAGGGTCGAATCACTTGAGCTGCAGCCGGGTACCCGGTGCAGCAAACTGCGTCGGCCAAACCACCTGCCACTTGCCGTTTTGCACCTGCTTGATCTTCATCAGGTCATCGCCGTAGTTGTTCGGGCCGTCAAAGCGCAGGCGGCCATGAATGGTGTCAATGCGATTGGCCTTGATCCAGGCGGCAATGGCCTTGTCGTCCAGACTGTTGGCGCCACGGACTCCAGCCTCCAGAATTTGCCAGGCCGAGAAAGACGCAGCCGCCTGGGTCTCGACGCTGGTATCGGCCAGCTTGGCCGCGGTGGCACGCTCATTGAAGATCTTGACGAACTGGGCGCCAACCTGGTTGCTCAGGAAAGGCTGATGCTCCTCGAAGATGGTCAGCGACATCGCGCCGCGCCCCTCGGCCGACTTGGACATCGGACCGGGTGCCGGATAGAGGTGGAAATTCATCGGCGGCGTGTAGTCGATCTTCCTCATCGCATCGAGCAGCATGTTGCCTTCAAGGCCGATATCGCCTACCCAAACCAGATCGGGCTTGGAGTCCTTGATGCGCGCGGCAATCGGTCCGAAATCACGGTTACCGAACTCCCACTCAAGGAACAGCACTTCCTGCAAACCGCGCCTCTTGGCAATTTCGCGGCCACCGAGAGACAGGAAATGGATTGACGGGAACTTGCTGGTGACGATGGCAATCGTCTTGGGCGGCTTGGGCGAGGCCGCCAACATGTCGAACAGGGTGTTGGGCACCGTGGTCTGGGGGTTGGGGCCCAGCGACCAGGCCGAAAAATGCATGTCGTACTTGGCCAGCGAGGGAATGCCAAAGGTGTGATGCACCAGCACCTTGTTGTAGCGCTGGGCCACGCCCATGGCCGAGAGGATGGCGCCGGTGGCATAAGGCCCCATCAGCAGGTCCACCTTGTCGGTGGTGATCAACTGCTCATAGAGGGTGCGGGCCAGATCCGGCTTGGACTGGTCGTCCTTGCAGATCCACTCCACCTTGCGACCAAGCAGGCCGCCACGAGCATTGAGCTGCTCGATATAAATATCGCCCACGAGCTTGTGGGTCAGGCCGGTAGCCGACAACGGACCCGTCAGGGCCAGCGTACTGCCAATGCGGATAGGCGCGCCCTGGGCGCGCACAACTGGCGACACGGCCAGCGCGGCACCGGCTGCGGTGGCCGCCAATACCGAGCGGCGATCAATCTTCTTCATGCTAGTCTCCTGTGACGGGGTTAAAAACAGTTGATAACGGGGAACAAATTCAATCGACCTGAGCGCCTGAACGGCGCACCAGCTCGGCCCACTTGGCCAATTCAGAGCGTCCAAAGCTCGCCATTTCATCGGCGCGCATGGCACTGAGCTCAAGACCCTGGGCCCTGAGCTTGCCGACCACTTCCGGATGGGCCAAAGCCTGAGCGGCCGCCTCGCGCAGACGCGCCAGCACCGGCGCTGGCGTGGCGGACGGGGCATAAACCATAAACCAGGCCACCAGGTCAAACTCAAAGCCCGCCTCGGCAATGGCCGGCACCTCAGGGGCGGCCGCACTGCGCTTGGCGCTGGAAACGCCAAGGGCCCGTAATTTGCCGCTCTTGATATGCGGCAAGGCGGCGGCGGGGTGATAGAACATGAACTGCACCTGACCGCTCATAACGTCAGAAAGAGCTTGGGCCCCATCCTTGTAGGGCACATGCGTCATCTCACCGCCCAGGCGCGCCTTGATCAGTTCACCGGCCAGATGACCGGAAGTCCCATTGCCCGCCGACGCGAAGCTCACTCGCGCATCCGGGCGGCGAGCCTGGTCGGCCAGATCCTTGAGCGATTTGATCGGGGAGGAACCCGGGACCACCAGCAAAGTCGGCGTGTAGCCCGAGAAGGCCACCGGTGCGAAATCACGCTGGGGGTCATAAGGGAGTTTTTTGTAGAGCGTCGCATTGATGGCGTGAGTGCCCACCGTGCCCATCAAAAGGGTATAGCCGTCAGCCGGCGACTTGGCCACCAGGTCCGAACCTATTCCACCGCCCGCACCCGCCCGGTTTTCAACCACCACCGGCTGGCCCCACACCCGGGCCATCCCTTCGGCGACCACACGAGCGACGATGTCCGTCGTGGTGCCCGCACCAAAGGGCACCACCATACGAACCGGCTTGATGGGAAAGTCCTGCGCCATGGCGGGCGCAGACGACAGAGCCAGCAGGACCGAAAGCGATTGGAGGCTTCTGCGTATCCACATGCGCAATGTCCCTTTTTTCAGGACTGGGCCCGCTTGGGCCAGCCCGACTTGAACTCTTCGTTGTGCTGGCCGAGCACTGGTGGGGCGGTGACCTTGAGCGATCGCTGCCCGTCATAGGACACCGGCGAACGCACGGTCCTGAAAGTCCCTTTGACCGGGGAAGGCGCCTCCACAAACATCTGCAGGTGCTTGATCTGCGGGTCTTCAGGCACTTCGGCTGAGTTGTACATGGGTGCGTGCGGCACGTCCTCAGCCACCAGACGATTGCACCACTCCGTGCGGCTGCGCTGGCGGAAGATTCCCTGCAGCACCTCAATCAGCGCCTCCTGGTTGTCGATACGAGCCTCACGGGTTGAAAAACGCGGATCCTGAAAAATGTCCGAACGCTCCATGGCCTTGGCCAGGCCGTCCCAGAATTTGGGGGGCGAAGACATATGCAGCGCGATCCATTTGCCATCCGAACACTCGAGCACATAGGACTGCGACACCCGCGCCCGGCTGAAGGGGTCCAGGACCTGCCCGATGGAGAACAAGTGAGTGAAGGCATCGAGGTTGAAATGCGTCATGGCCTCCACCATCGAGACCTCGACGAGCCGTCCCTTGCCGGTGCGATTGCGCTCGTGCATCGCGCCCAAGATCCCATAGGCCGAATAAAAACCCGTCATGGCATCAGCCAGCGCCGGGCCCACCACCCGCGGATCATTGGGATTGACCAGCAAACCCAAAAAACCGCTGTAGGCCTGGGCGACCGAGTCATAGCTGGGCCGGTCGCGGTAGGGGCCATCGCGACCGAAGCCGCTGATGGCGCAGTAGATCAGTCGCGGATTGATCTTGTGCAGGCGTTCGACGCCTGCACCCAGCTTTTCGGCCACACCCGGACGAAAGTTTTGGATGTAGACATCCGCCTGCGCGATCATTTCGTCGAAGCGCTTGAGATCGTCGGCGTTCTTTGTGTCTAACGTGATCGAGCGCTTGTTTCGGTTACAGGACTGAAAGTGCGGACTGTAGAGCTCGCCGCGATAGGCACGGAAAGGATCTCCGGTCCCCGGCAACTCCACCTTGACCACATCGGCGCCCAGGTCGGCCAGCATCATGCCAGCGAAGGGGCCGGTAATGAAGGTGCCGTGTTCGACCACTTTGATGTCACTGAGAACCTGGCTCATGATCAATCCTTCACAGGGTTGCCGGTGTACTGCTGCTGAGCCACCGCATGGTTGGACAACGCAAAACCGATCGGGTCTGACAACTCTTCATTGAGGTGGGCAATTAGGCTAGCCACACGCGCGAGCATCGGCACGCCCTTAAGAGCCGCCACGGGGAAATTGACCCCCATCAGCACCGCCGGAATGGCGCCAGACACGTTCATCGGTAGATCCTTGCCCGTCACCTCCGGGATAACCGACTCGATGATGCGAGCCAGTTCCACATACTTTTGACCGCCCCCCACCTGAGCCGACAGCTTGAACAGGGCCCCCACCCGAGGATCGGCCGACTTGTGCTCCGGATGCCCATAACCGGGGACGATCTGCCGGTTGGCGCGCAAATCAGTCACCACCGCCTTGGCCGCCGCCCTGAGATCGCCGCCATGCCGGGCGGCCGCCTCAGCCTCCACCCGCAGAAACAGCTTGCCGGCCGTCTCGGAAGCGCCGAGCACCACCGACCCGGCGCCCAGAATTCCGGCGGCCACTGCACCCTGCATCGCATCGGGCGCTGCCGCAAGCGTCATGCGGGCGGCCTGGTTGCTGGGGACCAGCCCGTGCTCGGCAATGGCCACCATGGTGGCGTTGACCAGCGCACTGGCCGCTGCATCCGGGCGCTGGCCGGTCAGCAGAAGGAAGAAGTAGTCACCGAAATTGATCTGACCGATCAAGTCTCGCGAGAGGTCCAGGCCGCGCACCACGATGCGCTGCTCGCTGGACGTGCTGATGGCCGTATGCGGCACGATGTTTTTTCCGATCTTCACTGCTCGTCTCCCATTAATGAACCCACCTCAAACCGAACTACAGACGCAAGCCCAAGCTCAACACCCGCGATGAGCCGTGCGCCCCCCGACTGCCCTGTGCCTTATTCGGCCTTGATGCCCAGGTCACGGGTGATCTTGGACCAGCGATCCACGTCACGCTTGACCAAAGCCTTGGCCTGCTCACCACTGAGCGACAAAGGCTTGCCACCGGCTTTGCGGAAGGTATCTACCAAATCGGGCGACTGGATGATGCGCGAGAGTTCGACGCGCAAACGCTCCTGCACATCGGCCGGTGTCTTGCTGGGCACGAACAGGCCAAACCAAGACTCCAGATCGAGATTGGCCACGCCGGTCTCGATGACCGTGGGCACCTCAGGATGAAAGGGCAGGCGGGCGGTGCCAGAAACCGCCAGCGCCTTGAGGTTACCGGCCTCCACCTGGGGACGCGCGGTCGGAGAAAGGTCGAAGAACACGTCCACACGGCCGCCCAGCAGATCCTGATAGGCCGCCTGCGCCCCCCGGTAGGGCACATGAACCAGCTCAACGCCCGCCAGATTCCACAGAGCCGCGGCCAGGACATGCTGCCCCGAGCCGCTTCCACCCGAGGCATACGTCACCTTGCGTGGATTGGCCTTGGCATGGGCAATCAGCTCGCGCAGCGTGTTGAACGGCAGGTCCTTGCGAGCCACCAGGGTGTAGCTGTAGGCCACCGCCAGACCAACCGGCTCAAAATCACGCAGGCTGTCATAAGGGATATTGGGATAAAGGCCGGGATTGAGCGCCAGATTTGATACCGACCCGACCAACAGGGTGTAACCATCGGCCGGCGCCTTGGCGACCAGATCGGTTCCCACCAGGGTGCCCGATCCTGGGCGGTTTTCTACTACTGCGCCCTGGCCCAGGGCCTTGCCCACCGGACTGCGCAGGCTCATGCGAACACCTTCGCGAAGAAGGCGGTGAACACGAGGGCGCCGCCAATGACGAGCGCGCAGGCGACCGTCACCCAGGCGCTGCGCCGAGCCTCGTGCTTCTCGAGGCCGATGCCCGCGTCCCAGCTCAGGTGCCGGATGCCGTTGCACAGGTGGTAGGC
>JBEIHE010000060.1:0-18860 GCA_040381515.1 Polaromonas sp.
ACGCAAGAGGGCGGCAGGTCCTCTTCATTATGCGCCCGCCACCCAACTCCCACTCTTGCCGCCGTGCTTCTCCAGCAGGTGCACATCGCTGATGGTCATGCCGCGGTCGACGGCCTTGCACATGTCGTAGATGGTGAGCAGGGCGATTTGCACCGCGGTCAGCGCTTCCATCTCGACGCCGGTGGGGCCCACCGTCTCGACGGTGGCCGTACAGGCGATCCCGGGCAGGTCGGGCTGGTGGGAAAAATCCAGCGCCACTCGGGTCAAGGCCAGGGGGTGGCACAAGGGGATGAGGTCGCTGGTCTTTTTGGCCGCCATGATCCCCGCCAAGCGCGCCACGCCGATCACGTCTCCCTTACGGGCGTTGCCCTGCGCAATAAGCTCAAGCGTCTGGGGCTGCATGCGGATGCGGCCGCTGGCCACCGCTACCCGATGCGTGGCAGGCTTGGCAGCAACGTCCACCATGTGGGCTTGACCGTGTGGGTCAAAATGAGTCAGTCTGTTGTCTGAAGCCACCGCCGGCACCTGTTGATTTTTTTGCACCTTGAGACCTTATCTTTACACGCATCGGCGATCATAAGAGCATGAAGGCAAATCCCCCGTCCGAGCACCAAGCCTTGCGACAGGGCCGCCGCGCGCGCTGGCGGGCAGGCGCGGCCGCCCTGCTGATGACGCTCACCAGCGCCATGGCGCCGGCCCAGCCTCAAGCGCCCGGACTGCCCATGCTGGGCGACGGTCTGGCGCTAACGGTGAGCAGCGAACGCCGATTGGGCGACCGTATTGCCAGCAGCATCTATCGGGATCCAGCCTGGCTGGACGATGCCATCCTGGGCGACTACCTGCAGGCGATCTGGCAGCCGCTGGTTCGGGCAGCACAAGCCAAGGGTGAACTGACGCCCGAACTGCAAGAACGCTTTGCCTGGCAACTCTTTCTGGTCCGTGACCGGTCGGTCAACGCCTTTGCCTTGCCAGGGGGCTATCTGGGGGTTCACACCGGCCTGATTGCGGCTGTGTCTTCGCCCGATGAGCTGGCGGCGGTGCTGGGCCACGAGCTCAGCCATGTCACGCAGCGGCATATTGCGCGAACGATAGGCCAGCAGCAGGCGCAAATGCCCTGGCTGCTGGCCGCCATGGTGCTGGGGGTGATGGCAGCCGGCCGCAGCGGCGATGCGGCCGGAGCGGCCATCGTGGGCGGACAGGCCGCGGCCGCGCAAGGACAGCTCAATTTCTCGCGCGATATGGAGCGCGAGGCCGACCGGGTGGGCTTTGGCATTCTGATCGAGGCTGGCTTCAGCCCGAACGGGGCCAGCGCCATGTTCGAGAAACTACAGCAGGCCAATCGCTTCAACGACAACGGCGCTTTTCCATATCTGCGTTCGCATCCACTGACCACCGAGCGCATTGCCGATGCACGGGCGCGGCAGCAAGGCCTGGACCCCCAACTCAATCGCAACGCTCGAGTCAGCACCTTGCCGAGCCTGGCCTGGCACGCCATGATGGGTGGCCGCGCCCGCATCCTCAGCGACACCAGCCCCGATGCGCTGCAAGCCCGGCTGCAACAGGCCCGGCAGATCGGCCCCGATGCCTCAAGGGAACAGCGGCTGTCGGTGTACTACGCTGCCGCACTGGCAGCGGCCCGGCTGCGCGAAGCCACGCTGGCCAGACAGATGCTCGAGCAGGTGATGCGGCTCAGCGCCGGCCAGCCCCAGATCGGGCTGGTGGCCCAGTGGCTGGCCATCGAGGTCGATGACCTTCTAGGTGATACCGCCGGTGCTGCCGCACGAGTCAGCTGGAGCACATCGCCCTCGCGGGGCGAGCTGATGACACAGGCGGCGGTGCTGGTGCGTGCGGGTCGGGCGGCCGAGGTCAGCGAGAGGCTGCGCAGCTGGGTAACCCTGCATCCTCGCGACGGCAGCGCCTGGGCTGTGCTGGCACAAGCCCTGTATCAGCAGGGTCAGGTCCTGCAAGCGATCCGCGCTGAAGCCGAAGGCAGGGCCGCCGAGTTCGACTATCAGGGCGCGGTGGATCGACTCAAATCAGCCCAGGACCTGCTGCGCAGCGGACGCACCGGCGCGCAGGAATCGAATCTGCACATCGAGGCATCGATCATCGACACCCGCTCGCGGCAGCTGCAAGTTTTGCTGCGCGAGCAGATGCTGCAGGAACGCAGCGGGCGCTAAAGCGCGGCCCCCACTCAGACTGCATGCACCCGGCTCCTCCAGGAGGAGTGGGAGCGCCGCCCTCGGCGCGATCAGGCCGCCTCGCGCTGACCGCCGCGGGCGGTGTCGCGAAAGGCCTGCAAACGCGCCTCCCATAAAGGCAAGGCAGCCTCGAGATTGCGCGCCTTGACGTGACCAAAGCCCTTGATCTGCTCAGCCACCGCAGCGACTTCAACCGCCGCCGGCAAACTGCTCGCGCTCAAGCCGACCATCAGCTCCTCCAGGGTGTCCATGTACCGACCGATCAGCGCACGCTCTCCGCGCCGCTCCTCGGTGTAGCCAAACACATCGAAAGCGGTGCCGCGCAAACCCTTGAAGCGGGCGAGCACCGAAAACGCACTGCGAATCCAGGCGCCATAGCGGGACTTGATCAGATGGCCTTTCGCGTCCTTGCGCGAAAACAGGGGCGGAGCCAGGTGATGGACCAGTTTGTAAGAGCCCTCAAACAGACTGTCGATCTTCTGGCTGAAGGCCGCGTCGGTGTGCAGACGAGCAACCTCGTACTCGTCCTTGTAGGCCATGAGCTTGAACAGATTGCGCGCCACTGTCTCAGCCAACTCGGTGCGCGGGGAGACGGCCAGCTCGGCCTGCAGTACCCGCTCCACCATCGCGCTGTAGCGCTGGGCATAGGCTGCATCCTGATAGGCGGTGAGAAATTCAACCCGCCGCTGCACCAGATCGTCCAGATTTTGTCGGCGTGCGGGCAGACTGATGACCTGCGCGGTGGTCAGCAGGCGCTGCACACTGGCCGGATCATGCGCGGCACGGCGCCCCCAGGTGAAGGCGGCCTTGTTCTGATCCACCGCCACCGCATTGAGCTCGATGGCCCGCATGAGTGCGGGCAGACTCAGAGGAATCCAGCCCTTTTGCCAGGCAAATCCCATCAGCATGGGGTTGGCGTACAGGCTGTCGCCCATCAACTTGACCGCAGCGCTGTCGACATCGAAGGCGGCCACTGCCGACTCGCCCACCAGCCGGACAATTTCGGCCTGACAGGCGGCGCCGGGACTGGCCCAGCCGCCATCCTTGACGAAGCCTGCCGTCGGCGCGGTATGTCCGTTCAAAGCAACGCGGGTGCGCTCGGCGCGCATACGCAGCAAAGTTTCCTTGTGCGCGCCGACGATAGGGTCGCAGGCCAGGATCAGGTCCGCCGCGGCAGTGCTGACCCGCGTGGTGGCGATCTGCTCAGGCCGCTCGGCAATCAGCACATGGGCCCAGGTGCTGCCTCCTTTTTGCGCCAAACCGGCCGAGTCCTGGGTGACGATGCCCTTGCCTTCAATATGCGCGGCCATGCCCAACAGCTGACCGATGGTGATGACGCCGGTACCGCCCACACCAGCCACCACCAGCCCCCAGACCGGGTCGCTGCGGCCCTGCAAGGACAAGGGCTGCGGCTCGGGCAGGACGCCCAGGCGCGCTTCGTCATAGGGGTTGGGCCGTCCGGCATGGGCCTTGCGCCGCAGCTGCCCGCCTTCAACTGTGACGAAGCTAGGGCAGAAACCCTTGAGGCAACTCATGTCCTTGTTGCAAGAGCTCTGATTGATCTGCCGCTTGCGACCGAACTCGGTCTCCAGCGGCTCGACCGACAGGCAGTTGGACTGCACGCTGCAGTCGCCGCAACCTTCGCAGACCAGCTCATTGATGATGACTCGGCGGTCCGGATCGACCATGGTGCCGCGCTTGCGGCGGCGGCGCTTTTCGGTGGCGCAGGTCTGGTCATAGACGAGCACGGTGCAGCCGGGCACCTCCCGCAGTTGGCGCTGAATCTCGTCAAGCCGATCGCGGTGTTCCACAGCCACGCCCTCAGGCAACTTGGCAGCGCCATACTTGTGCGGCTCGTCGGTGACCACCACCACCTGACGCGCCCCCTCAGCCAACACCGACTGCACGATCTGGGGCACCGAATGCCCCTCGGGTCGCTCGCCCACCGGCTGTCCACCGGTCATGGCCACCGCGTCGTTATAGAGAATCTTGTAGGTGATGTTGACGCCCGCCGCAATGGATTGCCGGATGGCCAGCAGACCGCTGTGGAAGTAGGTTCCGTCTCCGATGTTGGCAAACACATGCGCTTCGTTGACGAAAGGCGCTTGCCCCACCCAGGGCACGCCCTCGCCGCCCATCTGGGTAAAGCCTGCGGTAGACCTGTCCATCCAAAGGGCCATGAAGTGACAGCCAATACCAGCCATGGCTCGCGAGCCCTCGGGCACTTTGGTCGATGTGTTGTGCGGGCAGCCCGAGCAGAACCAGGGCGTGCGCTCAGCACTGCTCCCCAAAGTCAGGGTCTGCATGGCGCGGTCTTTCGCATCAAGGACTGCCAGATGAGCGTCCATGCGAGCCTCGGTCTGCGCGTCCACGCCCAGCTTTTTCAGGCGGCGTGCGATGGCACGCGCCACGATGGCCGGGTTGAGGTCGGCATTGGCGCGCAAGAGCGTGTGCGCGCTGGGATTGGGCACCGACCATTCGCCACCACTGTGATCGCCACCCACCTCATCAAACTTGCCCAACACATCCGGCCGTACATCGGGCCGCCAGTTGTAGAGTTCTTCCTTGAGTTGGTACTCGATAACCTGGCGCTTTTCTTCGACCACCAAAATCTCGCGCAGCCCGGTGGCAAATTCGCGGGTGGTCTGCGCCTCCAAGGGCCAGACCACACCCACCTTGTGCACCCGAATACCCAGGCGCCGGCAGGCCGCCTCGTCCAGACCCAAATCCAGCAGAGCCTGACGGGTGTCGTTGTAAGCCTTCCCGCTGGCGATGAGGCCAAAGCGGTCCTGAGGGCCTTCGATCACATTGCGGTTGAGCCGATTGGCGCGAATGTAGGCCAGGGCTGCGTACCACTTGTAGTCGAACAGGCGGGCCTCTTGTTCAAGGGCCGTGTCGGGCCAACGAATGTGCACACCGCCGGGGGGCATGACAAAGTCCGGCTGCACGATCTCAACCCGGTCCGGGTCGACCGACACGCTGGCCGAAGACTCCACAATCTCCTGAATCGTCTTCATGCCCGCCCATACACCGGCGTAGCGGCTCATCGCAATGGCGTGCAGCCCAAAGTCAAGAATCTCCTGGACGCTGGCAGGAAAGAAGACCGGCAAGCCGCAGGCCTTGAAAATATGGTCGCTCTGATGGGCTGCCGTCGAACTCTTGGCCACATGGTCATCGCCTGCCACGGCCAACACGCCGCCCCAGGCGGTGGTGCCCGCCATATTGGCGTGCTTGAACACATCGGAGCATCGGTCTACGCCCGGCCCCTTGCCGTACCAAATGCCAAACACGCCGTCGAATTTGTTGGAACCGGCTGGGGCGAATCCCAGCTGCTGAGTGCCCCACAAGGCGGTGGCCGCCAACTCTTCATTCACGCCGGGCTGGAAATGAATGTGCTGGGCCTTCAGGAAGTCTTTGGCCTTCCAGAGGGCCTGGTCGTAGCCCCCCAAAGGCGAGCCACGATAACCACTGATAAAGCCGGCGGTGTTCTTGCCCAGCAGCCGATCTCGCTGTCGCTGCAGCATCGGCATGCGCACCAGGGCCTGCACGCCGCTCATGAAAGCCAGGCCCTGATCCAGGGCGTACTTGTCATCGAGGGTGACGGATTGGAGCGCGCGAAGGATGTGCTCGGGCAGAGGGGCGTTCATGGACGGGTCTCCTGAAGGACTGGGCCCGTCTTGTGAACGGGCTGATAAAAGGCCTCGCCCGGGTAGGGCTTGGTTTGGAATCTGGAGTTTATGCGAGGCCCAAGCGCAACCGCTAGTTGTCGCAAGCTCAACCCAGATCGCGCCGGGGGCGGCGCTCCGGCTTCCCACAACCCTGGCGCCGACCCCGATTCGAGCCTTGTCAGGCCCACGCCGCCCTTGCATCGATAAGGGCTTAGGCCCACACACTTTGCTTCTGGCCATCCGGCCGGGGCTAAAATGCGCTCGCTTTGCAAAGGGAGCCCTCTATGAGCCAAAACGACCATTCATCACACAGCCACGCCGAAGATGACGACTCGATGAAGGAGATCATGCCTCTGATCCCCATCGTCTTGCCGGTGGTGGGTGGGGTGCTGATCTTTCTGCTGGCCTTCATTGCGGTGGCCATGGCCTGAAGCCTTCGAGCATTTCATTGGCCACCAAAAAATCCGCTGCGGCGGATTTTTTCTTTTTCCACAAGACCGATCCAGCTATGCACACCCCCCTGCTTCGCATCGAGGGCCTCTGCTGGAGCTTCCCGCAGGCTAGCCGGCCCCTCCTGAACCAAGTCAGCGCTGCAATCCCCGCCGGCGTCACGCTGGTCACCGGGAGTGAGGGCTGCGGCAAAACCACGCTGCTGCAATTGCTCGCGGGACAACTACAGGCCCAGGCCGGACAGATCGTGAGCGACCGGCCTCTGAGCGCCGGAGAACTGCAGGCCCTGGCCTGCTGGCACGATGTGCGCGACAGTGGCTTCGACCAGGTCGTGGTGAGCGAACTCTTCAAACAATGGGTGCCCGCCGATGAGCAGCCAGGACTCCCCGCCCTGATTGAGGGCCTTTCGATCGAGCCGCACCTGCACAAGCCGCTCTACCAACTCTCCAGCGGCAGCCGTCGCAAAGTGTTCCTGGCAGCCAGCCTGGCCCGATCCTGCCTGCTGACCCTGCTGGACCAACCCTTTGCCGCGCTGGACACCCCCTCCATGAGCTTCCTGCGAGAGCAGTTTGTATCGAGGGCGCGGCTGAGCCACCGGGCCCTGGTGATTGCCGACTACACCGCGCCTGAGGGGGTGCCCCTGGCCAGCACGCTGAATCTGGACCGCTAGCCGAGGCAAGACGCGCAGGACAAAACCCGTCTCGCGTGTTAGGCTGCAATCGGTTTGTCATCAATCTGTGAACTCATCATGAAACCTCTCCTTGCCCTCCTTGCTGCAGCTCTGGTCGGTGGCAGCGCCCTGGCGGCCCAACCGGCCTCCTGCACCGCCACGGCCGCAGAGAAGAAATTGGCCGGTGCAGCCAAAACCTCCTTCATGAAGAAGTGCGAAGCCGACGCCCAAGCCAAGTGCGAAGCTTTGGCGGCCGAGAAAAAACTCGCCGGCGCCGCCAAGAACAGCCACGTGAAGAAGTGCCTGAGCGAGGCGGTCGGCTCCTAAATCGTCCCCCGCGCCGGATCACGGGGGCACAATCAGGGGCATGACCGATGCCCCCACCGTCTCCTCTCCTCGCCGCATAGAGCGGCTCATTACCGGCCAGCGCACTTCCGACGGTGCAGGAGTCAAACTCACCCGCGTCCTGACTCAGGACCTGCAGCAGCGGCTCGACCCCTTCCTGATGCTCGATGCCTTTGGAAGCGACCAGGCCGACGACTACATCGCCGGTTTCCCGGATCATCCGCACCGCGGCTTTGAGACGGTCACTTACATGATCGCCGGTCGGATGCGGCACCGGGACAGTGCCGGCAACGAGGGTCTGCTCGAAAACGGCGGCGTGCAATGGATGACCGCGGGGCGCGGGGTGATCCATTCGGAGCTGCCAGAACAGGAGGAGGGGCTGATGGAAGGATTTCAGCTTTGGCTGAACCTGCCCGCCTCGCGCAAAATGCAGGCGCCCTGGTACCGAGACTTCAAGGCCAGCGAGTTGCCACGGCTGCGCACCGCCTCAGGCGCAGCGGTGACGGTGATCGCCGGGCAGTGCCAAGGCACTGAAGGCGCAGTACAACGCGAGTTCACCGAACCGCTGTATTTGGACATCGAGTTACCAGCAGGTACCACTTTTGAGCAGGCGCTGCCGGAGTCCCACAACGCCTTTGTTTACGTCTACCGCGGTCAGATTGAGCTGGGCGGACAAGCCGTACCACCCCAAAAAATGGCCCTTCTGGCCAACGAAACCGGTCGCGACGGGGTGGCCCTGAGCGCCGAACGGGACAGCCGTGTGTTGCTGCTTGCCGGCCGCCCGCTGCGAGAGCCGATCGTGCAATACGGCCCCTTCGTGATGAACAGTCGCGAGGAGATCTACCAGGCCATGGCGGACTATCAGTCAGGTCGCCTGGCGGCCTGAAGACACGGGAGGGGGCCGCCAAGCCGCCACATCGCCTGCGCATAACTTTATGCGTTTTTTGCATGATCATCGGGGTTTGGTGACGGCGCGGTTACAGCCTTCTCCCTAGAATTCGGCTGTCCGGAGCCAACCCGGACCCAGGGCGTAAACACAGCCCTTTTTCATTTTGGGCCTGGAAAGGAGCAATCAAACACCCGCGCCATGTCGACAGCCGCCTGCACAGGACAGACGGCTGCCGACATCACGCTTTTTTACTTCGGAGCCCCCCCATGAACCATCCCGCCCTGCAAGGTCTTGACCTCCAAGTGCCTGGCCACATCAAGCACGCGCAGTTAATCGCCTGGGTCGCCGACATGGCCGCCCTGTGCAAGCCCGAGCGCATCCACTGGTGCGACGGCAGCCAGGAAGAGTACGACCGCTTGTGCCAACAACTGGTGGATGCGGGCACCTTCAGGAAGCTCAATCCGGCCAAGCGACCGGGCAGCTATCTGGCTTGGTCCGACCCCAGCGATGTAGCCCGGGTGGAAGACCGCACCTTCATTTGTTCGCGCAAGCAAGAGGACGCCGGACCCACCAACAACTGGGTGGACCCCGATGCCATGCGGGCCACGCTGCAACCGCTGTTTGACGGCTGCATGCGCGGCCGCACGATGTATGTGGTGCCGTTTTCTATGGGCCCGCTGGGCTCACCCATCGCCCATATTGGGGTAGAGCTCTCCGACAGCCCCTATGTGGCGGTCAATATGAAGATCATGACCCGCATGGGCCGGGCCGTCTACGAAGTGCTGGGCACAAACGGCCACTTCGTGCCGTGCGTGCACACTGTTGGGGCGCCGCTGCAGCCCGGCCAGAAGGATGTGAGCTGGCCCTGCAACAAAACCAAGTACATCGTGCATTACCCCGAGACGCGCGAAATCTGGTCTTTCGGATCGGGCTACGGTGGCAACGCCCTGCTGGGCAAAAAGTGTTTTGCCCTGCGCATGGCCTCCATCATGGGCCACGACCAGGGCTGGCTGGCCGAGCACATGCTGATTCTGGGCGTGACCAGCCCCGAGGGCAAGAAATACCACGTGGCCGGCGCCTTCCCCAGCGCCTGCGGCAAAACCAACTTCTCCATGTTGGTGCCCCCCAAAGGTTTTGAGGGCTGGAAGGTCACCACGATTGGTGATGACATCGCCTGGATCAAGCCCACCGCTGACGGACGCCTGCGGGCCATCAACCCGGAGGCCGGTTACTTCGGCGTGGCACCGGGCACCAACTATCACACCAACCCCAACTGCATGGCCACGCTCCACAAGGACGTGATCTTCACCAATGTCGCCCTCACAGACGACGGCGATGTGTGGTGGGAAGGGATGGAGAAGGACACTGGCAAGCTGCCCGACCATCTGATCGATTGGCAGGGCAAAGACTGGACGCCGCAGATCGCAAAGGACACGGGGGCCAAGGCGGCTCATCCGAATGCGCGCTTTACCGTCGCAGCCACCAATAATCCGGCTCTTGATGCGGCCTGGGACGACCCGGCCGGCGTGCCGATTGATGCCTTCATCTTTGGCGGCCGCCGCTCAACCACGGTGCCACTGGTGAGCGAGGCACGCGACTGGGTCGAAGGCATCTACATGGCGGCCACCATGGGTTCGGAAACCACTGCGGCGGCGGCTGGGCAACAGGGCGTGGTACGGCGCGACCCGTTTGCCATGCTGCCCTTTGCAGGCTACAACATGAGCGACTATTTCCAGCACTGGCTGGACCTGGGCCGCAAACTGCAGGCCGCCGGGGCCAAGTTGCCCAAAATCTACACCACCAACTGGTTCCGCAAGGGTGAGGACGGTAAGTTTGTCTGGCCGGGCTACGGCGAGAACATGCGCGTGCTCAAGTGGATGATTGACCGCATTGAAGGCAAGGGACAAGGCCAGGACGGTGTGATGGGCGTGACCCCTCGCTACGAAGACCTGAACTGGACGGGACTGAGCTTTAGCGCCCAGGAATTCGAGACGGTCACCCACATCGACAAGGCGGCCTGGCGCAAGGAAATGGAGCTGCACGCCGAACTGTTTGAACAGCTCAAGCACCACCTGCCACGCGAGCTGGAAGACAAACGAGCTGCAATCGAGAAGAAGCTGGCTGCCTGAAACGCTGGCCGAACGGCGCACCCGTCCCACCAATCGGGGCGCGTGCCTTGGGCTGCGTGCTCAGCGCAATTGCTCGTCGAGAAACCTCTTGAGGTTTTCGCGGGATTCTCGCGTGGCTCTTGGATCGTATCGATGGGTAAAGCTCAAACGGATGGCGGCCGACAGGCTTTCGTCAAAAGAGTGAGTGGCGCCCTTGTAAAGATGGATTCGGTAAGGGGCGTCATTGCCCAGGCCGCAATAGGACACGCGGGCCAAGTCATCCATTTCGGCCAGATGTACCTGGGTCGGCATGGACGGCTTGACTGGAGGCGGTGAAAAGAAGCAGCTGGGGTAGAAGGCCGAGGCCACGGAAATGGGATTAGGCCGAGCATCGGACACATAGCCTCGATTGCGCATATTCGTGTCATTGACCAGGGCCAGCACGCCCCCGCCGCCCTGACTAAAACCGACCACCGCAATCTTGCCCTGATGCCAAGGCTGCTGCTCAATCCAGCGACCGGTCTCAATAAAGTCCAGGGCCCGATCCTCGCCAGTGGCCCCGGGAGCCAATCTGCCGGTGTGAATGGAAATGCCGCGCAAGGTGTAGTGGTCAATCACCACCGCGTTGTAACCCCAGCGGTTGAGCGTGCTCGCCATCTCCCGGTGGACAGCGGCCACCCCTGCCGAACCATGTCCCACGATAACCGTAGGGGCCTTGACGGCTGGCTCCTTTTCGGACTTGCCCACAGGATGAACTTCCAGCCTGACCGGCAGCGCCTCGCCCGATGATCGCTTGATCACCGGGGATTGCGTGGCGAGACAGCCGGCCAAGCCTAGCAGGCAGGAGAGCCCGAGGAATCGGAAAAAGAGACGTCGTGGATTCATGATCGAACGCGCGCGAGCAATGGTCCGGCCGAACTGGCCGGGAAGTTTGTTAGGTAGCCAGCAGACCAGAGGGCAGGTTCGCCACGAAGTCCGTGATTGAGCCGCCTCCGCGATCCGGGCGCATATGGCCGATCATCGCCTGATGGGCGGCCTGCGGATCGGCCCGCTCAAAGGCGCTGACGATCTCCCGATGCTGGTCGAAAGAGGCCCTGATGCGACCGAGCGCGCCAAAGGCATGGCGCCGGTAGAAACCGGTGCGGGCCCGGATGCGGAGCACTTCCTGCCGCAAATAAGGATTGCGGGTGGCCTGGTAGATCTGCTCATGAAAGCGCAGATTGTGTTCTTGCCATCCCGCCATGTCCTCGGCTTGCATGACAAGCTCGCTGGCCCGGTGGGCGGCGCTGAGAGCGGCCAGCTCCTCGGGGGTGATGCGCTGGCAGGCCAGCCGGGCGGCCACGCCCTCCAACTCGGCCAGCAGCTCCCATAAGGCCAGGAGCTGACGCAAGTCCATCTTGGCCACCACCATGCCCCCGCGCGGCAGGCTGCTGACCAGGCCCTGTGCCTGCAGCTGAATCAGCGCTTCGCGTACCGGGGTGCGCGAGACGCGATAGCGACTGGCCCAGTCCGCCTCGTCGATAGCCTCGCCGGGCAGCAAACTGCCATCTCGAATGGCAGACTCCAGCGCGGCGCAGATTTGATCGCTGGCCTTCACAAAGGTGGATTTGGAGGATTTCATGGTCTACCAGAATTGTCTGATATCCAGTTAGGGGCTACATTTATATTTATAGACCAGTTTTGTATGCAAGTCTTTCAGCCCTCCGAACCCCCACCCACTGACCTGCAGGCTCATATTGCCCGAGTACTGGCCGAGGGATCGCGGCCGATCGACCCCGCCCAGGCGCAGCGCCTGCTCAAGCAGCTGCAGCGGGTGGAGCCCGCCGCCCGCGCTGCCTTGCTGCAGGCCGAGAGCGAGCCAGCGGGCTCTTTCGACGCCTGCCTGAACGCGCTGCGCTGAGCACAGCCCCCTGCCCCCATGACGGCGCTGCCCCCCACCCTGACCGAATTGCAGCGCAGCATCACTCGCAAGGAGCTGTCCGTGCAGGAAGCCTGGCAAGCACAGCTAACGCGTCGGGATGCGCTCGACGCACGCTGGCACTGCCTGGCCCAGGCTCTGGCGCCGCAGGAGCGCCGCCCCGAAGAAGGGCCTCTGGCGGGCATCGCACTGGCGCATAAGGACAACCTGGACACCTGGGGCCGACGAGCCGGCTGCGGGATCGACCGCGGCCAAATCTTGCGCGGCCTGGCACCGGCCTGGGCCATCGATGCCTTGCACCGGGCCGGCGCCAGCCATCTGGGCGCCCTGGTCATGCCCGAACTGGCCTGCGGCGCCACCTCGTCCAACCCCCGGTTCGAGAACTGTATCAATCCCCTGCATGCGCAGGCTGTGGTGGGCGGCTCCTCCAGCGGCAGCGGGGTGGCCGTTGCCGGCGGCATGGCCTACGGGTCTCTGGGCAGCGACACCGCGGGCTCGGTGCGCATTCCAGCGGCCACCTGCGGGCTGGTGGGCCTGAAGACCACGCTGGGCCTGATTCCCACTCAGGGTCTGACCCCACTGGCGCCCTCACTCGATACGATCGGCCTGTTGGCGCGCAATGTGGAAGACGCCGCCCAATTGCTTGAACCGCTGGCCCCAGGCTTGTCGCTTGCGTCCAGGGCCGCACCAGAGCCACAGCGGCTGCGGCTCTGGCTCCCAAGCTCCTGGGTTCACGAGGAGGTGGCGCTGGCGCTGGAAGCCCTGGCACGCGAAATGGGCGCCGAGTCGGCCGACCTGCAAGCCGAGCATGCCCACCTCAGCGCCCTGACCGAGATCGTGCTGCAGGCCGAACTGGCCCAGCTGCAGGCAGGCCCACTGCGGGCGGGCCGGCTGGGCCCCGGGGTACAAGCACTGGCCTGGCCGGGGCTGGTCATGCCGCCAGCCTGGTTGGAGGCGGCCCTGGCCGTGCGCGGGGCCGAGCTGCGACGCTTTTGTCAGACCTGGCTGCCCGACGGCCAGGTGCTGATGATGCCGGCGCTGGCGCGGCCCGTACCGGACCGCCGCCACGCAGAGCCTGGGCAGGCCGACTTCGAGCCTCGTGAACTGCTGGCCCTGCATCGCTCGATGGGCTTTATCAACTACCTTGGTCTGCCGGCCCTGGTGATGCCCATCGCCAAAGACAGCCGGGGCCTGCCAATCAGCGTACAGCTGGTCGGCAGGCCCTTCCATGAACACCAGTTGCTGGCCATCGCCGCGCAGCTACAAGAGCGCCGTTTTGGCCACCCGGGCTTTCTGCCGGGCTGGCACATGGCCTCCACGGAGAACTGAATGCCCGCCATCTCGGCCTCAAAAGCCCTCGCTCGCTTTCGCGTCCTCGATCTCTCGCGAGTGCGGGCTGGGCCCAATTGCGTGCGCATGCTCAGTGACTTCGGGGCGGACGTCATTCGCATCGAGCCACCGCCGGGCGTTGACCCCAACGAAGCCATGTTTGCCGCCAACCGCAAGGGCGGTGACTTTCAGAACATCAACCGCAACAAGCGCTCGATGACGCTCAACCTCAAAAAGCCCGGGGCTTATGAGGTGTTGATGCGCCTGGTTCGGGAGGCCGACGTGCTGATTGAAAACTGGCGGCCCGATGTCAAGGCCAAGTTGGGTCTGGACTACGAAACGCTCTCCAAGGTCAATCCGCGGCTGGTGCTGGCCAGCATTTCAGGCTTCGGTCAGGATGGGCCCTATGCCGGCAGGCCCGGCTTTGATCAGATCATCCAGGGCATGGGCGGGTTGATGTCGGTCACCGGCCATCCTGGTGGCGGGCCGGTGCGTGCGGGCTTGGCAGTGGCCGACATGAGCGCCGGCCTGTATTGCGCGCTGGGCATTCTGACCGCCCTTCTCGAACGAGAGGTCTCCGGCAAGGGCCAGTGGGTGCATGCCTCGCTGCTGCATTCGCAGATTGCGATGATGGACTTTCAGGTGGCCCGTTGCATCAACGACGGCGATCTGCCAGTGCAGGTGGGCAACGACCATCCGACCAGCAGCCCGATGGGGCTGTTTGAGGGCAGCGACGGCTGCTTCAATCTGGGCGCATCGGGCGAGGGCAGCTGGCAACGCATGTGTCACTTGCTGGGAAGAACCGAATGGCTCACCGACCCCGAGTATCTGGACGAGCCGCTGCGGGTGAAAAACCGCGCTCGGCTCAATGCGGAGCTGGCCGAGATCTTCCGCCATCGGCCAGTGGCTGCCTGGATCGAAGAGCTCAACGCGGCCGGAGTGCCCGCCGGCCCTGTCTACACCGTGCCGGAGATGATGCAAGACCCCCAGGTGCAGCACCTGAATGTGACAAAGCCCTTGCGCACCTCCTTCGGCGCAGACATGCTCTACATTACGCCGCCGGTCACCCTTGAGCGCACCCCAGGGCAAGTGGTGGCGCCGGCACCCAACTGGGGCGAACACACCGACGAGGTGTTGCGCGAGGCCGGCTACGCCCCAGGCGAAATCGAAGGCTTTCATGCGCAGGGGGTCGTCTGAACATGGCGCAGGTGATGCATCGGATCGAGGGTCATGTGGCCACCCTCGTCCTTGATAACGAGTCCAAGTACAACGCCATGACCCTGAGCATGTGGCGCGAGCTCGCGTCCTTGCTCGAGCGGCTGCGGGCCGATTCGTCGGTACGGGTACTGCTGCTGCGGGGGCAGGGTGAGAAAGCCTTTGTCTCGGGCGCAGACATCTCCGAGTTCGAGCAGCAACGCAGCGGGAACGAGGCCGTGGCCGCCTATGACCAAGCAGTCGATGCGGCCCAGACCGCGTTGGCCGAATTTCCGCGACCCGTGATTGCCGCCATCAGCGGTATTTGTTTTGGGGGCGGGCTGGGCCTGGCCCTCAGTTGCGACCTTCGCTACTGCAGCGCGGGTTCGCGCTTTCGGATGCCGGCGGCTCGTCTCGGCCTGGGCTATGCCTGGCGCGGCATGAAGGCCTTGGTCGGTGCGCTTGGCCCGATGAACGCAGCAGAAGCCTTCTATACCGCGCGCATTTATGACGCCCCGGCAGCTCAGGCCCTGGGCATTGTGCAGTCGGTGCAGGAGGACGTGTTCGCCCACGCCAGCGATACCGCGCAACTGATTGCCGCCAACGCGCCTTTGACCATCACAGCGGCCAAGCAGGCGCTGATCGGCCTGCGCGATGAAGCCCGCGCGGATGTGCCGGCCATCGAGGCCGCCGTGAAGGCCTGTTTTGCGAGTCAAGACTATGCCGAGGGACGACGCGCCTTTGCCGAAAAACGTACGCCCCGCTTCCTGGGACGATAAACCGAAGGAGATCACGTGAGCTTGCAAGGCAAAACCATCCTGATCACCGGCGCCTCGGCTGGCATCGGACGCGCCACTGCGGTGCAACTGGCCCAGCAAGGTGCGCAGATCATCGCACTGGGTCGAAAGCAGGACGCGCTCGATGAACTTGCGCGGTCCTTGCCAGTCGGACGAGTGCGCACGCTGGCTGGCGATCTGAACGACGAGGCCTTCGTGCAGCGCATCGACGATCTGGCCCCCGAGGTCGACGCCTTCGTCAACAACGCGGGGGTGCTGCGCTACGCGCCCATCCTCGAGCTCTCACCACAGGACTGCAGCTGGATGTTCCAGACCAACGTGCTGGCCGCACTGCGGGTCACCCAAGGCGTTGCGCGTGCCATGGTGGCCAAGCGGAGGGGGCATATCGTCTTCATGTCCTCGATTGCCGCCCGCGAGGTCTACAGGCTGGCCTCGGTCTATTGCGCCACCAAGCATGCCCTGTCAGCCCTGGCGCGGTCCTTTCGCATCGAATTGCAGGCGCACGGCATCAAGGTCACCGAAGTGGCGCCCGGTATGGTCGACACCGACATCCGCGCCGGCAGCACCCATCCCGATGTGCTGGCCTCGGTGGCCAATCGCAAATTCCAGGCGCTCACCGCCGACGAGGTGGCGCAGGCCGTGGTCTACGCACTGAACGCCAACCCCAATTGCTGCCCCGATCTGATCGAGCTGCGCCCGCAAGGCTCGGCCTGAACCCCCACCCAGGAGATTGACCATGGCCACTCGCAAAGCCGCCCCTGCCAAGACTGCGGGCACCATCAGCGCCCGAGGCAGCTCAAGAACTGCCACCAAGAAAGCCGGGCCCGCGAAGAAAACCGCGGCTCGAACGGGCGTCAAGGCAAGCCCGAAGCCTGGCAAACCCCCCAAGATCGTCTGGAAGCCCCAAACTTTCGTGGCCACTCATGCCAAGGGAGCGCCGTTCAAAACCGGCCTGCGCGCCTATGCGGCCTATCGCGATCTGCTGATCGAACAAGCCACCGGCGGCGCCGCGCAGGCCCATGTGATCCGCCTGCTGGGCAAGTGCGATCCCAAGGTCGTGAGCATTCCGCATTACCACGGCGTGCAGTTCCAGTTTCTTTACATGCTCAAGGGCTGGATGATCGGCGAGTATGAAGGCGCCGGGCGCATCAAGATGACTGCCGGCTCCTGCTGGATACAGCCACCAGGCATCCGTCACCAAGTAATCGACTACTCCGATGGCTGCGAGATGCTCGAGATCATCCTCCCGGCCAAGTTCGAAACGGTCGAACTGTGAATTGCCACCCCTGCCTGCCCATGTCTGAACAGGAGACGCCATGAAGAAACCCGCCAATCTGAGCCTGCTCAGTCTCATCATCCCGGCCATCGTGATTGCCATCTGGCAGGTCGTGGGCAGCCGGCCCGGCATGCAAGCCATGGTGCCCAGCCCCACGCTGGTGCTCGATGCCTGGTACGACTGGATTTTCGGCCAGGCCAGCGGCATGAGCCTGAACCCCTACCTGGGAACCTGGTGGTCCAATGTGGAGTATTCGAGCATTCGGGTGATTCAGGGCTTTACCCTGGCCATGCTGATCGGCATTCCCCTGGGTTTGATGATCGGCTGGAGCAGGCTGGTGGCCACCATGGCCGACCCCATGGTGCAAGTGCTGCGCCCCATTCCGATCACCGCATGGCTGCCGTTTTCCATTGCAGTGTTCGGTATCCGTGACCTGGGCTCAATCTCCTTGATCTTCGTGGGAGGCTTCTTTGCCATCGTGGTCAACACCACCCAGGGCGCGCGCGATGTCGACAAAAACCTGATGCGTGCCGCGCGCATGATGGGCGCTTCCTCATGGACCTTGTTGCGGCGAGTCGTGTTTCCCGCCGCACTGCCCAATATCTTTACCGGCATGCGCATCGGCCTGGGTATCGCATGGACCGCCGTAGTGGCCGCTGAAATGGTGGCGGTCAAATCGGGCTTGGGCTATGTGCTGTGGGATGCCTATTACGTCGGTCGCATGGATATCGTGTTGGCCGACATGGCCTCCATCGGGCTGATGGGCTATCTGAGCGACCGCCTGATTGTCTTCATCGAACGTCGGGTGCTGCGCTGGCGCCTGTTGCAGAACCATTGAACCCCTGGACTGACCACCATGTCGCACATTCACATTAGCCAGGTCTACAAGACCTACCCCGGTGATCCGCCGGTCGAAGCGCTCAAGGACATCCATCTGGATATCGCGCCGGGCGAGTTTGCCGCCCTGCTCGGCCCCTCGGGCTGTGGCAAGTCCACCTTGCTCAATTTGGTCGCCAGTTTTGAGCCGCTGACCTCCGGCACGCTCACCGTAGGCGGCCAACCGGTGCTGACCCCGGGGCCAGACCGTGGGGTCGTGTTCCAGGAAGCGGCCCTCTTTCCTTGGCTGAGCGTCTGGGAAAACGTGGTCTTCGGGCCCAAGGCCCAAGGCATGTCTGTGGCCGACTACAAGGATCGCGCTGAGGAAATGTTGGCCTTGGTAGGGCTAAGCGACTTCAAGAATCACCTGCCCATCCAACTCTCGGGCGGCATGCGCCAGCGTGTGGGCATTGCACGAGTGCTCACACTGGGCTCCAAGGTGCTGCTGATGGACGAACCTTTTGGCGCGCTCGACGCACAGACGCGTCTTTCAATGCAGGAGCTCTTGCTCTCGGTATGGGACAAGCTAAAGCCCACGGTGATCTTCGTGACCCACGACATCGACGAAGCTTTGTTTCTGGCCGATACGGTGCATGTCATGTCGGCCAGGCCGGGGCGCATACAGACCACGATCAAGGTGGGGCTGGAGCGACCCCGCAGCATTGATGTCACCGCCTCGGCCGCCTTCAATGAAATGAAGCTTTCGGTGCTGCACACCATTCGAGGCCACTGAAGTGCACCACCCAAAAAAAAGCCGGCCCGCAGGCCGGCTGATTGGTCAGTGCACAGGCAACTTAGCGACGGCCGCGGATCTCCCGGGCGATGCTGTCGTCAAAAAGTTCGGCCGCCTGGCGGGTCACATCGGTCTGGATCACGCCCTGCCTGAAAGAGGCCTCGGCCAGACGGGCTACTTGATCACGATCCAGAATGCCACCGAGCTTGATGAGCTTGTGCGATTCGCGGGTAACCTCGATCGGCAGGCCGGTGTACTGCGAGTAGACATTCATGAAGAGGTTGGGATCCTTGGCCAGACGATCCTCGGCGCTCAGATAAGCCCAGAGGAAACGACGGATCACCTCGCGGCGCTTGGAGTAGGCATCGCCCGAGGCGGCCAGCAGGCCCAGCTCGGAACCGACTGC
>JBEIHE010000061.1:0-18486 GCA_040381515.1 Polaromonas sp.
AGGGCGCCCGGGCGCCCTCGAGCAGGGAGAAATGCACATCGGCGCGATGAATCACCGCGTAGGGATTGCCAAAACGGGCGCAAAAATTTTCATTGGTCAGGATCTTGCCGACCTGGTAGCCATCAATCGCATCGTGCATCACCATGTAATCGGTCAGGACCGCACGGTCTCGTGCCTTTTGCCCAACCCCCAGCGCATCAAACGCATGGAAGGCATTAGGGCCGAGCTGTATGCCGGCGCCGATCTCGCCCACCTCGGGGGCCTGCTCGAACACCTGCACCTGGTAACCCTGCCGCACCAAAGCCAGTGCGGCCGCGATCCCGCCGATGCCACCGCCGGCCACCAAAACCGGGGCGGCTTTACCTTGATTCATGGCCAACCTCCTTTGAGCGCAATCATAGCAGCGGGATAATAAGCATGCATATTAATTGAGTCAAGGCTGTGCTGACTCTGAGCCTTTAGAAGACGGTCCAAGGCCGTCGGCCGTCACAATGGGGGCGTGACCCCCTCCTCAGCACATCCCTACGAAAGCCTCACGCCAGACCGCGTGCTCCAAGCCCTCTCCAGCGTCGGCCTACGGGGCGACGGGCGGCTGCTGGCACTCTCCAGTTATGAAAACCGGGTGTACCAGATGGGCCTGGAAGATATCGATCCCCGAGTCGGCGCCGATTCGGTGGTCGTCAAGTTTTATAGGCCGGGACGCTGGAGCGAGGCCCAGATCCTTGAGGAGCACGCCTTCGCCCTGGAGCTGGCCGCCGCCGAGGTGCCGATGGTCGCGCCGCTAGAGCTTTCAGGCAAGACCCTGGCCCACCACGAAGGCTTTGCCTTTAGCGTCAGTCCACGGCGAGGCGGACGCCGACCAGAGCTGGAGGACCTGGAAGTGCTGGAATGGATCGGTCGCTTTCTGGCGCGCATCCATCAGGTCGGCGAGCAAGGCGTCTTCGTGCACCGCCCAGCGCTCAACCCAGAGACTTTCGGCCGGGCCAGCCAGGCCCTGTTGCGCTCGGGCCATCACCTGCCCCCCGAAGTGGCCACGAACTGGCTGCAGACTTGCGAGCAGGCGCTGCAGGTGGCCGATCGCCTTTGGGGCCAGGCCGGTCCGCTCCAGCTGCTGCGTCTGCACGGCGACTGTCATCCGGGCAACATCCTGTGGACTCCGGAAGGCTTACCCGGCGCCGGACCGCACTTTGTGGACCTCGACGATGCACGCACCGGACCGGCCATCCAGGACTTGTGGATGCTGCTGGCCGGTGATCGTGGTCAGCGACAGCGACAGCTTGGCGCTCTGCTCGATGGCTACGAGCAGCTGCGCGAAATCGACCGGCGCGAGCTCGCGCTGATCGAGGTGCTGCGCACCCTGCGCCTGATTCATTACAGCGCATGGTTGGCCCAGCGCTGGACCGACCCCATCTTTCCGATCAACTTTCCCTGGTTTGGCAGCCGCGATTACTGGCAGGGCCAGGTCGATCTGCTGGTCGATCAAATCGAGGCGATGCAGGAGCCCGCCCTGGCCGCCTGAGAGCCGGCCGCCTAGGGCCGGCAGGACCTGACTAGGGAATCCCAGTACAAGGTATTTTTCTTTGTATGCTTAGGATCTGGCCCTACCGCCCCCTTGTTGGAGATTGCCGCCATGCAAAGAAGAACCCTGCTCGCCAGCGCCCTGCTCACCGTCAGCAGTTGGAGCGGCGCCCAAACCCCGCCGTGGCCCAGCCGGCCCCTCACCCTGGTCGTACCTTTCCCACCGGGCGGGTTGGCCGATATCGTGGCCCGACCGGTGGCCGAGGCACTGGGACGCGAGCTGGGGCAAAGTGTGGTCATCGAAAACAGGGCCGGCGCCGGCGGCGGCATCGGTATGAGCCATGCCGCCAAGTCCAAGCCGGACGGCCATACGCTGCTGATGGCGCTGTCTTCACTCACGGTACTGCCTGAGGCCGATGTCATCCTGGGCCGAGCCCCCATGTTCGCTCTGAGCGACCTGCGGCCGATTGCCCGCTTTACGGCTGACCCCACAGTCCTGGCGGTGCGGGCAGACTCGCCCTGGAAAACGGTGAAGGATTTCGTCGAAGACGCCCGCAAGCGCCCGGGGGCGATTAACTACGGCTCCTCTGGCAATTACGGCACCATGCATGTGCCCATGGAAATTCTGGCGCAGGAGGCCGGCATCAAGCTCACCCATGTGCCCTTCACCGGGGCAGGACCGGCCGTGGTGGCCCTGCTCGGCGGACAAATCCAGGCCGTGTCCTCCGGACCGGCCACGGTGCTGCAGCATGTCAAGGCCGGCAAGCTGCGTGTGCTGGGCCACTGGGGCACTGGCAGCCTGGCGAGCATGCCCGAGGTTCCAGCGCTTAAAGACGCGGGGTTTAACGCCGAATACGCGCAGTGGTCAGGGCTTTTCATTCCCGCCGGTGTACCCGAGCCGATCGCCCAGCGCCTGCGCACGGCTGCCCGCAATGCGGCGCAAGACGCACGGGTGCGAGAGGTCATCAACGGTGCAGGCAGCCCCATCCTCTACCAGGACACGCCCGATTTCGAGCGCTATGTGCAGGCCGATGCGCGTCGCATGGCCGAAGTGGTGCGCCGCATCGGCAAAGTCGAATAAGCCACCCCCCCAAAGACCCGCCTTATACAAAGAAAACAACTCCTCCACTCTGCTGCGCGGCGGCCGACCCTCTATTGCGCCTGATCGGCTGCACGCATCTCATCGAGCTGCTCAGCGGCCCGGAACAAGCTGCACTGCGCCGGGACTGCGGCTTTTCCTGATCCCCTTCCCACTCAGGCTTGCGCCCGAGCAGGAACACCGCCAGGCACGATCACCCTGGGCCGCAGTTGGCTACCGCCAAGCACCCGCTCGGCCACCAAGTCCGCGGTGACGGCTGAAAGGGTCCAGCCCAGATGGCCGTGCCCCGTGTTGTAGAACACATTGGCGCTGCGGCCCTGACCGACACGGGGCATCATGTCAGGCATCATCGGCCTCAGGCCGGCCCAGGGAGTGACCTGACGGGTGCTCACGCCCGGGAAGCACTGGTTGACCCAATCGACCAGAGGCTTGATGCGGTCGGCTCGGATGTCGCGGTTAAAGCCATTGAACTCAGCGGTACCGGCGACACGGAACCGATCGACGCCCAGGCGACTGGTGACCAGCTTGGTTTCGTCATCAAGCAGGCTCACTTGCGGGGCTGCGGCCTGGCTGGCGGCATCGTTCATGTGAACGGTAATCGAATATCCCTTGACCGGGTACACATTGAGTCGGTCGCCCAGCTGCGCAGCCAGGCTGCGGCTGGCCACGCCGGCGCAGACCACCAGGCCGTCAAACGTGTGCTCCTGCAGCTGCCCCTCCGAGAGCGAGCGGAGGCGGGCGATCTGTCCGTCGCTGCGCAGCGACTGCACGTCCTGCCCGTAGAGGATGCGCACGCCCATTCGCTCGCAAGCGGCCGCCAAGCCCTGGGTGAACTTGTGGATGTCGCCGGTGGAATCGCTCTCGGTGTAGTAACCGCCGTAGTAGTTTCCGGCCAGCGTCGGCTCGATGGCCTTGATCTCCTCGGGCGTGACGGCGCGGCGCGACAGCCCCCCCTGGGCCAGCAGCTTGGACACCCGGCCTGCATGGTCGAAGCCCTTGCGGTCGCGGTAAATGTGGAGGATGCCCTGCTGCTTTAGATCGAAATCTATGCTCTCGGCCTGTGCCCAGGCAAACAGATGCTCGCGGGCAGCAATGGCGAGGCGGGCGGTTTCGATCGTGTTGGCCTCGTAGCGGGGGATGCTGGCGATGAACTGGGCAAACCAGGACAGCTTGTGCCAGCTAGGCTTGGGATTGACCAGCAGAGGCGCATCTTTGCGCAGCATCCACTTGAGGCCCTTGACCAGGGTAGACGGATGAGTCCAGGTTTCGGCATTGGAGGCCGAGAGCTGACCGCCGTTGGCAAAGGAGGTCTCCATGGCCGCATAGCGATGCCGCTCGAACAGGGTGACCGAAAAGCCGCGACGGGCCAGGCTATAGGCGGTGGTGACGCCGGTGATGCCGCCGCCGATGACTGCAAGAGATTTCATGAGGTTCGCTCCACAAGTGAGAGTTGGCCGCGCTCTGCGCGACAAACGCCCCCTCTGTTTGGAACCTGAGAGATTCACCTGGATTAACTCCGGGCTTGCTCCTGCGGTGTGATCGCCTTGCGGCCGATCCGCTCTTCAGAGTGTTGACGTGCCAGCCGGTCCTGAGGCCTGAGAGTTTCCGGGGCGGTTGCTCCTTCGGCGCCGCCGCAATGATTGCGGCGATCTCTCCCGACTGGCACAAAAAATCAGTGGCTCAAGTATCTCCCGAACTGAGAAACCGCTCAACCAGCGCTACCCACATCCGTGCGCCTGGCTCGATGATCTCGTCATTGAAGTCATAGCTCGGGTTGTGCACCATGCAGGCGCCGGGCGACCCCGGTCCTCCATTGCCAACCAGGAAGTAGCAGCCGGGCACTTGTTCAAGCATGAACGCGAAGTCCTCGCTGGCTGTCAAGGGCGGGGCGTCGGTACGCACCCGCTCAGAGCCGAAGAGATCGATCGCCACCTCGGCGGCCAGGCGAGTGGGGCCAGGGGCATTGACCAGCACGGCGTAGCCGTCGCGCCAGTCCACATCGGCGCGCACCTTGAAACTTGAGGCCTGCATCTGCACCAAATCACAGATGCGCTCACGCAGCAAGACCCGCACCTGCGGATCAAGAGCACGCACGCTCAGTTCGAGCGTGGCCTGGGCGGGAATTACATTGTTGGCCTGACCGGCGTGCACAGCGCCGACGGTAACCACCGCCGCTTGCAGTGGATCGACATTGCGCGAGACCACCGTCTGCAGCGCTGTCACGATGGCAGCAGCTGCCACCACGGTGTCGGCGGTGGTGTGTGGCATCGCGCCATGCCCGCCCACCCCATGCAGGGTGACGGTAAGGTAGTCGCTGGAGGCCATGGATGGGCCCTGGCGAAAATGGAAATGCCCCGTCTCAATGCCGGGCATGTTGTGCAGCGCAAAGACTGCATCGCAGGCAAAGCGCTGAAACAGCCCATCGGCCATCATGCGCAGCGCCCCACCACCACCCTCCTCGGCTGGCTGGAAGATCAAGTGCAAGGTGCCATCAAAGTCGGCTTCCTCGGCAATCAGGCAGGCGGCGGCCAGCAAGGTCGCCGTATGTCCATCATGGCCACAGCCGTGCATCAGGCCCGGCGAACGGCTGGCCCATTGACGACCCGACGCCTCTTGAATGGGCAGCGCGTCCATGTCGGCGCGCAGACCCAGGCGCCTCTTGCCTTCTCCTCGGCTGAGCCGCCCCACCACGCCGGTGCCACCGATGCCGGTGAAGACCTCATAGCCCCAATCGGCCAACTTGGCAGCCACCAGAGCAGAGGTGCGATGCTCCTCAAAGCCCAACTCGGGATGGGCGTGGATGTCGCGGCGGAGCTTCACGAACTGCCCGATGCGCGAGGCCAGCGCATCACCGAGGTAGGCTGCGCGCATCACTGTGGCTGCAGGTTGATGGCACGCGCGATGGCACGGTATTTTTCGGTGTTGTCGGCATAGACCTTGGCCACGGCCGCCAGGGGCTGCGGCCTGGGCACGATCATGGCGTGGGCCTCGAGCGCGCTGCGCACCGCTGGATCGTTGGCCACCTCGCTCAAGGCCCTGTGCAAAGCCTGCACGATAGGCTCGGGCGTGTCCTTGCGCACGAAATAGCCAGCCCAGATGTCGAACACAAAACCCTTGAGGGCCGGGGTGTCGTTCAGAGGGGGAGCCTTCCGGATCAGATCCTGCCGGTCGGAGGAGAGCACCGCCACGGTCTTGAGCTTGCCCTCCTCCACCAGGGCCACCTGGCCTTTGCCATAAGGCGTCATGAACACATCGACCAGACCGCACATCATGTCCTGAAAGGCCGGTGCAGCGCCCTTGTAAGGCACATGGGTCATGGCAATGCCGCTCACCTTGGACATGTGTTCCCCGAGCAGGTGATAGAGCGAGCCAGGGCCCACGCTGGCATAGGTCAAGGGTTTGCCGGCAGCGGCCGACCTGCGGGCATAGGCCAGCAGCTCCTCTCCATTGTTGGCCGGCAGGTCCTTGCGGGCAAACATGGCCATCGGGTTGAGGGTGATCATCTGCACCAACCGGAAGTCCTCGGGCTTGTACTTGAGGGCGGCGTTGGACATGGGCGCCAGGATTAGCTCGTTGGGCGAGCCCTGGAAGATCATGTGGCCGTCGGCGGGGCTGGCCAGTAACTTCTGCGCTGCGATGCCACCACTGGCACCCCCGAGGTTTTCCACCAGCACCGGCTGACCCAATTGCTTGGCCAGGGCATTGTGGAGGGTGCGGGCAATCACATCGGACAAGCCGCCAGCCGGGTAGGGCACCATCAGGGTGACCGGCTTGCTGGGAAAGGTCTGGGCCATGGCGACACCGGCCAGACAGGCCAGGGACAGAGCGCAGAATCGGAGCACGGAGCGGGGGATCAGGCGCATGGAAAGTCTCCAGTTGGGTGTGAGTGGACGGGATGCTACGCAGGGTCCCATAATGCGTCTATTGCATTATTTTTGTTGTATGCATGCGTTTTATGAATACATAGGCGCACAGCGGAAGGAGGGACCTCCATGAATGTGCGCAGCCTCGAACACTTACTGGCCGTGGCAGAGACCGGGTCCTTCAGCAAGGCCGCCGAACGCTGCTTCCTCACCCAATCGGCGCTCAGCCGCAGCATCCAAACGCTGGAAAACGATCTGGGCGGGAAGTTGCTCGACCGAATCGGCAAGCGCAATGAGCTGACGCCTCTGGGCATGCAAGTGCTGGAGCGGGCTCGGGGCATCGTGCGCGAATCGGCCGAACTCAAACGCGCCGCCGAACTGTTGCAGGAGGGCGTGGGCCTGATCCGGGTAGGCCTGGGCTCGGGGCCAGGGGCCCTGCTGATGCAGCCCCTGATGCACATGGCGGCCGAACGCTATCCGCGACTGCGGGTGAGCATTACCCGCGGAGCCACCGAAATGCAGTTGGTGCAACTGCGCAATCGGGCCCTCGATGCCCTGGTGGTCGATGCCCGTCGGGTACACCCGGCCCCAGACTTGCGCATTGAGCCACTGGGTGAACTGCGCGCCGGCTTCGTGGCCCGCAGCGACCATCCCCTGGCACGCAAGCGCTCGGTCAGCATGGCACAGGTCCTGCAGTACCCGCTGGCCTGCATCCCTCTGTCAGCCGAAGTCTCCCGGACTTTGATTGAACAATATGGCGAGGGCATGCATCCTGAGCGCATCGTCGCCATCAGCTGCGAGGACATCAACGCCCTGCTCACGACGGTCGAGCACAGTCAGGTGATTTACCTGGGCATCGTCGAGGCGGCTCGCGAAGCACTGCGCGCGCGGCGCCTGCGAGAGCTGGCGGTACAACCGGCCATCGGTATTGGAGCGCGATACGCTTATGTGACCCTGGTCGGAAGGGCAGAGGCGCCTGCGATGCAAAGCTTTCGCCAGTTGGTGCACGATCGCCTGCAAGCGGCCATCGCAGCCCCGTAGACGCCCAATACTCAGCAGCCCAACTGGGCCGCCAGATCCAGGATGTCACGCGCATGCAGTTCGTTGCCCGCTTGCGGTGAAACGTCCTTGACATGCGCCGCACCAAACTCCAGCGGCCGCTCGATGTAGGCAGTGCGCAAGCCGCAAGCGGCGGCAGCCTGCAGATCATCATGGTGGGCCGCGCACAGCATGACCTGCGAGGGCGCCACATCAAAAACCTGCGCCACCCCCAAATAAGTTGCAGGATCGGGCTTGTACGCGCGAAAGACCTCTGCCGAGAGGATGCAGTCCCAAGGGAGCCCTGCACGCTTGGCCATGTGGGTGAGCAAGGACAGATTGCCGTTGGACAGCGGCGTAATGATGAAGCGCTTTTTCAGGCGCGTCAGCCCCTCGACAACTTCAGGCCAGGGATCGAGACGATGCCAAACGCGATTGAGATGCTGGCGCTGCGATTCATCGAGAAAGGCCAGGCCAAACTGCGGCAGCAACTCCTCGAGGATGAGGCGATGCAGGTCATCAATGCGTGTCCAGCCGAGTTCACCCGAGCGCACTCGCTGCATGGCCGGCTGATAACCCGCGCGCCAGGCCAGCGCAAACGCATCGCCGTCGACCTGGGGCGCCAAGGCCCGCATCTCACGCACGATGCTGCCGTGCCAGTCGACAACAGTGCCAAATACATCGAAGGCCAGAATCTTCGGGGGAGAACTCATAAGGCAAGTATGAACCAAGAAGGTCCTGTCAGAGTGCCTTCAGGCCAAGAGGGTGTTGACCCTTTTCACATAGGCGGCCGGATCGTCGGGCAACCCGCCTTCGGCCAGCAGGGCCTGGTCGAACAGAATGTGAGCGTAATCGTCAAAGCTCGAATCGGCCGACTCTAGCTTTCTGACCAGGGGATGCGAGGCATTGACCTCCAGGATGGGCTTGACACCAGGCACGCTCTGGCCGGCCGCCTTCAGCATCCGTGCCAGCTGCATGGACATGCCCCCATCCTGCACAACCAAGCAGGCGGGCGAGTCAACCAGCCGTGTGGTGGCACGCACGTCGTCGGCCTTGTCCTTGAGCACCTCCTTGAGCCGCTCGAGCACCGGCTTGAACTCGGTCTGCGCCTGCTCCGCCGCCTTCTTTTCCTCTTCATCCTGCAGCTTGCCCAGATCCACCGCGCCCTTGGCCACGGACTGCAAGGGGGTGCCGTCAAATTCGTGCAGGAAACTCAACGCCCATTCGTCCACCCGATCGCTCATGAGCAGAACCTCAATGCCCTTCTTGCGAAAGATCTCGAGCTGAGGACTGCTCTTGGCCGCAGCCTGCGTTTCGGCGGTAATGTAGTAAATCGCCTCCTGCCCCTCCTTCATGCGGGACTTGTAATCGGCCAGGCTGACGCTGACCGTATCGGTGGTCGACGAAGCAAAGCGCAGCAACTTGGCGATTCGCTCTCGGTTTGCGAAATCCTCGCCAAGACCCTCCTTGAGGACCGCACCAAATTCATGATGAAAAGTCTTGAACTTCTCGGCGTCGTTCTGGGCCAATTCTTCAATCATGGACAGCACGCGGCGGGTGTTGCCTTCGCGGATGGCCTTGACCGCTCGGCTCTCCTGTAACAGCTCGCGCGAGACATTGAGCGGCAGGTCACCGGAATCAACCACGCCTTTGACGAAACGCAGATAGACCGGCAACAGGGCCTCGGCCTCGTCCATGATGAACACACGCTTGACGTAGAGCTTGACCCCGGGGGCTTTTTCCCGGTTGTAGAGATCCGTCGGCGCCTTGGAAGGAATGAACAAAAGCTGGGTGTATTCAGTCGCGCCCTCCACCCTGTTGTGAGTGGTGGCCAGCGGCGGCGACTGGTCATAACTGATCTGCTTGTAGAACTCGTCGTACTGCTCCTGAGTGATGTCCTTCTTGGGCCTGGTCCACAGCGCGCTGGCCTTGTTGACCGTCTCCCATTGGCCGGTGGGCACCATCTGGCCCGGTTGATCATTCTGGCCGTCCTGCCACTTTTCTTCAGGCATGAGGATGGGCAGAGAAATATGGTCGGAGTACTTGCCGATGATGCCCTTGAGCTTCCAGGCGCCCAGGTAATCGCCCGCATCTTCCTTCAGATGCAGGGTCACACGCGTACCGCGCTCAGGTCGGCTGATATCTTCAACCTCAAAGTCTCCGGTTCCCGTGCTGCTCCAACGCACGCCCTGATCTGCCGGCACGCCGGCACGCCGGCTTTCGACCGTGATCCGATCGGCCACGATAAAGCCGGAATAAAAGCCGACCCCAAACTGACCAATGAGCTGGGCATCGTTTTTTTGGTCGCCCGTCAGGCGGCTGATGAATTCGCGGGTGCCGCTCTTGGCAATAGTGCCCAAATTGTCTATGGCTTCCTGCCTGGACAAGCCAATGCCGTTGTCTGTGATGCTCAGGGTGCGCGCTGTTGCATCTACCTCGATCTTGACCTGTAACTCCGGGGATTCTTCGTAGAGGGCACTGTCGTTGAGCGCCTCAAAACGCAGCTTGTCGCAGGCATCAGATGCATTGGAGATGAGCTCCCGCAGAAAAATGTCGGGGTTCGAATAGAGCGAATGGGTGACCAGCTTGAGCAGCTGGGCCACTTCGGCCTGGAAGGAGTGGGTCTGAACAGTCATGAGCAGCGAAATGAGGGCACAGCAGCCGATTTCAAGGGGCCGGCTGTGTCATCATCTCATCCATGAAGCGACATCCGAGCGCCCACTGTGAATTCTTCTGAATTCTGGGCTTTACTGGCCCTGGGCACGGCCATGAGTTTCACGCCAGGGCCCAATACCACTCTGTCCACCGCACTGGCTGCCAACGGAGGATTGCGCCGCGCCCTGCCTTTCGTGGCCTCCGTGGCCATCGGCTGGGGACTGCTGCTGACCCTCTGTGCCCTGGGCCTGGGGGCGCTGATCCTGGCTCTGCCCTGGCTGGTCTGGCTGATCAAGGCGGTGGGGGTGGGCTACCTGCTGTGGCTGGCCCTGCGACTGGCCCGAACCCGAGAGCTGAGCCAGAGCGCCAACCCGGCACTGACGGTTGGATTCACTCAAGGAATCAGCCTGCAGTTTGTCAATATCAAGGCCTGGATGCTGGCCCTGGCCGTGATCAGCGGCTGGGTCGCGGGTCAAGCCGACTTGATCGAACGCATGGCCTGGGTGCTGCCGGTCATGATGTTCTTCGCCCTGAGCAGCAACCTGACCTACGCGCTACTGGGATCGCTGCTGAGGCACTGGCTGGCTGGGCCGGAGGGCAGCGGCAAGCGTTTGCTCGCCTTCAACCGGCTGATGGCCGGCGTGCTCGTCGTCACCGCCCTGTGGATGCTCAGACAGTGAAGACCCCTGGCGACCTGCGGCGCGGCTTTGGTCTGGGTCTGGCCGGCGTGGTGATCTTCTCGATCACTCTGCCCGTCACCCGGCTGGCGGTCGGCACTGCCGAAGCCCCCCAGTTTTCGGGCCTGTTTGTGGCCATGGCACGCGCCGTCATTGCAGCCGCACTGGCTGCCCTGTACCTGTTGATCGTCAGGGCCCCTTGGCCGCAGCGTGAGCAGTGGCGTGCGCTCTTGGTCATTGCAATGGGGGTGGTGATCGGCTTTCCAGTCTTCACTTCAGTGGCACTGGAAGAAGTCCAGGCGGTACACGCCAGCGCGATCTTGGGTGTGCTGCCTCTGGTGACCGCCATGATGGCCGCGGTGCTGCACCGCCAGCGGCCGTCGGCCGGCTTTTGGCTCTGTGCCAGCCTGGGCAGCGCCCTGGTGATCACCTACGCACTGCTGCGCTCCGAAGCGCAGGACCTGGGTCTGCACCCGGGCGATCTCCTGCTGCTGATGGCCGTGGTGTCTGCCGCGCTGGGCTACACCTGGGGAGCCCGCCTGTCCGACCAGATGCCCCCTGAGCAGGTGATTTGCTGGGCGCTGATCGTAGCTCTGCCCCTGACCGTTCCAGTCAGCTGGATGACCTGGCCGACCCACCCGATCGGTCTGAAGGCCTGGGCCAGCCTGAGCTACCTGGCCGTCTTTTCGATGTGGGTCGGATTTTTCTTCTGGTATCGAGGCCTGGCCTTGGGCGGGACGGTCAGGGTCAGCCAGGTGCAGTTGCTGCAACCCTTCCTGTCCATGCTGTTCGCGGTCATTCTGGTGGGCGAGCGTCTTGACGGCCTGACCCTGTCCTTTGCACTGGCGGTCTTGGCGACGGTCGTTCTTGGTCGCAAAATGAGCGTCTCATCGCCAACACCTGCCTCGAAAAACTGATCGGCGTCCTCTACAAAATGACCCCCCGCGCCCGCGCCTTTCGCCAAGTCGATGTATTCACCCAGCAAGCCTACCAAGGCAATGGACTGGCGGTGGTGATGGACGGCAGCGGGCTGAGTCAGGCCCAAATGCAGGCCTTCGCGCAATGGACCCAGCTCTCAGAAACCACCTTCCTGCTGCCACCCACTGCGCCCGAGGCGCACTACCAGGTGCGCATCTTCACGCCAGGAGGCGAGCTGCCCTTTGCCGGCCATCCCACACTGGGCAGCTGTCACGCCTGGCTGGAGGCCGGCGGCCAGACGGAAGACCCCGACTGGGTCATTCAACAGTGCGCCATAGGCCTGGTGCGGATCCACAGGCAGGGCGCCCATCTGGCCTTTGCGGCGCCGGCCCTGCGGCGCAGTGCAATAGATGCAAGCCTGCTGGCCGAGATCCGATCGGCCTTGGGACTTTCTGCAACGCAGGTGCTGGCTTCGCAGCGGCTGGATAACGGGCCGATCTGGTTTGGCCTGCTGCTCGATTCGGCCGACACCGCGCGCCAGTTGCAGCCCGATCATGGTCGGCTGCGGGCCCTGGGCACCAAGGTCGGCGTAGCCGCGCGGCTACAGCCTGTGGCCCTGCCCGCCGGGAACGCCAGCGCAGCCAGCATCTGCGCACCCGGCCATGAGGCTGATTTGCTGGTGCGCGCCTTTGCCGCTCCGATCGGCATCGCCGAAGACCCTGTCACCGGCAGCCTGAACGCCAGTCTGGCCCAGTGGCTGATGGAGGAGGGCTTGATGCAGAAAAACTATAGGGCCAGCCAGGGCAGCAGCATCGGTCGCGACGGACGGGTGCACCTGCAATGCGATGACCAGGGACAGGTCTGGGTGGGCGGCACCACACTGACCTGCATCAACGGTCAGGTCTGGCTCTGAGTCGCAGTTGGCCGTAGCGCCCTGTACGGTCACCGCGGCGACCGCGCAGGGCGCTACGGCCCGCGACAATCGGCGCCATGGCAACCCTCTATCTGGTGCGGCACGGACAAGCCTCCTTTGGTGCTGACAACTACGACCAGCTCAGTGAGCTCGGCCAGCGCCAGGCTCGGCGCCTCGGTCAATACCTGCGCGAACGCGGCGTGGTGTTCGAAGCCTCCATCACCGGCACCCTCATGCGACAGGTTCAAACCCATGCGGGTATTTGCGAAGGCCTGGGCCAAAGTCTGCAAGCACTAGCCCTGCCGACCCTCAATGAATACGACAGCCACGCGCTCATAGAAGCGGTGCATCCGCAAAAGTTGCCGCGGCCCGACACCCCTGAGCTGTATCGCCAGCATTTCCGACTGCTGCGACAAGCCCTGCAAGCCTGGGTGGCCGGAACGCTGGCGCCACGCGGCATGCCCAGCTTTGCACAGTGGAGCCAAGGCATACGCGCGGCGCTGGACCATGTGCGCCAGAACCACCAGGGCTCGGTCCTCTTGGTCTCCAGCGGCGGGCCGATCGCCACCGCGGTGGCGCAGGTGATCGAGGCGGCGCCGAACAGCTGGATCGAGCTGAACCTGCGCATTCGCAACGCCTCGGTGACCCAATTTGAATTTAGCCCAAAGCGGCACAGCCTGCTGACCTACAACACCCTGCCCCACCTTGACGGACCCGCCTATGCTGATTGGGTGACCTACACCTGAGTCGCGAACAAGAGACCGGGGATCTGAGGGAGTGGGAGCGCCGCCCTCGGCGCGATACAGCAACAGCGCTTCAAACGGCGCGGGTTGGCGCTAGCGCAGTCTGATCGCGCACCCACTCAAGATAGTTGGCCTGCCCAGCCTGCACCGGCAAGCAAAGAATCTGGGGCACCTGGTAGTGATGGTGCGCCTTGATCAGCCCCTCCAGCGCTTCGTAGAGGGCCCGCTGCGTCTTGATCTGCAGCGACCATTCATTGGCGCACTCCTGGCGCCCCTGCCAGACATAGTGGCTCTCGATGGCCTGGATCTGCACGCAGGCGGCCAGGCCTTGTTCGAGGAGGATCGAAGCCAGAGCGCGGGCATGCGCCTGGCTGTCGGTGGTGGTGGTAACCACACAAAACTCGTTCATGGCGCCCTCAGCTCGGACTGAGCTCGCAAGCCTGAACCAGCACTTGCGCCAGCGTCTGCGAGGCGGCCTGCAGCACGGCGCGACCCTTTTCGGCGGTGGCCGCGGCAGCATGACCGGCCGCACCGCTGGGATGCAGGTCCTGCACCGCCCAGGCCAACTTGGCGCTCTGCCCGTCACCGAGTCGCGGGAAACGCATCGCCCGATCGCGACTGCTCGAGATGAAATCTTGTGCCTGCGACATATCCACCCGGTCGGGGTGCAGGGCCAACATCATCGAAGTCTCGATATCCCCAGCGTGCGCGCCGAATCGATGCTCATCCTCAGAAAACAGGGCCCGCACCTGAGCGGGCAGGTGCAACTGGAAGGTGTGGACCATCAGCACCGTCAGACCATGCCGAGCCCGCAACTCGCGCCCCACAATATCCAGAGTCGATGTGTTGCCCCCATGCGAATTGAGCAGTATCAGTTTCTTCAGGCCCGCACGGGCGACGCTGCGCCCCAAGTCCAGCCAATGCCCGATCAGTGCGGCACTGTCCACCGTGAGCGTACCGGCGAAAGCCTCGTGCTCAATGCTGCGCCCTATCGTCTGGGTCGGCAGCAACAGCACCGGCAAGTCGGCCGGCAAGCGGGTCAGGGTGTGGGCGATCAGCCCCTCTAACAGGTCCGTGTCCACACTCAGCGGCAAATGCGGTCCGTGCTGCTCGGTGGCCGCCAGGGGCAGCACCGCCACCGCACGGTCGCGATCGAGACGCGCAAATTGAGGGCTGCGCAGGTGGGCCCAGTAACGGGGCAAGGGTGCGGAGACGGACATAAGCAGGAGATTACAGCAGACCGGAGCGGTTTCGATTCAAGGTACCGGAGAGGCCGCGTCCTCGGAACGCAAGCGGCTGTGCCGAGACTGCCGCCCCGACAGAGAAGAGGCGGACCCCCTTGAGGGACCCGGTCCTTTTGAGGACTGAAGTGACTGCATCAGTTGGGCCAAAGAGGCTGGCTTACCGCGCGCACCACTGGCCCTGTAGTCGGCCAGCAGAGCCCCCTGTACCGCCTGATCCTCCAGGCCGCGCTCCTGAACCAGGTATTCAAACAAAAAATCGACCAGGGACTCCTGGGCAAAATGATGCGTCTTACCGGTGCGCCGCCACAGCCAGTCGCTCCAATCAAGGAAGGCCGCGAAAGCCGAAGCCCCTTGCAGCAGCAACTGCAAAGATCGCGAAAAACGCCCCCCATTGCCCAAAAGGTCCCAGTAACGCGCCAGCCGAGAAAAACGCTGCACCGTCGCAAAGTCCACGCAGTCATTGCGCAGCAGCGCATAGGGCGGCTGGCTGTCGTAGACCATACCGAAAGCGTCGGTGTGCCTGTCGATCGGCGCCCCTCGCAGGCGCTTGAGCAAACCGAGCTGGATTTCATGCACGCCAATGGCCTGCAGCCGATCGAAGCCAGCCGCAAAGCTCTCCAGCGTTTCGCCTGGCAGACCAAAGATCAGGTCGGCATGCAGATGCGCCTGCGAGTGACTCACAAGCCAGCGCAAGTTGTCCAAAGTTCGCTCGATATCCTGGCGCCGCGAGATCCGCTGCTGCACTTGCGGGTCGAAAGTTTGAACGCCCACCTCGAACTGCAGGCAGCCTCGGGGGAACTGAACAATAAGGGCCTTGAGCGCATCAGGCAGACGATCGGGGATCAGCTCGAAGTGCACGAAAAGCTCGGCCGACTCGACGATCTGCCCACGCTGATCACGCAGCCGGTCAAGAAAAAAAGACAGGATGCGTGAAGCCAGATCGATACGCAGATTGAACGTGCGGTCCACAAACCGGAACTGCCTGGCGCCGCGATCGAACAGCCCCGCCAGGGCCGACAGTAAACGCTCGACCTCAAAGGGCCAAGCCGTCTTGTCCAAGGCACTGAGACAAAACTCGCACTGATACGGGCAGCCGCGCGAAGCCTCCACATAAAGATGACGCTGCTGCAGGTCGCGGTCGCTGTAGTGCTCGTAAGGCAGCGCCAGCTCAGACAGATCGGGCTGCTCGCCAGCGATCACCTTCATCAGGGGCTGAGGGCCATCGATCAGGGCCCGGCACAAGCGAGGAAAACTGACATCACCCCACCCGGTGATCACATGATCGGCCAGTCGACAAATCTCCTGCTGGTCGACTTCATGACTGACCTCCGGCCCCCCAAGCACAATCTTGATCTGAGGAGCCAGGGCTTTAAGCAAACGAACCAGCTGCAAACTTGCAGCAGCGTTCCAGATGTACACACCCAGGCCCACAACCCGGGGCTGCAAGGCCAGCAGTTCTTCGGCCATCTGCTGGGGGCTTTGCACCAAGGTGAACTCGCGCAGCACCGTTTGTGCGCGCAGTCCAGGGCGACCGTGAACGTCCATATTGGCCAGCAGACAGCGCAAACCCATTGAGGCGTGGATGTAGCGGGCATTGATCGTCGCCAGAACCACGGGAACCGGCGCGACCGCATGGAGTTCGGCTGGCGACATGCCTGGATTATCCGGGCCCTTTTGAGGAAAGATGCCCCTTCTGGCAAGGCTCTAAGCCAGACCCGTTAGCATTGCGCCATCGCACGGTGAACGCAAGGCTTGACGGCCCGACGCCGAGGGCCGCCGGGCTTTGGGGTCGGCCGGTCTGCCAACAAAAGCTCCAAAGGATATTGAACATGGTCTCGACGATCAGGGCGTGGCTAGGCGCCCTGACTCTGCTGGCTGCCTTGACGGCTCAAGCCCAGGGCATTCTTGGTAGCACTATCGGCACAGGCGCCTCAACGGCGGTGGTGCAAACCGAACAGGTGCGCGCTGAGTTGCTGGCCCATGCCCCGCAGGGCCTGGGGCCGGGCCGCCCCCTGTGGCTGGGGCTGAAGATTGATCATCAGAAAGATTGGCACACCTACTGGCGCAACCCAGGCGACTCGGGACTGCCCACGACCCTCGAATGGACACTGCCTCCCGGCCTGCAGGCCGGGGAGATCGCCTGGCCCACACCCAAGAAGTTCCCGCTGGGTGATCTGGCCAATTACGGCTACGAAGGCAGGCTGCTACTGGCCGTGCCGGTGCGCATCGAAAACCCGATCAACGCCAGCCATCTGACGGTCGAATTGCAGGCTCGCTGGCTGGTCTGCCGGCGCGAGTGCATCCCGCAAGAGGGCCGGATGAGCCTGCGTCTGCCCACTCAGGGTTCGATAGCCATGCATGCACAGGCCTTCGAAGCAGCGCTGGCTGCACAGCCTAAAGAAATCAGAGACTCGGACAGCCGGATCGAGGTGCGCGATCAGGCGCTGCATCTGGACATAGTCGGTCTGCCCCGCTCTGCGCAAGGACGCAAGCTGGAGATTTTTTTCGAGACGCCAGGCCTGATCGAAACCGCTGGCCCCTGGCAGCAAGACTGGCGCGCAGAGCGCTGGCAGGCTCAGGTGCCTTTGTCGAAGATGCGCAGCGACAGCCCAGGTCAACTGCCCGTAGTGCTGGCGCTGGCCGATTCGTCCGCGGCCTGGCGGTTTGAGGCCCCCGTCAGCGGCACCTGGCCCCCTGCGGCCGCGATGGCCGCCGTCCCCCCGGCGCTGGAGGCCGCGCTCAAACAAGCGTCTGCAGAGGCGCCCGCTCCGTCCATCGGATGGCTGGCGGCTCTCGCTGGAGCACTGCTGGGCGGCCTGATTCTCAACCTCATGCCTTGCGTGTTTCCGGTGCTGGCGCTCAAAGTGCTTTCGTTTACACCCTTGCAGCAAGGTCACCGCCTGCAACTGGGCCTGGCCTACACCGCCGGTGTGCTGCTGTCCTTCGCGGCACTGGGGGCCGCGCTGATGGGATTGCGCGCCGCCGGTCAGGAACTGGGCTGGGGATTTCAACTTCAGAGCCCGGCCGTGGTGGCCTCGCTGGCGCTGCTGTTTACCCTGCTGGGCCTGAACCTGGCAGGCCTGTTTGAATTCAGGCAGCTCGCACCGGGAAAATGGGCTGCCCTGCAACTGCGACATCCCGCGGCCAATGCAGCGCTATCGGGCGTACTGGCCGTCGCCATTGCCTCCCCTTGCACCGCACCGTTCATGGGAGCGTCGCTCGGTGCCGCACTGAGCTTGCCCACCTGGCAGGGCCTGAGTATCTTTGCCACGCTCGGCCTGGGGATGGCCTTGCCGTATCTGCTCATCAGCATGGTGCCCGCCCTCGGCCGTGCGCTACCGCGGCCCGGGGCCTGGATGATGCGGTTCAAGCAATTCATGGCCTTCCCCATGCTGGCCACGGTGATTTGGCTCTTGTGGATTCTGGGCCAACAAAGCGGCATTGATGGTGCAGCCGCGATGCTGCTTGTCCTGTTGCTGCTGACCCTGGTGCTCTGGACCCAGGGCCTGCAGGGCAAAAGCCGCATCGCAGGGTCCCTGTTGGCTCTGGGGATGTGGCTGGCGGGGCTGTGGTGGGCCGGGCCGCTGATACTGCGTCCGCAGACGCTTGCAAGCCCACAGGCTGCGGCCGAGGGTGAGCTCTGGCAACCTTGGCGGACAGGGTCAGTGGAACAGCTCAATGCTCAGGGACGGGCAGTGCTGGTCGATTTCACCGCGGCCTGGTGCATCACCTGCCAATACAACAAGCAAACTGCGCTCAAGGACCCTGACTTCCTGGCCGATGCGCGTCATCGCAATCTGGCCCTTTTACGAGCCGAC
>JBEIHE010000062.1:0-18390 GCA_040381515.1 Polaromonas sp.
GCGCGGCGGACTGTATGAGCGCGCCCCTCGGGGCGATCGAGCCTGCGCCAGGGCTCAAGGCTTGTAGAACACTTCGACCTGTCCTTTGAGCTTGATTAGCAGGGCCTGGCCGTGGCGGTCGACCGTCTTGCCGGCAGGCACCCGGATCCAGCCCTCGCTGATGCAGTATTCCTCCACATCGTGGCGTTCCTTGCCATTAAAGCGGATCCCTATGCTGTGTTCCAGTACCCCGGCTGCATAGTGCGGGCTGCGTTCGTGGATGGAGAGGCGGTCGGGCAGGGCGGGGCGGGCGGTGTCGTTCATCGGGTCTGGTCGATATCGATAGGAGAGATGATTGTTGCAGAGCTGCCAACCGATTTCTGACTTCTGGCTTATGCTAATGCTTTAAAACCAAAGGCGATCAAGCCCAGGGTATGCCGCTCCGGTCTTCGATGGCTTGCCCCTTAAGGAGATGAACCATGTTCCTTTCAAAACTGCGCCACCCCCTGATCGTGTGTATCGGACTGGCAGCCAGTGCCGTCTTGGCCCAGGATCGATACCCCAGTAAGCCGGTCACAGTGATTGTTCCGCAGGCTGCCGGCGGTGCCAACGATGCCATCGGCCGTATCGTGGCGCAGAAGCTGACCGAGCTCAGTGGCCAGTCTTTTGTGGTTGAAAACCGGCCGGGTGCCGGTGGCAATATCGGAACGGCTTTTGTGGCCAAGGCCCGACCCGATGGCTACACCCTGATGCTCACCGCCGATAGCTCTTATGTCATCAACCCCTCGCTCTACAAAAGCACCGGCTTTGACCCTCTGAAGGATTTCGAGGCGATCTCGCCTGTTGCCACTGCCGGCTATGTGCTGGTGGCCAACAACAACTTTCCAGCCAAAAACACGGCCGAGTTGATCTCCATTGCCAAGTCTCAGCCGGGCAAGATCATGATTGGATCGGCTGGTAACGGGACGGTCAACCATCTGGTGGGCGAGATGCTCAACAAGTCCGCTGGCATCGAACTGGTTCATGTGCCTTACAAGGGGGCTGCCGCCGCTGTGACCGATCTGGCCAGCGGGCAGGTGCAGGTCTCGGTGCAGAGCCTGCCCTCCTCCATAGGCTTTATCAGGAGTGGCCGTATCAAGGTGCTGGGCGTCGTCAATGAAAAGCGCCTGGCGGCCTTGCCTGAGGTCGCACCGATCAGCGAAACGGTCAAGGGCCTGGCGGTCACGCCCTGGTACGGCGTGTTTGCCCCTGCGGGAACTCCGGCTGCGGTGGTCACTCAGCTTCAAGCTCTCATCAATCGTGCCCTGGATGCCCCCGATGTACGGGAAAAACTGGCCAATGTGGGGGCCGAGCCGTATCGCTTGAGCGCAGATCAGTTCATGGCGCTGATCCGGTCCGAGTTGCCCCGCTGGGCCAAGGCGGTGAAGGACTCTGGCGCCACCGTTGACTGAGCGCGGGTCAAGAGCTCAGCTCAAGCCAGATAGGTGCCGGCCAGGCGATGCACGCGCCCGCCGGTGCCCAACTTAAAGCGTGCCAAGCCTGCACTTCGGGCGGTATTGACGCCGCCGAGGTCTAGCACCCTGACGCCACGGGCTGACAGTTCGGTCACCGCCCTCCAGAGCAGCAGGTTGTGGGCGTTGAGGTCGCGGCCCTGCTCGTTGGACCAGCCGACCTGGTAGGTCGCTGCCTGTCCATGGATGAGAAACATCATGGCGGCGACCCGATCCCTGCCGAGATCGGCGCGCAGGCTGAGCACGCATTCGGAAGGCTGTCGACGCGACTGGATGAAGGGTTCGTAGAAGGTCAGTGGCAGCCCTGACAAGCCCTTGTTGAGTCTTTGGTCCTGTTCCTGATCAAGCAGCCACCGGTATTGACCCGGATTGGTACCGATCCGGTGAACACTCAAGGGACTCGATTCGGCCGCTACCAGCCGGTTGCGCCATTTTCCGTCCAGACGGGCGCGGATTGGATCCAGCGGCCCAGCCAGATCCAATAAAACGGTGGAGTAGCCTGTCATCACCCGCTTGTAGGACTTGAGTCCATGAGACGTTTGTGCCTCCTCCTCGGGCGTAACCAGCATCAGGCGCAAGCCACGCACCGGTAACGTTTTGCGCAATGCATGATAGGCCTCGGCCTTTTCCTCAGGCGCCAAATCGGCGAGCCAAAGAGGACCGCGCGAGCACAGGGCGAGGGCCCCCACCGGCCCGAAGCTGCGCAGCACCCACTGGGCCAGTCCCACACGTTGGCCGCGGTATTCGATCAGGGCGCGCAGCACCGGCACCCCTAGCAGGCGCATGGTGGCCCCGTAGGCCCAATCCTGTTGCAAGGGCCCGGCCAGAGCACCATGAGCCAGGTCCCAGTCCTTCTGCGCGACGGCATCCCAGATGATATTCATCGACCTAGAATCTCGGCATGATGCGGTTCACATGGCTCAGTCGTTTCCAGCGCAGCAAAGTCGAGGAGGTGATGGGGCATCGAATCTCCGAGCCCCGTCCGACCCTCTGGGCGGCCTTCTGGGTCATCGTGTACCTGATTGTCCCGGTGCTTCTTCTGGGCATGCTGATCGATCTGCTGATCCAAGGGGTCACCGGGCATTGCGTTGGGCTGTGGTGCTGGCTGTAAGTGCCACTGTCTGCGGCAGGATGTTAGCCCAGAGAACACGGAGCGGGTTTTGCGCCTTGGCCCTGCTGCTGGCGTGCTTGCCGGCCCGAGCCGAGGTGTTTTCATTCGTGGCCCTGGGTGACTTGCCTTACGGTACCCCTTCCCAGTCCTATCCGGTTTACCGCCGCCTGATCGCCTCGATCAATCAGACCCGACCGGCCTTTTCGATTCATGTGGGAGACATCAAGTCGGGCGGCAGTTTGTGCAGCGATGAGGAATTTGAGTCACAGCGTCAGCTTTTCGAGCTTTTCGAGCAGGCGGTGATCTACACCCCCGGAGACAACGAGTGGACCGATTGCCATCGACGCAGCAATGGCAGCTATGAGCCCCAGGAGCGCTTGCGCGCCCTGCGGCGCTTGTTTTTTGCGTCTGATCGCTCCTTGGGAACTGCTGCGCTGAGCTTGCAAACCCAGTCAACCCTCATGCCAGAGCATGCTGCCTTTGTCGAGAACCGACGCTGGTGGCACAAGGGCGTGCTGTTCGCGACCGTTCACACTGTTGGCAGCAACAACAACCTGCAGCCCGAGGTACCCGGCGCACTTGAAGAGTTTCAGGCCCGCGATGGAGCCAACAGGGCCTGGATTCGCGCGGCCTTCGATGTGGCGCGTGAGGGACGGGCGCGTGCCTTGGTATTGGCCATGCAGGGCAATCCGCTGCTGGGACGAAACCTCTTAGAGGACTTCCCCAAGAGTTCCGGTTTTCGTGGCAGTGTGGGGCAGACGGTGTTGCCTTTGGCTGCGGCCGCAGGCTTGCCGGTGCTCCTGATTCATGGGGATACCCACAGGCCCAGGATGGACCAGCCCTTCAGGCTCGATCGCGAGCCGGTTCGCCATTTGCACCGGCTGGAGGTGCCGGGCGACAGCGATGTCCGAGCCTGGCAGGTGACGGTGGATCTGACCAGGCCGAATCCTTTTCAGGTGCAGCTGCTGGAACCCCAGAGGCCCGAGCGCTAAGGGGACTGCTGCCCGCGCTCAGGCCAGGTCTTACTCGATCTTGGCCTTGGCGCGCAGATCTTCTTGGAATTTGGCCAGCTTTTGTTGCGCCATCTGCTGCTGCAATTGGGGCTTGACCTGCTCGAAAGTGGGCAACTGAGGCGTCCGCACATCATCCAGGCGAATGACGTGCCAGCCGAATTGAGTCTTGATCGGCCTGTCAGTGACTTGACCTTTATTGAGCTTGACCATGGCCTGACTGAATTCGGCTACATAGTTGTCCGCCCCAGACCAGTCGAGGTCGCCCCCATTGGCGCCGGAGCCCGGATCCTTGGACTCCTTCTTGGCGATGTCCTCAAACTTGGCGCCGCGTTTGAGTCTTGCAATGATCGCTCTGGCTTGCTCTTCTTTTTCGACCAGGATGTGTCGCGCCTTGTATTCCTTGCCGCTATTGGCCGCTACGAACTTGTCGTATTCGACTTTCATTTCGGCGTCGGTGATCGGATTCTTCTTCTGGAAATCACTGAAGAGTTCGCGAATCAGAATGCTCTGGCGGGCCAGTTCCATCTGGTTTCGGTAGTCGTCCGACTGCCCCAGGCCAAGTTTGTCAGCCTCTTGCATGAAGATCTCGCGGGCGATCACTTCTTCGCGCAACTGTCCGGCCATCTCAGGGGTAATCTGGCGGCCGGCACGCTCGATCTGTGCGGCCAAGGCGTCCAGTCTGGCCTTGGGTACTGCCTTCCCGTTGACGATGGCCACATTCTGGGCGAGGGCAGCCGTACCCGCTAGCGTCATCAGGGCGGCAAGTGCCAGGGATTTGAGGGAAGTTTGCATGATGGCAATCCTGAAAATCTGAAAGAGAAAATGGATGAAGGTGGAGACTGGGGTGCCCGCAATCCCGGGCTCAAGCGTCTCGGGTTTCAATAGCCAGGGCATGAAGGCCCCGGTCAATGAATTCTCGCAGCGCATCATACACAAGGCGATGGCGGGCGATCCGGCTCAGTCCCTTGAAGCGGGGGCTCGATAGCTTGACCCGAAAGTGAGTTCCATAGCCTTGGGTCCCGGCGCCTGCGTGACCGGCGTGATCGGCGCTTTCGTCAATCACTTCGAGCCAGCCAGGATTCAATTGCTGTTCCAGCCGGGCGCGCAATTCCTCGGCCCGCGGCAAGCCTGGGTCCCGGTTCGGGCTCATGGCTTAGGACCGTCCGATGGGGGAGCCGGTTGCTCGTCATCCTTGAGGTATTTGCCCAGAACCAGAGCCTGCGCCAGCACAAAACCGAACATCAGACCTATTCCGCCGAAGAGCTTGAAGTTAACCCAGGCTGCAGTGGAGAACTGGTAGGCCACCCAGAGATTGAGGGCTCCCATGAAGGCAAAGAACGCGATCCAAGCCTGGTTGACTCGCAGCCACACCGGGTCCGGCAGGCTCATTTGCGACCCCATCAAAGCGCGAATGCCGTTTTTGCCCAGCAACTGTCCCACCAGCAAGCCTGCCGCCATAGCCCAATAGAGGAGGGTGGGCTTCCATTTGATAAAAGTTTCACTGTGGAAGTAAATCGTGGCACCGCCCAGAATCACCACCAGCGCCAAACTGATCCAGAGCATGGTGTCGATTTTCTGGCCGCGGGCCATCAGCACCGCCACCTGAACCAACGTGGCTGCGATCACAACCACCGTGGCCAGCAGCACGGGCGCCTCGGCCGCTCCGACCACCGAACCTGAGACCATGAAGCCTAACCATTGGCTGGCGGTGGTGGCGGCCCAGTCCGGATGCGCCTCCGCATACTTGAACATGGCGAAGAAAAGCAGGATGGGAAGAAAATCGAGAAGCAGCTTCATGGCTTGAGGTGATCGGGCCGGTTTTCAAGTGCCCGAGCGTGGCTTGAACAGAAGAGAGGCTGAATTCATGCAGTAGCGCAATCCGGTTGGTTGCGGTCCATCTGGGAACACGTGTCCCAGGTGCGCCCCGCAGTCGGGGCAGTGAACCTCGGTACGCACCCCCAGCCACAATGAGCGGTCTTCCTGTGTGGCCACCGTTTCTGTGCTCAGGGGCTGGAAGAAACTGGGCCAGCCTGAGCCCGACTCGTATTTGCTGGAAGAGTCGAACAGTGGTTTGTCGCAGCAGACGCAAAGGTAGGTACCTTCGGCCTTTAGCCCCTCATAGCGCCCGGTGAAAGCTCGTTCGGTGCCTTCCTTTCGGGTGACGTGGTAGGCCAAGGGCTCAGCCCCCTTTTCGGCCAAAAGAGCCTTCCACTGTGCCTCGGTCTTCTCGATTTTGTAGCGCATGGGTGTCTCAGGAACTGCAGCTGATTTCAATGGATGCGGCCCAGTCGGGTGGAAGCTGCGCCAACTCCTGATGGTCCGGGTGATCTTCGAAGGGAGATCGCAGAACCGTCAGCAAGCGCCGTAGGGGCATGAAGTCGCCTTGTTTGGCTGCGGCGATGGCCTGCTCTGCGAGATAGTTGCGCAGGATGAAGCGTGGGTTGACCGCACGCATGGCCTGGCGCTGCTGGACCGCATCCAGTCCGGCGCACCGTGTTCGGTAGCGCATGGCCCAATCATCAAAGGCCGCGCGGTCGGCAAAGAGTTCTCGCACTGCTTCGGGTTGCGATCTAAAGTCACAGAATCGACGCCAGAAAAAGGTGTAGTCCACTCGGTTGCTCGACAGGAGCCCAAGCAGTTGCTCTATGAGGGGCAGATCCTGCGAACTGGCCGCGTCAATCAGTCCGAGCTTGGACCGCAGCGCAGCGGTGAGCGCGGATTCGAAGGCGGGCCGATAGGCATCCAGCGCGGCCAAGGCCTGATCCTGATGGTCCATCAGGGGCAGCAGGGCTTGCCCGAGGCAATACAGATTCCAGTGGGCAACCGACGGTTGTCTTTTGTAAGCATAGCGACCCTGGCTGTCCGAATGATTGCAGATGTGATCTGGATCGAAGGCGTCGAGGAACTGGAAGGGACCGTAGTCCACGGTCAGACCCAGAATACTCATGTTGTCGGTGTTCATGACCCCATGACAGAAGCCCACAGCCTGCCACTGGGCCAGCAGTACTGCGGTGCGTTCAACCACCGCTTGTAAGAAGGCGGCGTAGGGGGAATCGGCACGCCGACAGTCCGGATAGAAGCGCTCGATCACATGGTCGGCTAGGCGTCGCAGCAAATCGGGCTGCGGGGTCTGGCTGAAATGTTCAAAGTGGCCAAATCGCAAGAAGCTGGGCGCGGTGCGGGTGACCACGGCAGCGGTTTCCACTTCTTCGCGCAGGACTCGACTGGGCGAGCCGGTCAAAGCGAGCGCTCGGGTGGTGGGAATACCCCGGCCATGCATGGCTTCGCTGCACAGGTATTCACGTATGGATGAGCGCAGTACCGCGCGTCCGTCGCCCATGCGCGAGAAGGGGGTGCGCCCGCCCCCCTTGATCTGAACTTCCACTGGTCCCGCGGCAGTCTGCAGCTCGCCCAGGATAAGAGCTCTTCCGTCGCCCAGTTGGCCGGCCCAGACCCCAAACTGATGCCCGCTGTAGACCGAGGCAATGGGCTGCGATCCCTCGGCGACGGCGCAGCCCGACAGGGCCATCAAGGCCTCTTGCGACTGGAACCACGGCTCGGGCAGGCCCAGTTCTCGCGCCAGCGGATCATTGCGGTCAATCCAGTGTGGATCGTCCAGCGGCCGGGGATCGACTCGCGCATAGAACCCAGAGCCGAGCGCAGACAGGGCCGGCTGCCAGGCGGGCTTTGTCTGGGGGGGTGCAGGGCGCAACAAGGTGTTGAGCATAGAGGCGATTGTGGCCCAAGCTTGCCGGGCGAGCGGCCGCGCTGGGACAATCCCCATGGCCTGAGCACGGGCCTCTGATGCATGATGCGGCGGTTCGGCGTTTTGAGCCTGTTTTCTTTGTCGAGAAGGGTTGTTCATGTTGGGTTTGATGCAAGACCAGCCGTTGCTGATTTCTTCCCTGATTGCCTTTGCCGAGCGTCACCATGGCGATGGGCAGATCGTTTCCCGGCGCATCGAAGGCGACATCCATCGCTACAGCTATGTGGATGCCGCACGCCGCTCCAGGCAGGTGGCCCGAGCCCTGGACCGTCTGAGGTTAGGCTTTGGGGACCGGGTGGCCACGCTCGCCTGGAATGGCTACCGGCATTTCGAGCTGTATTTCGGGGTCAGCGGTTCGGGTCGGGTGCTGCACACCATCAACCCCAGGCTGCACCCGGATCAGATCGCGTGGATCGTCAACCATGCGGAAGACCGGGTGTTGTGTTTTGATGTCGGCTTTTTGCCCATCGTTCAGGCCATCGCCGCCCAATGCCCAACCCTCAAGCACTACATCGCCCTGTGCGAGCCGGGCCAACTGCCGGCCGACACCGGCCTGCCGGCACTGCAAAGTTACGAGGCCTGGATCGGCGCTGAAGACGACGCTTACGTTTGGCCCCGCTTCGATGAAAACAGCGCCTCGAGCCTGTGTTACACCAGTGGCACTACCGGCAATCCCAAAGGGGCGCTTTACAGCCACCGCTCTACCTTGTTGCATGCTTTGGGCGCCTCTCTGCCCGACGCCATGGGCCTGTCAGCCCGTGACTCGGTGCTTCCGGTGGTCCCGATGTTTCACGTCAATGCCTGGGGCATCCCTTACGCGGCCTGCCTGACCGGCGCCAAATTGGTCTTTCCTGGCCCGGCGCTCGATGGCCGCTCGGTCTATGAATTGATCGAAGCCGAGCAGGTCAGTTACGCCGCTGGGGTGCCGACAGTCTGGCAAATGCTGCTGGCCCACATGAAGCCGGGTGGCTTGAGATTTTCCTCGCTCAAGCGAACGGTGATTGGAGGCTCGGCCTGCCCGCCCGCCATGATTCGCGCCTTCCGGGACGACTATGGCGTGGAAGTGCTCCACGCCTGGGGCATGACCGAGATGAGCCCCCTGGGAACCGTTTGCACGCTGAAGAACAAGCATCAGAGCCTCGATGATCAGGCCCAAATGAATGTTCGCCTCAAGCAAGGCCGCGCCATCTTCGGTGTGGACATGAAGATCGTCGACGATGAGGGCCAGGAGCTGCCGTGGGACGGTCAGACTTTCGGCAATCTGCTGGTCCGCGGTCCCTGGGTGATCCAGGGTTACTTCAAGGGCGAGGGGGGCGACCCGCTGCAAGAGGGGTGGTTCCCGACCGGCGACGTGGCCACGATTGACCCGGATGGCTACATGCAAATTACCGATCGCAGCAAGGATGTGATCAAGTCCGGCGGCGAGTGGATCAGCTCGATCGACATTGAAAATCTGGCGGTGGCTCACCCCGCGGTGGCGATGGCCGCCTGCATAGGCGTGCCCCATCCCAAGTGGGATGAGCGTCCCATCGTGATGGTGGTGCTCAAGCCGGGCGCTTCTGTGTCCCGGGAAGAACTGCTGAACTTTTACGAAGGCAAGATTGCCAAGTGGCAAATTCCTGACGATGTAGTCTTTGTGGAAAGCATTGCTTTAGGCGCAACCGGTAAGATTCTCAAAACGCGGCTGCGCGAGAGTTTGAAGGACTATCGCCTGCCCGGTCTCTAAGACTGTCCCTTTCATTGATTTGATGACCGGAAATCCCAAATCGAGCTCTCTTACGCCCCGCGTGGATGCGGCCGAGCGCTTCTTTTTCGAGCCGGGCAGGCCGCCAATTGGCTTTGTCGATTCCTTTGTGGCCCGAACCCTGGAGGTGGAACTGGCCCGGGCCTTGGCCCAGCTCGAACAAATGGGCGCGCAGCCGTTGCCCCCTATCGATGCCCGCACCCAGGCGCTGCTGCAGTCGGCTCGTCGGCCCAAGCGGGAGGTGCTCAGCAAGATAGATCCAAAGATTTCTGCTGCGCCTCCAGGCGCTCCTGCCTCGCCAGGCCAAGTCAGCCTGCTCGCCGCTGCCGTGGCCGGCCCTTCAGTCGGTACGGTACAGACCTATGCGCAGGGGCAGACAATTTACAGCGCGGGTGAGCAAGTCGAGCACTGCTTTCTCATGCTCTCAGGTCAGGTGCGCCTTACAGAGCGCAGCGACAAGAGAGCGGATTGCACGCTCGAGGGCGTTCAGGTTTTAGCCGAACATGGATTTTTCGACACGGACTTGCATTCCGAGACCGTGATCGCGCAGACTGATGTTGAGGCGATCCTGCTCCCGACCCAGACGATTCGCGCACTGGTTGGAGCTGACACGAGTGTCTTGCCCTATGCCCTGATGGGGCTGGCCCTGCAGCACCAGATGTTTCGTGAGATCGCCCGTCAGGCCGTCGCTGGGGGGATTTCTGACTTTGCCTTCCTTGGCGATCGGACGTTTACCGGACCCGAGATGCAACGGGCGATTTTTGATGCCAAGAATCCAGCCGCGGCCGATCGCCTGGACGTGCATCAGCTCATGTGCTTGCAGATGCAGGCCAGCGATCACCTGCCCACCCGCATCGTGCGCAAGGGCGAGAGCCTGGGGCGCCCGGGGGAGGAGCACAGCGGCTTGGCGGTTATGGTGGTCTCGGGCAAGGCGCGGGCCAAGTGGCGCGACCACAGCGTCGTACTGGGTCAGGGCTGCCTTATCGGACTGGCAGAGGGACTCACCGGCAAGCCCTATCTTTGGGAGTTCACCGCCGAGCAGGACATTAATGCACGGGTGATTCCCATCGAACGGGTATTGCAGCAATTGGAGCGTACCGATCCTATCCTCAGGAACTGGGCGGGTCATTGCTGCGCCGGCGTCTTGATGCGACAGCAGGAGTCGCTGGGCTGAGTCCTTCGGACGGGTATTGGGGAACAATCGCCCCAAAGCGAACGGGCCCCCAATGGATGTTTTTCTGGTCTTCCTGGTCAACGGACTGAGCTACGGCTTGCTGCTGTTTCTCCTTTGCAGTGGGCTGACTCTGATTTACAGCCTGATGGGCGTGCTCAATTTCGCCCACGCCGCCTTCTATCTTTTGGGTGCCTACTTGGCCTATGCCCTGAGCCAGTGGCTGGGCTTTTGGCTGGCGCTGTTGCTCGCGCCCCTGATGACAGCGGCCCTCGGCTGCCTGGTGGAACGATGGGCCTTGCGGCCCGTTCGTGCCCAGGGACATTGGGCCGAAATGCTGGTCACTTTTGGCCTTTCCCTGGTCTTGCTTGAAGTAATCCGGCTGATCTGGGGCAGCCTGCCGGTTAGCTATCCTGTTCCATCGCAGCTCAATGCGCCGCTTTGGCAGGTGGCGGACGTGAGCCTGCCGACCTACCGGTTGTTCATCGTGGCCGTTTCGGTGCTGGTGTTGGGGGTGCTGGCGGTTTTCCTGCGCTACTCGCTCTCGGGACGGGTGATACAAGCGGCCTTGACCCATCCGCAGATGGTGCAGGCCCTCGGTCATGATGTGCCGGCGGTGTTCATGCGGGTGTTTGCGGTCGGCTGTGGTTTGGCGGGCCTGGCCGGCGTGCTGGGGGGGCACGCATTCGTGACCGAACCCGGCATTGCAGCCACCATCGGGTCCATGCTTTTTGTCGTAATCGTGGTGGGCGGCTTGGGCTCGTTACAGGGTACCTTGGTGGCGAGCTTGCTGATCGGCTGCCTCCAAACCCTGGCCGTGGCGGTCGATGCCAGCTTGGGCTCGTTGTTCGGTTTGAGCCGGCCAGCCATGCTGGTTGATCTCAAAGTCAGTCAACTGGCGCCGCTCCTGCCTTACCTGCTGATGGTTCTGGTGCTGCTGGTCAGGCCGCGTGGGCTGATGGGGCAGCGCGCATGAAGTGGACCCGTTCGGGCTCAATCGGCTGGATCGCGATCGGTCTGGCGCTGCTGGCCGCTCCGGTGTTGAGCGATCAGGTTTTGGGGTTGATGGTTCAGATGGTGGCCGCCATCATTCTTTGCTTGAGCTTCTGGCTGCTCATGGGGCAGGGGGGCATGGTCAGCTTCGGACAGGCGGTCTACAGCGGAGCCGGCGCCTTCGCCGCAGTGCATCTGATGCGTGGCATTGAAAGCGGGCTGGGCTTTCCGATGCTGGCCGTACCCTGGGCGGCGGGGCTTGCGGCGGCCGTGCTGGCCTGGCCCCTGGGCTGGCTGGCCACCCGGCACCATTCGGCCACCGCTTTTGCCATGATCACCCTGGGCACCGGTGAGTTGGCGTGGGCAGCGGCACAGATGTTCCCTGCTGTTTTTGGCGGAGAGGCCGGACTGAGCGCCAACCGTGGAGCGGGTCTGAACTGGGAGCCTGACTGGACGCAAATGCCCGCGCTCTACCTCTTGAGCTGTGTTTATGGGCTCATGGTCCTGATGCTCATCCGTGCCTACGCCAGCACTCCCACCGGCCGCTTGCTGCAGGCCGTGCGCGAGAACCCGCAGCGGGTGGCCTTCCTGGGACAGGACGCCCGCCGCATTCGTCACCTGACCTTTGTGGTGGCGGCCTTTTTCGCGGGCGTGGCTGGCGGCCTGGGTGCGCTGTTCAATGAGATCGTCAGCACCGAGGTGTTGTCCAGTCACCGGTCGGCGGCGGTGCTGATTTTTACCCTGATGGGGGGCGTGGCACTGATGAGCGGCGCGGTGGCCGGGGGCGTGCTCATGGTGCTGGGTTCGGTGGTTTTGTCGGCCTGGACACCCGCCTGGCTGCTCTATCTGGGGCTGACTTTCGTGGGGGTGTTGTGGTTGTTGCCTGGCGGCTTGATCCCGGGCTGGCCCGTCGTCATCCGGGCCCTCCATCGCAGACCGTGGATCGCCCTGGCGGGTCTTCTGTTTGCGTTCGGTTTTGCGGCCTTGGTGGAGATGGCATACCAGTGGCGGCTGGCCGATACCTTGGGTTCGCAGGTGTTTTATCTAGGACTGCGGCTGGACACGGCCCAACCCTGGCACTGGATGGCCGGTCCTTTCGCCATGGCGCTTGCCTTGTTGCTGGCCTGGGCCGCCCGGCGTTGGCAGCGAGACGATCGGGGGGCCTCATGAGCACCTTGCAGATTCGGGACTTGCAGGTGCAATTGGGTCCGCACCGCATTCTTCAGGGTGTGAACCTGCAGGTGGCGGCCGGCCAGAGACTGGCCCTGATCGGCCCCAACGGTGCAGGCAAGTCCACCTTGTTCAATGCGGTCACCGGGCTGATACAGCCTCAGAAAGGACGGATCAGCCTGGACGGGCATGACCTGCTCGGACTCGATCCGCATCAGATTGTGCGCAGGGGGCTGGGCCGCAGCTTTCAAATCAGCCAGTTCTTTGGTAGCTTGCCGGTGGCCGAACATCTGAAGATGGCCTGCCTGGCCTCACTTGGCTATGTGGCGGGGCGTTGGTGGGATCTCACGCATCGCCTGGACCGTCTGCGCGATGTGCAGCAGCGGGTGGAGCGCTTGCTTGAGGAACTGGGGCTCGGTGATGCGGCGCAGACCCCGGTGGCGCAGTTGCCCTATGCACGCCAGCGCATGCTGGAGTTGGGGATGGTGCTGGCTGTCGAACCCCGGGTGATGCTGCTCGATGAGCCGACCGCCGGCATGAGCCGTAGCGAGACCCGACAGTTTGTCCAGCGCATCGACCAGCTCTCGCGGGACCGAACGCTGGTGCTGGTGGAGCACGACATGTCGGTGGTGTTTGAATTGGCCGACCAGGTGGCCGTTCTCCACGAGGGGCGTGTCCTGCTCTGCGATTCGCCGCAGGCGGTTCAGGCCCATGAAGAGGTGCAACGGATTTACCTCTCGAATCGGGAGGCTCCATGCTGAAGGTCCAGGGGCTCAATGTCTGGCACGGGCCGGTGCAGGCGCTGCGCGAGGTCGATCTGGAACTGGCGCCCGGACAGGTATTGGCGGTGCTCGGCCGAAATGGGTCGGGCCGCTCCAGCCTGGCGCGGGCCCTGATGGGGCTGGTGCCAGCCAGCGGCCAGAGATTCTGGAAGGCGCAGGAACTGGGCCTGCTCGCGGTCCACCAGATTGCCCGTCTGGGCGTGTCTTATGTTCCGGAGACGCGCGATGCATTTGCCTTGCTCACCGTCAGGGACAACCTGCGTCTGGGCGCGCGCGGCGTGGATGTCTCGGCACGACTGGCCTGGGTCTGTGAAATGTTTCCGCAGTTGCATGCCCGGATGCATCAGCGAGCCGGTGTGTTGTCCGGGGGTGAGCAGCAGATGCTGAGTCTGGCGCGAGCCTTGATGGGCGATCCGCAATTGCTGATCCTCGATGAGCCCACCGAGGGGCTGGCTCCGCACTGGGTTCAAAAGGTCGGCCAGATCCTGCAGCAGCAAGCCCGACAAGGTGCGGCCATCCTGCTGATGGAACAAAAGCTCGACCTGTCGCTGCGACTGGCTGACCGCGTCATGGTGCTGGGGCGCGGGCAGGTCGTCTTCAGCGGTACCGCACAGCAGTTGCAAGCACAGGAAGCCCTGCGTCGCCAGTGGCTGGAAATTTGACAACCTCCATTTGTGGACAAGGTTCTGCGGTCTAAAATGCTTGGAAAATAGAACGACCGTTCTATTCGAATGCGATGACCGCGGTCTTGACCCCACTTCCCCTTCACTTCTGAGCAGAGGCACCGCCCATGACGGCACGCTATGAAAAGCACGGTTCGGTGGCCGTGATCACCCTGGACAACCCACCGGTCAATGGTTTGGGCTTTGCAACTCGCAAGGCGGTGACGGACGGGCTTGCACAAGCCAACGCAGATGAGGCGGTGCACGCCATCGTCATCACCGGGGCGGGCAAGGCGTTTTCCGGGGGCGCCGACATCCGTGAATTCGGTAAGCCCGCCGCACTGGCCGAGCCCAATTTGCTCAGCGTGATCCGAGCTTGCGAGTTGTCAGACAAACCCATCGTCGCTGCCCTGCATTCGGTGGTGATGGGCGGGGGGCTGGAACTGGCGCTCGGTTGCCATTACCGCATTGCTGCGCCCGGCTGCCAGGTGGCTCTGCCCGAGGTCAAACTCGGTCTGATTCCCGGTGCCGGCGGCACCCAGCGTTTGCCGCGGGCCATTGGCGTGGAGCCTGCGCTCAACATGATTCTCAGCGGTGATCCAGTCAAGAGCGAGCTGCTCGCGCGCCTGCCCGGACAAAAACTGTTCGATCGCATGGCCGATTCAGCCGCTACGCTCGTCCCGCAGGCGGTGACCTTGGCGCAAGAGATCGCCCAGGTGCGGCCCTTGCCCCTGGTGCGTCACCTCAAGTGTGCCCATCCGCAGGGCGACGCCTATTTTCAGTTCGCCCGCAACACAGCTGCAGCGATGGCGCGCAACTTGCCGGCGCCGATCAAATGTGTTGATGCGGTGCAAAACGCCACCCGTCTGAGTTTTGAAGAGGGCATGCTGCGCGAGCGGGAGATGTTCATCAACCTGATGTGGACGCCGCAGTCGCGTGCCCTTCGCCACTTGTTTGCGGCTGAGCGCGCAGCGGCCAAGATCCCCGATGTACCCGACGACACCCCACAGCGTCCGGTGCAATCGGTGGGCATCGTCGGTGCCGGCACCATGGGCGGTGGTATCGCCATGAATTTTCTCAATGCGGGCATTGCGGTGACCCTGCTGGAGACCAGCCAGGAGGCTTTGGACCGGGGCTTGGGCATCCTCAAGGGCAATTACGAGGCACAGGTGCGAAAGGGCAAGCTGCAGCCTGAAAAACTGCAGGAGCGCCTGGCGCTGCTCAAGCCCACCCTGACCATGGGCGACTTGGCGCAAGCCGATCTGGTCATCGAGGCGGTGTTCGAAGACCTGGGCGTGAAGGAAAAGGTGTTCAAGCAACTCGACCAGGTGTGCAAGCCTGGGGCCATCCTGGCCAGCAACACCTCCACCCTGGATCTGGACCGCATTGCCGCATTCACTCAGCGCCCTCAGGACGTGATCGGATTGCATTTTTTCAGTCCTGCCAATGTGATGAAGCTGCTGGAGGTGGTGCGCGGCAAGCAGACCGGCAAGGACGTGCTGGCCACATGCATGAGCCTGAGCAAGAAAATCCGCAAGACCGCGGTCGTCTCCGGCGTCTGTGACGGCTTCATCGGCAATCGCATGATTGAGCAGTACGCCCGACAGGCCGGCTTCCTGCTTGACGAAGGCTGCACACCGGCGCAGGTGGACAAGGCCATCGAAAAGTTCGGCTTTGCCATGGGTCCGTTTCGCATGGGGGATCTGGCCGGCAACGACATCGGCTGGGCCATCCGCAAGCGTCGCTATCTGGAAAAACCAGGCCTGCGCTACAGCAAGACGGCTGACCTCTTGTGCGAGGCCGGTCGTTTTGGCCAGAAGACCGGCAGTGGCTGGTACGACTACGCTGCCGGCCGGCGCGAGGCCCAGCCCAGCGCAGAGGTTGTCTCCATGATTGAACAGCACCGCGCCAGCCTGGGCATACAGCCGCGCCGGATCGACGACGAAGAGATCGTTCAGCGCCTGGTGTTTTCGTTGGTCAATGAAGCCGCGCATATCCTAGAGGAGGGCATAGCGGCCCGGGCCAGTGATATCGACATGGTCTATGTCACCGGCTACGGCTTTCCGCTGTGGCGCGGTGGGCCCATGCACTATGCCGACGGCCTTGGCCTGTTCAATGTGGTGCAGGCCATGCAGCGCTTTGCGCGCAACCCCCTTGATGATGCGGCCTTCTGGCAGCCGGCCCCTCTGCTGGCTCGCTTGGCCGCCGAGGGCAAAACCTTTAACAACGCATGAGACCCGACCTCGAGCGTACCCAGGAGATTTCTTCATGAGCCGAGCCGTCATCGTATCGACCGCCCGTACGCCCCTGGCCAAGAGCTGGAAGGGTGCCTTCAACATGACCCATGGTGCCACGCTGGGCGGACATGCGGTCCAGCATGCGGTGCAGCGGGCTGGACTGGATGCGGCCGAGGTGGAGGACGTCATCATGGGCTGCGCCAACCCGGAGGGTGCCACCGGCGCCAACATTGCCCGCCAGATTGCCTTGAAGGCGGGTCTGCCTGTCACGGTCTCCGGCATGACGGTCAACCGTTTTTGTTCATCGGGTCTGCAAACCATCGCTCTGGCCGCACAGCGCATCGCCTCGGGCGAGGGCAGCGTGTACGTGGCCGGGGGCGTGGAGAGCATCTCCTGCGTGCAGCAGGAGATGAACCAGCACATGCTCAAGGACCCGGCCTTGGATAAACAGAAGCCCGAAATCTACTGGAACATGCTGCAAACGGCCGAGCAGGTGGCCAAGCGCTACCACATAGGCCGCGCCGCCATGGACGAATACGGCGCGGCGAGCCAGCAAAAAGCGACTGCGGCCCTGGAGGCAGGTCGGTTCCGCGAAGAAATCGCCCCCATCACGGTGACGGCCGGTGTGGCCGACAAGGCCCTGGGGCTGATCACTCGGCAGGTGACGGTTGAGCACGATGAGGGCATACGCGCGGGTACCACCTTCGAGGCCATTCATGGTCTGCGTTCCGCGCTGCCGGGTGGATTGGTGTCGGCGGGCAATGCCAGTCAGTTTTCTGATGGTGCCGGTGCTTGCGTGGTGATGGAGGAATCCCTGGCCGAGAAGCGGGGGCTCAAGCCCCTGGGGCGGTTTTTGGGGTTTGCAGTGGCGGGTTGCGAGCCCGACGAAATGGGCATAGGCCCGGTGTTTGCTGTTCCCAAGGTGTTGCAGCGGCTCGGTCTGAAGGTCGACGACATCGACCTGTGGGAGCTCAATGAAGCCTTCGCGGTGCAGGTCATCTACTGCCGCGATCGCCTGGGCATTGACCCGGCTCGGCTTAACGTCAACGGCGGTGCCATTGCGCTAGGTCATCCCTACGGCGTCAGTGGGCAGCGCTTGACCGGCCATGCCTTGATCGAAGGTCGACGCCGTGGTGCACGTCGGGTGTGCGTGACCATGTGCATAGGAGGTGGCATGGGGGCCGCCGGGGTGTTCGAGGTACTCTGAAGTGGATCTGATCCTGCTCAAGGCCATTCGGAGCCTGCCTATACTTTGTGTCAAAAGTCCGTGAGCAAAGTTGCAAGCCCGATGACCCGCCGCGCTGTCCTTCGCCGTATCGATACCTTGGTTTGGGTGTTCGTCTTCGGTGGGCTGTTGACCCTGGTGCTGGGCCTGTCCGCAGAGCGTTTGGACGCGTTCTGGGGTTGGCTGCTGGTGGCCGCTGGCGCTTTGGCGACCGTGCTCGGATTTGTTTTGTGGATTGTGCGTGCCCGACTCCCCGAAGACAGCGGGGATTCACCGAGGAGTTGATTTCATCATGGCCAGAACCGTACAGCAGTTGTTTGACCTCAGCGGCAAGACCGCGCTGGTGACAGGAGGGTCACGCGGGCTGGGTTTTCAATTGGCGGAGGCCTTGGGCGAGGCGGGAGCCCGGCTGTTCCTTACCTCGAGGAAAGCAGCGGACTTGCAAGAGGCCGTCGATCAATTGCGCAAGAAGGGCATCGTGGTCGATTGCATGGCTGCAGACTGTGCTGATCCGGCCCAGATCGAAAAACTCGCGCAGCAGGCTCTAGCCACCCTCGGTCATGTGGACATCCTCGTCAATAACGCCGGCGCCGCCTGGGGTGCTGCGGCCGAGGACTATCCGATCGAGGCCTGGGACAAGGTGATGAACCTCAACATCCGGGGTTACTTCTTGCTCAGCCAGCAGATCGGGCGGCTCAGCATGATTCCTCGCAAGCACGGCCGCATCATCAACCTGGCTTCCATCGCCGGCCTGGGCGGCAATCCCAAGGGTATGAAGACCCTGGCCTACAACACCTCTAAGGGTGCGGTCATCAACTTCTCTCGGGCTCTGGCCTGCGAATGGGGCGTGCATGGCATTACCGTCAACTCGATCTGCCCGGGCTTTTTTCCGAGCAAGATGTCTGACGGCCTGCTTAAGTCCATCGGACTCGATGAAATGGCCTCGCACGCGCCCTTGAATCGCCTGGGCGACGACGAAGATCTCAAGGGCGTCTGCGTGCTGCTGGCCTCCGATGCGGGCAAGCA
>JBEIHE010000063.1:0-18249 GCA_040381515.1 Polaromonas sp.
ATTCAAATCCTGCAAGCTGTAGCCGGCCACACTGACTGAGCCCAGACTGGCTGTGGATGTGATCCAGCGCCGGGCAGTGGTATTGACCGCCTCGGTACTGACCACCGCGGCGATGTCGATGCCGCCCAGCTCCGCGATGGTGTTGGCCCCGGACTTAACGACCGCGCTCACCTGGGCGCCGGTGACCACCAGCTGATCGGTCTGCACCTGGGTGCCATTGCTCAGGCTGAGCGTCTGCCCGCTGCGGCTTTCGATGGACAGCAGGCCGCTGAGCGTCAAGGTGTCGGCCAGGGTCAAGCTGGTCTGGCCGGTGAGTCGGGTCTGGCCGGCCAGCATGCGCACCGCATAGTCGCCTGTGGGCGTGGCCACGGCCAGATCCAGATCGGCCCCCCAGCGGTTGTAATTGAGGGTCAGTGCCGACGTCAGGCTCACGCCCGGTGCTTGCAGCGCCACCTGGCCATCGGCTTGCAGGGCCACCTTGCGCGTGACCACCCCGCCGGAATCGACCTCGTGGCGCAGCAGCAGAGCACCGGTGCCGGCGCTCAGGCCGGCGCTGGCCCCACCCAGGGTCAAACTGCCGCTGGCGTTTTCAAAGCCTATGCTCAGGTCGGTAGTGACCACTCCATTGAGCACCTGACGGGTGGTGACCAATTTGAGGTCGCCCTGCACATGACCCAGGCCAGTCACGTCGACCCGGCCGTTGGTGATCACCAGTTCCTGGCGTGCCAGACCGTCGGCAAAGCTCAGGGTGGTGCTGCTGCTCACGCCGGTGGGCACATGGACCGAAAGCGCCTGCCCCATGGCATTGACGCGCAGCTGTGCTCCTGCGCTGAGGCTGACGCTTCCGCCGAAGCCGTTGAGGACCGCATTGCCGGCCACCTGCAGGGCGTAGCCTGTGGTGGCGTCGGGACGCTTCTGGATCAGCAGGGCCAGGTTGCCGCTTTCCACCGCCACACCCGCGTTGCTGCTGCCCACTTGGGCTGTGACATTGCTGGCGCCGATCAACAGTCTTTCGGCGCTGACTTCCACCGTTCGCGAAAGCACCGCCTCGACCACAGGCACGCTGGCCCCTGCCAGCGCGTTGACAAAGGCAATGTCAAAAACCAGCGGTTCATTGGCCCGCGCCTGCACCCGCACCTGGCCGGCATTCAAGTCGGGCAGCATGCCGATAAGCAGTTGTAGCGACTGTGCCAGCTGCTCGTCGTTGAGGCCGACCATATTGAAGTCGGGCGTAGCCTCGTTCAGACCGTCCAGCTTGAGCTGGAAATGGGTGGGCCGCTGCCCGTTGGTCATGGCCAGCGAGAGGGTCTGTACCGGGCTGACCAGAAGACGCGCCATGTCACGGCCGACCAGCGCGCCAGTGAACGAGACGTCGAATTGCCCCGTGGCTCCGTTCACTGCGCTAACCTGCACATTGTCTTGAGAGCCGATGCCGGTGAGCCCGGCCAGCGCGCTGCGAAGGGCTTGCGGTGTGAGCGTGCGGGCGTCGAGGATGTCGGTGCTGCCGCTTGCGCCTTCGAGTGACAGGCGTATGCGCTGCGCGCCGCTGGCCAGCACCAGGCGCTGGCTTTCATTGCTGGTGCTCGCTTGCCGGCTCAGGGTCAGGCTGGCATCCGGTGCCGGCACGGTGCTGGTGATGCGTCCCTGCATCACATCAAGATCGACCGCCGAGGCGCTGCCCCCAAAGGCCACCTGCCAGACCTTGTTGCCGCGGGTTTCCGTCAGCAATTGCACCGTCGCCTCGACGCCCTGCTGGGCCAGCGACTGGCCCAGGCTATTCTGCGCGGCCAGCAGGGCCGATTGCAGGCGGGCCGCGCTGGCATTGAAGGGCAGGGTGCCAGTGGTGTAGCTGCGACCCTGGAACCACAGGCTCAGCTCGAAGGTGCCGACCACCGCCTCGTCATAAAGCCGTATGGTCTGTACCGCACCGACGGCGGCGCGGCCATCGCTCACAGTGCTGATGCTGGCGCTCAGACCCGCGCCGTTGACGCTTGCTTGAAGGCCCTGCAGGTCAGCTCCGGCCAGGGTGCCGCCAAAGCTGATTTGAAAGCGTGATTGGCTAAGGGTCGAACTGGGGTCGTAGGCCACGCTGACAGCGCCGGTCCCCAGACGGGTCTGCAGGGCCGCCTCGATGGCGCGCGCCTGCTGGGTCACCGAATAGCCCGGCGATCCTTGGCGCACGGTGCTCATGGCCAGCACGATGTCGCCACTGGAGCTGTAGGTCTGCAGCGTCGACAGGTCCATGCCCGCCTTGGCGCCGCGGAACTCGATCAGGTAATCAATGCTGTTGTGAGCGGTGTAACCTTGGGTGTAGCTGACCGACACATTGCCGGCCCCCACCAGGCCCTCCAGGGCCTGCCGCAGCTGGGCGGTGTGGTAGCTTGGATCTGCCGAATAGCGGATCTTGCTGCTGAGCTGACCGTCCAGGGCCAGCCAGAACTGACCTGCGGCCCGGCTGGCTGCGGTGATCGTGAGCAACTGGCGTTCGTTGACCGGGCTGCTGGTGGAATTGAAGGAAATCGGCGCGGTGACGGCGTTGCCAAGGGCCAGCGTGAAAGTCTGGTTACTGCCGCTGCTGTGGTTGAGCACCAGCTGCTGGACTTCGCTGCGCGCAATTTGCATCGCCGCGGTTTCCTCGATCACGCCCCAATCGTCGCGATCGGCCGGATCGGGCGGCTGTGTCAGCCACAGTCCGTCGGTCTGGTCGGCATTGGCCGCCAGGGCCAGAGGGCGTCCGGCCATCGCGCCGATGAATTCGAGTTCAAAGCCGGCCGAACGGCTGCCGCTGACGCGCACATTGCCATTGCCCACTGCGGCCAGCCGCTCCAGCGCAGCCTGGATGCGCAAGGCCACCTCTTCGTCACTGACCGGCCGTGCCTGGGCACCGGTGCCGTCCAGAGTGGAGAAGGCCTGACTCTGACCGCCCCAGCTCAGGCTGTAGAGGCCCTCTCGGGTAAATTGGCCACTGTTGTCGGACAGGTTCAGTCGCACCCGCGCGGTGATGATTTGCCCACCGGCCAGCGTCTCTTGCGCTGTGCCGGCGCCCGCCAGACTGGCCTGCCGGGTTTCGTATTCGGGCACCGAAAAAACGGTCGGTTCTTTGACGACCGAGAAGTTGCCGGCGAGTTGTCCTACGCCGGTCACCGCCATCTCCAGCTGTCCGGCCAGTTGCAGTCGGTTGTCGCTGAAGCTGGCCACCAGCGAGCCGCTGGCGCTTATGCCGTCGATGCCGGTGACAGAGCCGTCGCCCGAGAGGGTGCCGCTGGTGCCGTCGGCAGCAATGAGCAGGTTGCCGGTCACGTTTTCGATGCGTGCGCTGGCGCCATTGGCCTGCAGCACCACGCTGGCGTTGCCCGCCACCACTGCCCAGGCGGGCAGCAACTGGCCATTGACGGTCTTGGCCGACTCCACCACGTGGAAGATGCCGCTGATGCTGGCCCCGCCGATGTCGAGTCGGCCCTGAATGGCGGTGGCCAAGCGGGCCACCTGCGCATCGAGGATCAGCGCGGTGGTGTCGTTGATGACCAGGGGCAGGCCGGGGGTGGTATCGGTCGGCCGCCAGTTGATGACTTTTTCATCATTGAAGAGATACAGGCTGCCGTCGGCATTGAGCTGCCGGTTGATGTCCAGTAGTCCCAAGTCGATCTGGGCCTGCGCCACCGCATCGAGGGTGGCGGCGCCGATCGTGGCGCTGCCGCTGATCCAGCGCCGCGGAGTGTTGCCGCTGGTTTCGGTGCTCAGCGCCATGGCCAGGCTGACATCGCGCAGGGCCAGGTTGGCGCCCATGCTTACCGAGGCCGACAGGCTGCTCCCTCCGATCAGCAGCATGTTGACAGCGGCGGCGCTGCCGTCGCTGAGGGTCACACTCTGGTTCTGGCGCGATTCCAGGAACACATCGCCCTCGGCGCTGAGCCAGCTGCCCACGCCCACTGTGCCGTAGCCGCGGATGCGGGTTTCCTCGTCGCGCTGGGCCAGTTGCAACCAACCCGAGGCGGTGGCGATGCTGCGGTCCTGCGCGGTGCCGCTGCGATTGATCGAGACCTGTAGGCGCTGCGCGCTCAGGCTCAGGCCGCTGACGCCCGACAGTACCGCCCGGCCTTCGGCCTGAATCGCGTAGCGCAACTGGGCCTGGTTGTTGACGGTTTCGCTGAACAGCAGCACTGCGGCGCTGGCTCCGCTGAGGCTGACGCTCGGTCCGCCCAGGGCCAGTGAGGCGCTGGCGCCCTCGACCCCGATCTCCAATTGTTGGCGTGTGCCCGATCCGATGCTGACCACGCGGCTGTCTATGCGCAGATTCCCGCTGATGCTGCCCCAGCTACCCAGCTGAAGGCTGGCGCCGCTGACCGAGACCGCCGTGCGAGGACGTTCATCGTCAAAGCTCAAGGCGACGGTTGAACCGTTGTCCAGGGTCAGGGTTTCATTAAGACTGCTGCCCAGTCGATTGACCTCGATGCGCGCTTGCGCGGCGCTCAGGTTGAAGGCGTTGCCGCTGGTGCTCAGGCTCACGCCGCCCTGGGCAACAAGGGCGTAGCCCGCTTGGCCGAGGGCATCGCGCGAAAGGATCAGGCCCAGACTGGCGTCGCTGACCTGTAGTTGCGCACCGGCTGGGCCTATGGTGGCCGTCAGGCCGGTGCCAGCAATCACCAATCGTTCCCCGCTGGGGCCGTCCTGGCGCTTGACCGTCAGATTGCCGCTGATTTGCCCGAAGCCTGCGATGTCGATCGTGGCGCCGGTGAGCGCCACGGTGTAGCTGCCGGCCAGGTCGTTGAAGGCCACGCGCGCGCTGCTGGCCGACATTTGCAGGCCGGCGATGCCGCCGATCTCTACCTGGCCGCTGATCTCGCCCACCCGCCGGCGCTGGCTGTCGATACGCAGCTGGGCATTGACCTGGTTGAGCCGCACGAAGGCCGGTCCGGCAGCCATCCACCACTGTGCATCGGCGGCGCTCAAACTCCATTCGCTGCGGCTGCGGTCGTAGCCGATTTGCAACTGGCCTGACAGGCGGTTGTCACCGAGGACCAGCGTGCCTTGCACCGGCAGCGTCAGCACCTCGCCGACCTGATCGAGCACGAAGCTGCGTCCCGAGCTGAGGGTAAAAAGTCGAGCCTCGCTCCAGTCGAGGGTCACGCCGGCCAGGGCGCTGCTGACGTTGACGGCGCGGTTGATCGACCACTGGGCCGATTGCAGGTTTTCCAGGGCGTACCCGGCCACCACCAGAGAGCCGGCAGCCCCGCGGCTGCTGATCCAGCTATTGCCTTGGTTGTCCTTGGCGTAGACGAAGGCCATGTCGGCATCGAGGGCTGACAGCGCTGCGCTGTTACCTCCGGCGCTGGGCACGAAAGCCAGTGCAGCCCGCGATCCCGAAAGCGCGTATTCAGTCAGCTCGATGGCTTGACCGTTGGAGAGCAGACGTACGCGCTGGGTGGCATCGAGCGCGAGGTCGCCTTCAAAGCTCATCAGCCCGGCAATTTCGGCCCGGAAGCGGCCGCTGATCTGGGTCTGCGCGGCCGCCAGATCCATCATCAGGCTCTGGCCATCGGGTAGGGCGATATCGCGTCGCAGGCTTTCGGTCAGCGTGTTGTGGCTGATGCGCACCCGCTGGCCATTGAGGGTGATCGCACTGTCAAGGGTTACCGTCAGATCAAGGTCGCCGCGCAGGGCGGTGTAGCGCGAGGCATTGCCCAGCCCGGTCGTGGGAGTGACGCTGCCCCAGACCAATCCCAGGCTGCCTTGGGTGGCGTTCATCGCCAGGGCACCCAAGCGCAGACTGGCGCTGCTGACCCGGGCGCCAAGAATCAGCTCCTGGATGGTCTGCCCCTCGGCCTGTCGGCTGCTGCTGGTAAAGCTCAGATCACCGCTGACCGAGCCGAGCTCGCCGAGCTGCAGGGTGGCGCCGGTGGCCCTGAGCAGGGCCACTGTGTTGCTGCCGGCGCTGTAGAGCAGCTGACCCTGAAAGGACACGCCGGCCAGGGCCTGCACCGTACCGGTGCCGCTGAGCTGCAACTGGTACTGCCCGGCGCCGCAAGTCAGCGCCAAGGTGCCGTTGCTCAGTCCAATCGCAGGACCGCGGGCGGGCTCGCCGATCTGCAGCGCAATGCCGGTGGCTGTCACAGCCAGCTGCCCCTGCTGATAGGCCAGGTTCATCTGGCCCGACATGGCCGGACCGTCGCCGACCGCAAGCGCCCCCTGGCCCGACAAATTGACCTGTAGCGTGCTCGGCCCCATGACCAGCGTGCCATTGATGCCACTGAGCGAGCCTTTGAGTGCTGGCAGCGACCACTGGGCGCCCACGTCCAGGGCGGTCCAGGTGGTCTCCAGCTGGTTGTTGGCCAGCGGTGCGACCGATACGCGCCACTGGCCCGTTAGCCGCATGCCACCCACCTCCATCGAGGCGTCGAGAGTGACAGCAGTCTGGCTGAGGTTGTTGGCCAGCTGGCTCAGCCACTGGTCGAGCGCTTGTTGCGCTTGCGGCACCACCGAAAGCTGGTCCAGTCCGGGCAGTGCAGTGGCAAGCAGCCGTAGGCGGTTGGGTTCGTAAATTGGCTTGAGATAGATGCCGTTACCAGCATAAAGACCGGTGTACGACGAAAAAGAGCCTTGACGGCTGCTCCAGGTCATCACGTCAAAGACCTGTCCGGCCGTGGGTCGGAAATCGTTGATGAAGTCCAGAGTCAGCGTGCCGGCCAGTTGCGCCAGGCCACTGACGGCGACCTGATCGTGGCCAGCCATCGGATTGACACTGCCGGGACCGGGTGTGGTGCCGCCGATCTCAAGTTTGAGGATGGCGCCGGCGTTCTGCTCGAAGGTCTGAACCGACAACACGCCCGGCGACTCGCCAGGCGCTACCGTGCCAGTGTTGACCAGCGGGCCATCCCAGAGGCCTGATCCGGTCAGCATATAGCCCTGGGCCAGATCGAGTCGCTCCCCGGCCGGAGCGCTGCTCAAATCCAGCGTGGTGCCGGAGGGCGAATGAACCGTCAGCGGATCCGGCGTGCTCGTGAGTGGCAGGTCGGTTGTCGCGGTGCCGGTGGTGGGTGTTTGCGGGCTGACCGAGGCAGTTTCAGCCGCCTGCGTGCGCAGCAAATCCCTACTGTCTGGCACGACCAAGTCGGCCGACAGCAGGATGCGCTGTTCAAGGACTTCAACCTTAACAGCCTTGATGTTGTCTCTTGATCCCACGTGAGACTTGCGCAGGCAGAACTCTGCCCGACTATTTGGCAACCTTTCTCTTCAAAGCATATACGATTTGTCACATTTTGAAACTGTCATTTCCTCGCACTTCCGGAGGTGAGGCGGGGGTTGGAAATCGGGGTCAGAGTCCAATTTCTCGGTTTTGGCCGTTTTTTGGGGGATGCTGTCACCCTTTTGGTGCATCGGGTCTGACTCCGCGAATGTCCCCCGAGTCGGCTGCGCCGCCTCTCCTCCTTGATTTCGCTGCGTCAGACCCGACGCACCAGAGGAAGAGGCGCAGGGGACACCTTGCAGAAAATTAGGCCAAGACCGTCCCGGTGATCACCCGCCTAACGATCGGGGGACTGGGCTGCCTTGCGCAGCGAAATAAAGGGGGAGGACTGGCGCAGCCTGTCCGGAGGACATTCGCGGAGCAAGGTAGCCCAGTCCGCCGATCGGCACCTCAGCACTCAACACCCGTCAGCGCCACCCACAGCGCTAAGCGCTGGATGGATCGGCGCGCCGGACGGTTACATCCCGACGTAATTGGGCCCGCCGCCCCCCTCGGGCGTGACCCAGACGATGTTCTGCGTCGGGTCCTTGATGTCGCAGGTCTTGCAGTGCACGCAGTTCTGCGCATTGATTTGCAGGCGGTCGCTGCCGTTGTCATTCTTGACGTATTCGTACACCCCAGCCGGGCAATAACGCCCTTCAGGGCCCGCGTAGCGCGCCAGGTTGGTGGCCACCGGCACGTCAGCGCCCTTCAGGGTGAGGTGGGCCGGCTGGTTTTCCTCGTGATTGGTGTTGCTGATGAACACGCTCGAGAGTCGGTCAAAGCTGATCGCGCCATCGGGCTTGGGGTAGTGGATCTGCGGCATTTCGGCGGCCCGGCGCAGCTTGGTGTGGTCTTTTGCAGTGTTGCGGATCGTCCAGGGTGGACTCTGAACACCGACCTTGGGCAGGAACCAGTGCTCTACCCCGGTCATCAGCTTGCCCACCAGGGCGCTCTTTTTGAACCAGTTCTTGAAGTTGCGGTAGGTCCACAGCTCCTCGTGCAACCAACTGGCCTTGAACTTGTCTTCAAAGCTGCTCAGTTCGTCGCCAGCGCGGCCGGCAGTCACGGCCTCGAAGGCGGCCTCGCCGCAGAGCATGCCGCTCTTGATGGCGGCGTGACTGCCCTTGATGCGCGCGGCGTTCAAAAAGCCCGCGTCGCAGCCGACCAGCGCTCCCCCGGGAAACACGGTCTTGGGCAGGGCCTGCGGTGTGCCGTTGTTGAGCGCGCGGGCGCCGTAGCCGATGCGCTTGCCGCCTTCGATGTGCGCGCGAATGGCCGGGTGGGTTTTCCAGCGCTGCATTTCCTCGAAGGGGCTCATCCATGGGTTTTGGTAGTCCAGGCCGATGACATAGCCCAGGGTGACCTGGTTGCCCTCCAGGTGATAGAGGAATCCGCCGCCAAAGGCCTCGTCATTGAGGGGCCAGCCGGCGGTGTGAACCACCAAGCCGGGTTTGGCCTTGTCGGCAGGAATCTCCCATAGCTCCTTGATACCGATGGCAAAGGTTTGCGGGTCCTTGCCATCGGTCAGCTTGAATTTTTCGAGCAACTGCTTGCCCAGGTGGCCGCGCGCGCCCTCGGCGAATACGGTGTATTTGGCGTGCAGTTCCATGCCCAGCTGAAAGTGATCGGTAGGTGCACCATCCTTGCCCAAGCCCAGATGGCCGGTGGCCACCCCCTTGACCGCACCGTTTTCGTTGTAAAGCACTTCGGCGGCCGCAAAGCCGGGGAAAATTTCCACCCCCAGGGCTTCGGCCTGCGCGGCCATCCACTTGACCACATTGCTCAGCGAAATGACATAACAGCCGTCGTTGTGGAAGTTACGCGGCATCAGCCAGTCGGGCGTGCGGGTGGCGCTGGTTTCGCTGAGCACCAGCAGATCGTCGCCGGTGACCGGCTGATTCAAGGGTGCGTCCAGCTCCTTCCAGTTGGGAATGAGTTCATTCATGGCGCGCGGATCCATCACTGCGCCAGAGAGGATGTGAGCGCCCGGCTCTGAGCCTTTTTCCAGCACCACCACCGACACATCCTGGCCTTTTTCTTGGCCCATTTGTTTGATGCGTATGGCCGCAGCCAGACCGGCGGGACCTGCGCCGACGATCACCACGTCATATTCCATGGCTTCGCGCGGGCCAAATTGCTCGATCAGGGCTGTGGGGGTCATTGGGGGCTCCGGGATAATGGGTTCGCAGTCGCGGGGTTTGTAGTCGCGACTCTGCGATTTTATGCAAGGGCCTGGGGTCGGCGCTGCGGCAGGCGGCGCCTGCAAGCCCTTGGCACCAGGAGGGCGCATGCGTATCGAGATCCCTGAGAAGAAGAAGCTGGTTTTCGAGATGACCTTACCCATGCGTTGGGGCGATATGGACGCGATGGGGCATCTGAACAACACCGGCTATTTCCGGTACATGGAGACCATTCGGATCGATTGGCTCCATAGCCTCAACCAGGTTCCTGCCGCTGACCGGGAAGGCATTGTGATCGTCAATGCCTTCTGTAATTTCTACAAGCAGCTCGAATACCCTGGGCTGGTGCTGCTCAAGATGTATGCCAGTGATCCGGGCCGAAGTACCTTTGAGACCTGGGTCACGATGGAGCGTTCCGAAATGCCCGGTCTGATCTATGCCGCCGGCGGGGCCACCACGGTATGGGTGGATTTTCCGAATCAGAAAGCCTTGCCCTTGCCCGATTGGTTACGGGAGATTGTCACGGCCTGATTCAGGCCGATCGCCGCGAGGGCGCGGCTCCCACACATTCAAACCAGGCCGACAGCCGGTATGTAGGGGCCCCGCCTCGGCGCGCCGCTCTACTCAACCCTTCTGCTTGGGCACCCGGCCCATCAGGTAGAACTCAGGGTTGGGCATCATGCCCGAGAAACTGGCCATGCGGTTGGACAGTCCAAAGAAAGCGGTGATGGCTGCGATATCCCAGGCGTCTTCATCGTCCAGCCCATGAGCGTGTAGCGCCTCGAAGTCGCTGTCCTCAATTTGGTCTGAATGAAGGCAGACCTTGAGGGCGAAGTCCAAGATCGCGCGTTGCCGCGGCGTGATGTCGGCCTTGCGGTAGTTAACCGCCACCTGATCAGCGACCAGAGGCTTCTTTTCGTAGATGCGCAAAATGGCGCCATGGGCCACCACGCAATACAGGCAGTGGTTGGCCGCGCTGGTGGCGGTCACGATCATCTCTCGCTCGCCCTTGCTTAAATGGCCTTCCTCTTTGAGCATCAGCGCATCGTGGTACGCAAAAAAAGCCCGCCATTCGGCCGGTCGGCGGGCCAGGGCCAGAAAGACATTGGGTACAAAGCCGGCTTTTTCCTGCACTTGCAGGATGCGCTCGCGGATGTCCTCGGGCAGGTCGGTCAGGGCAGGGTGGGGGTAGCGGCTCATGGGGCGTGTGCTCGAAGTAATCCCCAAATCATAAGTCGAGGTCAGGACCAGGCGGGCGCGGCCTGGCCGTTATGCTTGGGCCCGTAGCGACCATCGAAACCTATTCATCATGTCTGATCAAGATTCAAACGCTCCCTCCGGCAAAGGCCAGGCCTACGATCGTGGCCTTCAGTTGCGCAAGCAGGTCATGGGTCAGGCCTATGTGGCCCGGGCCCTCTCCGGCGTGACCGGGTTTTCAGAAGCGATTCAGGACCACATCACCAGCAAGGCCTGGGGCGATGTCTGGCAGCGGCCGGGCCTGGACCTCAAGACCCGCAGCATGATCACCGTGGCCATTCTGACTGCCCTGGGCAAACAGCACGAGCTCAAGGGCCATGTCCGTGGTGCCTTGAACAACGGCGTGACTGCGCAGGAACTGCAGGAATTGCTGCTGCATGCGGCGGTCTACTGCGGCATACCGACGGCGGTGGATGCGTTCCGCACGGCGGCAGAGGTGGTGGACGGGGAAGGGCGCGGCTAAGGCCATCGGGTAGGCCTGCGTGGGCGGGGCGACCCCGTTTGTTTAGGGCTTGTCAGCGAGAACCCGGCGCATCCGTAGTATCGTTCGGGCCAGCCGTGACGAGCCGGGTGCATCCGTCGCGCTGTTTTAGGAGGTTTTCGTGAACAAGTTGTTTCCTTCGGCCGCAGCCGCGCTGCAAGGCGTGGTTGAGGACGGCCAATTGATCGCAGTCGGGGGCTTTGGCCTGTGTGGTATCCCAGAAGCCCTGATCGATGCCCTGCGCGATTCGGGCAAAAAAAATCTGACCGCCATCTCCAATAACGCGGGCGTGGATGGCTTTGGCCTGGGTAAGCTGCTCGAGACGCGGCAGATCCGCAAGATGATTTCCAGCTATGTGGGTGAGAACAAGGAATTTGAACGACAGTACCTGGCCGGTGAGCTCGAGCTTGAATTTACGCCGCAGGGCACGCTGGCCGAGAAGCTGCGGGCAGGCGGATCTGGCATTCCGGCTTTTTTCACCAAGACCGGCGTGGGCACTATGGTGGCCGAGGGCAAGGAAACGCGCGAGTTTGATGGGGAGATTTATGTGATGGAGCGCGCGCTCTTGCCCGATGTCTCCCTGATCAAGGCCGATGTGGCCGACACCTCGGGCAATCTTCGGTTTCGCTACACCGCGCGAAATTTCAATCCGGCCGTCGCCATGGCCGGCAAGATCTGTGTGGTCGAGGTTGAGAAGGTCGTCCCCCTGGGGCAACTGCATCCGGACGACATCCACCTTCCTGGCATCTATGTGCACCGGCTGGTGCTCAATGCCACGCCCGAGAAGCGCATCGAGAAGCGCACGGTCACCACACAAGGAGCTTAAGTCATGCCCTGGACCCAAGAACAGATGGCCGCGCGTGCGGCGCAGGAACTCGAGGATGGTTTTTATGTCAATCTGGGCATTGGCATCCCCACCTTGGTGGCCAATTACGTGCCAGCCGATAAAGAGGTCTGGTTGCAGTCGGAAAACGGCATGCTGGGGATCGGACCATTCCCGACCGAGGATCAGGTGGATGCTGACCTGATCAACGCCGGCAAGCAGACGGTTACCACCATTGCCGGCTCGTCCATCTTTGGCAGCCATGACAGCTTTGCCATGATCCGCGGTGGCAAGATCAACCTGTCCATATTGGGAGCGATGCAGGTCAGCGAGCGCGGCGATCTGGCCAATTGGATGATTCCGGGCAAGATGGTCAAGGGCATGGGCGGGGCGATGGACCTGGTGGCTGGTGTGCCGCGGGTGATCGTGCTGATGGAGCACGTGGCGCGCAAGAAGGATGGCACCGAAGACCACAAGATCCTGACGCAATGCACGCTGCCCCTGACTGGCGTAGGGGTGGTCGATCGCATCATCACCGACCTTGGTGTGATGGATGTCACCCCTCAGGGCTTAAAGGTGGCCGAGTTGGCCCCTGGTGTCACCCGCGAATTCATACAGTCCAAGTCCAGCGTCAACCTGCTGTTCTGATCGGCGCTGCTCGATGACCGATGCGCTGATGGGCTACCTGCTGGCCTTGTGTAGCCTTTCAAGCTTTACCCTCTCGATCATGGCGGCGCGGCTGGCTATGCCGCACATGTCGATGGCGCTCGGTTTCGTTGTCTCCACTGTGGTCAATGTGGCCGTGGCCATTTTGATCGTGCTGGTCGATCAGTGGTGGCAAGCGCATCCGATTGGCTGGCATGCCCAGGCGTTTTGGGCCTTCGCGGCGGCGGGTGTGTGTGCCACTTTCATGGGGCGCTGGCTTTTTTACGAGGCGGTCGCGCGGTTTGGGCCTGAGCGCACCAGCGTGTTTCAGATCGGCATCCCGGTCTTCACCGCAGCCTTGGCCTGGTTGCTGTTTGACGAGCGACTGAGCGCGCCGGCTCTTCTGGGCATGGCCATGGCAGTGACAGGTTTGCTCATTGTGGGTCACAAGCGGGGAGGGCGGCCGTCGGCCTCCTCCGGCGGTGGTTTTTCTCTGACCCAGTCGCTGCTGGTGCTCGGCTTTGGCAGCTCGGCTGCTTATGCCAGTGGCAATCTGATGCGAGGCTATGCGGTGCGGGAGTGGCCCGAGCCGGTGATCGGCGCATTGGTGGGGGCGGTGGCTGGACTTATCCTGCATGTGGCGGTGACGCCAGGCAAAGGCGATCTGCTGGCCCAGTTGCGCCGCGCGTCCACTCGGGGCCTGATTCTTTTTGCGATTGTGGGGTTGGGCAATATTGGCGGCCAGATTTTCAGCATCGCGGCGATGCGACACATCCCGATCGGCATCGCCGTACTCATTGGCATGTGCACGCCTTTGCTGGTGTTCCCGCTGAGTCGCCTGATGCTTGCAGACAGCGAGCCCTGGACCTTCAAACTGCTTGGGGGCAGCGCCTTGGCTCTGGCCGGCATCGTGCTGGTGGTGCTGCGCTGAGCAGTCTTGAATCCATCGCGCTGAAGCGGCTTTCCTACCCTCCGATCACCGGCTGCGCTCGAGCTTGAGGCAGCCGTGCCTTCGCGGCGATACCTGACGTCTGGTGTGGCCGATCCGACCTTGCGGCGCCGGTCCAGGGACCGGAACATCTGCCCACGGTGGGGGCTTGCATGCGTGGTGCGGGGCAGCGGGGGCGGGTGAGGCAGGGGCTCGAAGCGGCCATCGCTTCAGACTGGTGGACGCTCGAGGCCGACGCTCTGCTGACTGCACTGGGCAGCAGTCCTTGCGGCTTGGTCCCTGGCGAGGCGGGTCGGCGACTGGCTCATCGGGCGGTAGGGCCGCTGGATTTCGAGCCCGAGCCCGGCCCCTGGCCCCTGCTGATGCGGCAGCTGAGCAGTCCCCTGGTGCTGATCCTGGGCTTGGGTGCCGGTATTTCTGCGCTGCTCGGTCAATCGGTCAATGCGGCCATGATCCTGCTTATCGTGCTGGTCAGTGCGCTGCTGACCTTTTCGCAGGAGTGGCGGGCGCATCAGGTGGTCGCAACTCTGCGGCGGCGCCTGGCCCTGAGGGTGCGGGTGCAGCGCGGTGGCCAGACCCTGATGCTGCCTGCCTCCGCCCTGGTGCCGGGCGATCTCATGCTGCTGTCGGCTGGGCAGTTGGTTCCTGCCGACGGCCGGGTGCTGCAGGCGCAGCACTGCCGCATTACCCAGGCCAGCCTGACCGGCGAGAGCCAGCCGGTCGAGAAGGCGCCCGGCGTATGCGCGGCGCAGACGCCTCTGGCTCGCCGCTCCAACTGCGTGCACATGGGCACCGTGGTGCGCAGTGGCTCGGCCAAGGCGGTGGTGGTGCAGACCGGCAGGGCTACGCTATTGGGTCAGATCGGCCTGAGTCTGGCCGCCTTGCCGCCACCCACCGAATTCGCACGAGGCATGCGCCAGTTCGAGGCACTGCTCATGCGCACCATGGTAGCGGTGGTGTTGCTGGTGATGGCAGTCAATCACGGTCTGGGTCGGCCTGCGCTCGATTCGATGCTCTTTGCCGTGGCTTTGGCGGTGGGCCTGACCCCCGAATTGCTGCCCGCCATTGTCAGCATCACCATGTCGCGCGGCGCGCGGGCGCTGGCACACCGGGGCGTCATGGTGCGCCGGCTCGAGGCCATCGAGGATCTGGGCGGCCTGGACATCCTGTGCACGGACAAGACCGGCACCTTGACCGACGACCGGATCCATGTGCAGGGCTGTGTTGATCTGGACCGGCAGCCCAGCCAAGAGGTGTTGCGACTGGCCTTTCTCAATGCCAGCCTGCAAACTGGTATCGCCAATCCGATTGATGAGGCCTTACGCGCCCAGGCGGACGGGGGCACTGCCTGGCTGGCGGGGATGCGCAAGATTGACGAGATCCCCTATGACTTTCAGCGCAAGCGCTTGAGCGTGCTGGTCTGCAGCGGTGACGAGCGGGAGCCTCTGATGATTACCAAGGGCTCTTTTGACAGTGTGCTGTCGGTCTGCACTGGCGGTGACGAGCTTGCGCGTTTGCACCAGCCCTGGTTTGAGCAGGTCAGCGCACAGGGGCTGCGGGTCCTGGCCTTGGCCACCCGGCGCTGCGCACTCGAGCCCCACTACGGACCCGAGCAGGAGCGAGCCCTGGAGCTGCAAGGATTCGTGCTCCTGGGCGATCGGCTCAAGCCTGGCATGGCCGCGCAACTGCGAGCGCTGCAGGCGCTGGGGATACAGACCAAGATGGTCTCGGGAGACAACCGTTACATCTGTGCGCGTGTGGCGCAGCAGATAGGTCTTGATCCCCAGGCGCTGCTGACTGGCCCGTCCATGGCCCGGATGAGTGATGAAGCCCTTTGGGCCGTCGCCCCGCGCACCGATCTGTTCGTGGAGGTTGATCCCCAGCAGAAGGAGCGCATCGTGCGCGCCCTGCAGCACGCCGGCCACAGCGTGGGCTTCATGGGCGATGGCATCAACGACGCGCCCGCCTTGCATGCGGCCGATGTCGGCATCTCGGCCGATCATGCGGTGGACATTGCGCGCCAATCGGCCGACATCGTCATGCTCACGCGCCGTCTTGATGTGCTGCATGAGGGCGTTGTGCTCGGGCGCACGACCTTTGCCAACACGCTCAAATACATCGGCATCACCACCAGCGCAAATTTCGGCAACATGATCAGCATGGCTTTGGTGGTGCCACTGTTGCCCTGGCTGCCCATGCAGGCGCGGCAGATCCTGCTGAACAATCTGCTCTCCGATCTGCCAGCCCTCACCGTATCAAGCGACCGAGTCGAGCCGCGTCTGCTCCAACGGGCCCAGCGCTGGGACGCCCGCCGCATACGGCGATTCATGATGGGGTTTGGCTTGATCAGTACGGTCTTTGATTTGCTCACCTTTGCCCTGCTGTGGTGGGCGTTCAAGGTGGATCAGGCGGCCTTTCAGACCAGTTGGTTCATGATCTCCCTGCTCACCGAACTGGCGGTCATGCTGGTCCTGCGCACCCGTGCACCCTGCTGGAGCGAGCCGCCCGGCTTCTGGCTGGGGCTGAGCACCGGCACGGTGGCCCTGCTGGTGCTGGCCTTGCCTTTCCTCGGGCCTGTCAGTCAGTCCCTGGGCCTGGTGCCACTACCCCCGTCCCTGATGGCCTGCGGTCTGGCCCTGGTGCTGGCCTATGTGGTGTGCACAGAGCTTTGCAAGCGATGGATCTGGCAGGCCTGAGTGCGGCTGCGTGTGTCTACCGGGCCTGAAGCCCATTCGCTTTAGCCCTTTGGCTCAAATTAGGGCATAGTCCGTCTTTGTCGCCAAAAAGGCAATCGAGAAGGTCGATGCAGAAATCCCGAATCGCCATAGTCGAAGACGAGCACAGTCTGCGCGCAGACCTCAACGACTATTTGCTGTCCTGCGGTTTTGACGCCCGTGCGTACGCATCTGCCGAATCGTTTTACGCCAAATTCAACGACGATCCCTGCGATCTGGTCCTGCTCGATATTGGACTGCCCGGTGACAGCGGGCTGCAAGTGGCCCAGTGGGTGCGGCAGCGATCCGCGATGGGTATCGTGATCCTGTCTGCCTTCAGGGAGCCGGTGGATCAGGTGGCCGGCTTAGGCGCCGGTGCCGATGCCTACTTGCTCAAGAGCACTTCGCTTGAGGTGATCGCAGCGACTTGTCGCAGTGTGCTGCGGCGTGTGGCACAGCCTTTTGAAGAACCGCGAACTGCTGCAGCCGAGACTGGCGAGTCTGCCGAGGTGTCGGTTGCGCTCTGGCGGTTGTGGGCCGATCGCTGGGTTCTGGCGGTGCCGGGGGGCGGTCGGGTGAAGCTGACGCATACCGAGTTGAATTTCCTGCGCCTCTTGATGCAAGGGGCCGGTGAACCGGTCTCACGACCTGATTTGCTGCGGGCTTTGGGTAAGCCCGACACTTTTTCCAATAGCCGCAATCTGGAAAACTATGCCAGTCGCTTGCGCCGCAAGATCTTCGATCAATGTGGCATAGAGCTGCCGATCAAATCCAGTTACAACCAGGGTTACACCTTTGTGGGTCCTGCACGGGTGGAGCCGCCGTGAGGCGCTTGCGTATTTGGCTGCTCGCTCTGTTTCTGAGCGCTGCGCAGTCCGCACTTGCGCAGACCCTGCCCATACTTGAGCTGCGCCCATCGGATCACCCGCTTGCGACCATTGGGCACCTTGAGCGTTTTGTGGATGAGTCGGCCGCCCTTGGTTTTGAGCAGGTGCAGCAGGCCACCTTCGTGCCGGTGCGGCAGTTGCGCAGTGCCGGTTACAGCAGCGCGGCGCATTGGTATCGCCTGCGGGTGCAGCGGCCGGCCGCGGTGGCCGACCACTGGATTTTGGCCATGGGCGAACCCTATCTGGATGACTTGCAGGTCTGGGTGGCCTCGGAGGGGCGGGTGCTGGGTCAGCGGGGGTTGGGTGACCACGTGCCGATGCAGCAGCGCGCCCTGAAGACCCAAACCCATGCCATCTCGCTTGCCTTGCCGGCCGATACACCGGTAGACATCTATGTGCGAGTGCAGTCCATCAGCGCGCTCAACTTCAATGCTGCCCTCTGGTCCTCAGGGGCTTTTCTTGCAAGCGAGACCCGCTTTAACTTTGTGCAGGGCTGGTACTTCGGACTGCTGTTGCTGATCAGCCTGATTAATCTGCTTTTTGGCGTGTGGCTGCGCGACGGCGCGATGCTGTCTTTTTCACTTTACGCGCTGACGCTGTTGCTTTTCTTCTTTTCGATTCACGGTTATGCCGCCTTTTTGGTGACCGCGGAGCTGCCTTGGCTGGCTGATGCGGTCACTGGCGTAGGTGTGATCGGGGGCATCGCTGCGGCTATTCTTACCTGGGGGCGACTGCTGGGCCTGCGCCAAAGCCATCCGCGCATCAACCGGATGTATCTGCTGGTTGTGATTCTGTGTCTGGCTGCGTTGCCCTTTAGCACCGGACCGTTCTATTCGCTGATGGCACCGACCTTGTTCAAGATCAGCTTGGCCTGGATGCTGTTCACTTCGGTGCTCGTGGTGTCGATCTGGAACAGGACGCGCTATACCGAATTTGCCTTCTACATGATGGCCATCGTCTTTAACGTGGCAGGCGGTGCCGTGCAGATTTGCCTGCCGCTGGGCTGGCTGCCGATCAATGCTTGGACCGAATATGCCCATCAGACCTCCAGTCTGATCCAGGCGCTACTGATGAGCTTGGGACTGACC
>JBEIHE010000064.1:0-17997 GCA_040381515.1 Polaromonas sp.
CCTCCCGCGGTCTGCTTTTGGTGGGGCTCGATGTGATTGGGGACTGCCTGACCGAGATCAACGTGACAAGCCCGACCTGTTTCCGCGAGATCTCCGATCAAACCGGCTTTCACGTGGCCGCGATGTTCATCGATGCGCTGGAGGCGGCGCTAACCCCACCGGCGGTGGGTGCCGGTTGATGAGCGGGCGTGCCAGTCAGGGCTCGGCAGGCGGCTCATGCGCCGGTTGCGACCCTGTAAGCGTCAGGATCGGGGTTCAGACCAGAGCTTGCCGCCGGTGGCCCAGTTGTCTCGTTTGACATCGGTGATGATGATGTCCACCGAATCGGGCGAGCCGCCCAAAACCTCGACGGTCACGCGCGTGATTTCTGCGACCAGTTTCTTTTTTTGTTCCGGCGTCCGGCCTTCGAACATTTCAATGTGATAGGTGGGCATAGGTCTTGTAGAGCGAGTCTTGTGAGGTCGTGATCATAGGCCGTGGCTCATCTGTAATCCACAAGCGGGTGCGACTTCAGCCTATACAAGTGTGGCCGCGGACCTTTGCGACCTGATCATGTGTTGACTCGGCTTGCTGTCCTGCAAGGAGACGGCAGATCGGCGCCAGATAATGGGACGCAGTGAAGGTTTTCGTTGATCTTTGGAGGCCCCATGCTCTTCCGATTTAAGTCCAAGAACGCCGGCGATGTGATCATGCTGGAGGCCAATGCCAAGCAGGTGCTGGAGATCATTGGCAAGGAGCCTGGCCCGCAAGGTATCGTGTTGGCCGAGCAGATTCCGCAGGCCATCGCCGCTTTGGAGATCGCAGTCGAGCGGGAGGAGGCCGACTTTGCGCGCGCCAAGTCTGAGTTTGAAGCCGGTCAGACCCGTGAGCCGCCCGATACTGAGGCGGTGCGTTTGCGCCACCGGGCCCGGCCGTTTGTGGAAATGCTCAGGCGCAGCCACGAGAGTGGCGACCCAGTGGTCTGGGGCGTCTGAACCCCTCGCAGTCGTTCCAAGCCTTGGCGCCCTGAGTTTTAGTCTGCCTTGGCCCCCGAGACTTTGACCACCTGGGCCCATTTCAGATGCTCGCTGTCGATCAATCGCGCGAATTCCTGTGGTGTGATACCCCCTGGGATGGCACCCTGAGCCTGCATCTTTTCCTTGATCCCCGGGTCATTGAGTGCCCTGGCCACCTCGCGCTGGATGCGGCTGACGATATCGGCCGGCGTGCCTGCCGGAGCGAGCAGGCCAAACCAGCTGCTGGCATCAAAACCTTTGAGCTTGGCCGCCTCCTCGATCGTGGGCAAGTCCGGTAGCGCAGAGGAGCGCTGGCTGCTGGTCACGGCGAAGGCCCTGAGCTTGCCGGAGCGGATATGCGGCATGGAGGAGGGCAGGTTGTCGAACATTACATCCATCGTGCCGGCCATCAGATCCATCAAGGCCGGGCTGGAGCCTCGATAGGGCACATGCACCATGAAGACCCCGGCCTGACTCTTGAAGAGTTCGCCTGCCAGGTGAATGGAGGTGCCGCTGCCGCTGGAGGCCATATTGAGCTTGCCCGGGCGGGTCCGTGCATAGGCAATGAAGTCCTGCACGCTGTTGATGCCCATGGTTTTGGCCTTCTCGGCGCTCATCACCATCACATTGGGTACGGCCGCCACCAGGGTGATCGGAGCAAAGTCTTTGATCGGGTCATAGGGGAGCTTCTCGTAGAGCGCTCGGTTGATGCCGTGCGTGCCCACCGTTCCCATCAGCAGGGTGTATCCATCATTGGGCGCCTTGGCCACGATCTCGGTGCCGACGTTACCGCCAGCTCCGGCCCGGTTTTCAATGATGAAGGGCTGTCCGAAGGCTTTGGCCAATTCGGGTGCAACCGCGCGGGCCAGAATGTCAGTGGTGCCTCCCGGCGGGAAGGGGACGACGATACGGACCGCCTTGCCGGGCCAGGCTGCTTGCGCCCAGGCCGTAGGGGCCGCCAGAGTTGCGGCCAGCACCAGACCAGCCCCCTGCAGCAGCCTGCGGCGCGGCGAAGAGGTACATCTTTGGTTTTTCATATCAGATCTCCTGATGAATTTTGACAATCGGCATGAGGCCCCCTGTTCGATTGCGGACGTCCTTGGGGCGGCCCGCGTCATCGATGGCACATGTTTTACGGCAAGCCAGGCGGGAAGGCCAGAGGGCTTGCCATAAGTGGCGGTCGCCTTTGACAGAGGCATAAAAAAACGCCAGCATGAGCTGGCGTTTTTTCGTCAGGGTGCGATGGGTCAGTCTGCGAACTTGCCCGCAGCCTCGATCACCGGCCTGAGCTTAGAGATTTCGCCGGCTACGAACGCTTTGTGGTTGGCCGGTTCGACCCGCTTGTCATTGACCACGATGGCGCCAAGACCCTCTTGCTTCTTAATGAATTCCGGGTCTTTCAGCGCCTTCTTCAGTGCATCGTTGAGCTGGGCCAGGATCGGGGCCGGAGTGCCCTTGGGCGCATACAGGCCGTGCCAGATGGTCAGGTCAAAGCCGCGCATTCCCATTTCGCTAAGGGTCGGATAGTCCTTGAGCAGCTTGTGGTTGCTCAAGGGCCTGGCCGTGGTCACCGCGAAAGCTTTCACACGTCCGGCCTCAATTTGGCCGGTGGTGTTGGTCGTCTGGTCGCACATGACATCGACCTGGCCACCCACCAAAGCGTTCATGGCTGGCCCCGTGCCGCCGAAGGGAATGGTCACCATGGCTTCGCTGGCCTGGAGTCGGGACTGCCACATCAGGCCGCAAAGGTGGGAGGCCGAACCCAGCCCGGCGTGGGCAATATTGAGTTTGCCCGCATTGGCGCGAATGTAATTTTCGAAGTCGCGATAGGTATTGGCTGGCAATTGAGGCTTGCCAATCAGGGTCATGGGCACTTCATTGATCATGCCCAGGTACTCAAAGTCTTCCAGGGGCTTGTAGCCCAGCTTGCGGTACAGCACTGCAGTGGCAGCCATGCCGATGTGGTGAACCAGCAGGGTGTGGCCGTCCGGCGCTGCCTTGGCTACGCGAGTCGGGCCAATGGTTCCGCCGGCACCGGCCACGTTCTCGACCACGAAGTTGGCTGAGCCACCCATGGCCTTGCGCATCGCCTCGCCCAGATCCCGGGCCACGCGGTCGGTCGGGCCGCCCGCTGCAAAGGGCACGATCAGGGTGATGGGTTTGGTACCCGGGAAGGACTGGGCCTGTACGGTCAGGGTGGCAAAGGCAGCCAGGGCCAGGGTGACGAGTTTTTTCATGGGGTCTCCTTGAGAAGAGGCGCCATTCTAGGATCCCGCTATCTGCCTTTGGGGGGGAAATCCCTTATCTTTGATTTCCGACAAGGTTTTTGCCAGAAACGGCTTATTTGTAGCTTCGCGCGTCCTCAATCACCTTGCCGTCATTGGGCAGGCTGCCGGGTGCCACCAGCTCGATGGCGCTGCGCAGTTTCGTCACGTCACGCACCGCTTCGGCGATGCGATCGGCCAGTCCTTCGGCGCGCTCGCCCGCCTCGACTTTGAGGGTCATTTGGTCGTTGGCCATCTCTCCCGTGACCACCAGACGGGCTCGCAGCACCTGAGGGAAGCGCTTGGCCACTTCGGCCACTTGTCCGGGATGTACGAACATGCCCTTGATCTTGGTGGTCTGGTCGGCCCGCCCCATCCAGCCCTTGATCCGCTGGTTGGTGCGGCCTGTCGGACACGCTCCGGGCAGGACCGCCGACAAGTCGCCAGTGCCAAAGCGGACCAGTGGGTAGTGCGGGTTCAAGGCCGTCACCACCAACTCGCCCACTTCGCCCTCGGGTACCGGATCGCCCGTACCAGGGCGCACGATTTCGACCACCACACCCTCATCGATCACCAACCCTTCGCGGGCCGAGGTTTCATAGGCAATCAGTCCCAGGTCAGCGGTGGCGTAGCACTGATAGGCCTGAACCCCTTGGGTTGCAAACCAGTCCCGCAGACTTGGTGGGCAGGCCTCGCCGGTCACCAGCGCCTTTCGGATGCAGGACACGTCCACCCCAGCTTCCCCAGCCTTTTCCAGCAGGATCCGCAGAAAGCTCGGTGTGCCGCTGTAACCGTCCGGCCGGAGGTCGGCGATGGCGGCCAGCTGCTGCTCGGTTTGACCGGTACCTGCCGGGAAAACGGTGCAACCTACGGCGTGGGCGCCCGACTCCATCATGAAGGCCCCTGGTGTCATGTGGTAGCTAAAGGCGTTGTGCACCAGGTCGCCACTGCGCAAGCCAGCCGCATGCATGGCGCGCCCGACCCGCCAGTAGTCGCTGCTGGCTACGTCAGGCTCATAAATTGGACCGGGCGAGGCAAAGATGCGAGGCATGAGCGGTCCGCGAACTACCGCGGCGAATCCACCAAAGGGATCGGCCGGGCGACTGGCTTTCTGCAGCTCTAGCAGTTCGCTCTTTCGGGTCACGGGCAAGCTTGCCAGGGCCTGGCGCGAGGTGATGCCAGCCGCATCTACATCCTTGAGGATGCGAGCCAGGGCCGTGCTGTGCTTCTGTGCCTGAAGGATCTGGCCTGGCAAGGCGGCTGCCAGAGCTTGCTCGCGCTGAGTGCTGGATCGGGTCTCCAGCTTGTCAAAGTAATCGCGCATGACGTGTCCTTAGGCCAGCCAGCGCTTGCGGCGTTTGTAGCTCTTGACTTCCTTGAAGCTCTTGCGCTCGCCGCCACCCACGCCGAGATAGAACTCCTTGACATCCTCGTTGTTGGCCAACTCGCTGGCTGCCCCGTCCATCACGATGCGACCGCTTTCCATGATGTAGCCGTAGTCGGCGTATTTGAGGGCCATATTGGTGTTCTGCTCGGCCAGCAGAAAAGTGACTTTTTCTTTCTGGTTCAGATCCTTGACGATCTCAAAGACCTCCTCGACGATTTGTGGGGCCAGGCCCATGGAGGGCTCGTCGAGCAGCACCATGTTCGGACTGGCCATGAGCGCGCGCCCGATCGCACACATCTGCTGCTCTCCGCCTGAGGTGTAGGCGGCCTGCGAATTGCGCCGGGTCTTGATTCGGGGGAAGTAGGTATAGACCTTCTCGAGGTTGGCGGCCACCTCGGCCTTGCTTTTGCGGGTGTAGGCCCCTGTGAGCAAGTTCTCTTCGATGGTCAGGTGGGCAAAGCAGTGACGTCCCTCCATCACCTGCACCACGCCGCGATTGACCAGATCGGCCGGCGAGAGGTTCTCGATTCGCTCGCCGCGCAGTTCAATGCTGCCCTTGGTCACCTCGCCGCGCTCCCCCTTGAGCAGGTTGGACACCGCCCGCAAGGTGGTGGTCTTGCCGGCGCCGTTACCGCCGAGGATGGCCACGATGCCTCCCTCGGGTACTTGCAGCGACACGCCTTTGAGCACCAGGATCACATGGTTGTAAATGACCTCAATACCATTGACATTGAGGACGATGTTGGACTTGCTCATGTTCGTTTCCGTTGAAACCACTGACAAGCGCAGTGCACTGCGCTTGTCAGTGGAGGCTGCGCGCAACCTCCCTGGCAAGCCTCGGTCGGAGGCTTGCCAGACCCCGAGCCGCATGCGGCAAGCATGGGCTCAGGGCGGACTCGATCAAGACTGGCAGTCTTGCGGTGAGCGACGCGTCCATTTCTTTTCGGCTGCGTACTTTTCGGCAGAGCTCTTGACCAACGGGCGGATGATCTGCTCATCGGCCTGCAGCCAGTCCGAAGACCAAGTGAACTTGGCGCCGTCCCAGGTGTGCACGCGAGCCCAGGCCGATCCCATGTGGTCGGCGCAGCTGGTCGAGATGGGGCGCAGCACGCCCTTAAAGCCCAGGGCGTCAAGTTTGGCCTGGGTCAGGTTCAGGTTCTCGTAACCCCAGCGGGCCTGCTCCGGCGTGACGGGCTTGCCGCGTCCAAAGCGTTCCTGCGCGGCACGGGCGCCCTCCACAGCCAGCATGGCTCCAACAACACCGCGCATGTAGAGCACTTGGCCCACTTCCTCACGCGGTCCCGTCCCCTGGCCTTTGGCGTGCACTTTGTCCAGGATTTCCTTCACAACGGCCGACTGCGGCTCGGCGCCGTGTTGCATCATCACAGCGCTGTAGCCCTTGGCTGATGCACCGATATCCTTCAGGTCCGGCTCCGCACCCGACCACCAAGTGCCAAACATTTTTTCCCGCGGATAGCCCACAGCAATTGCTTCACGGATGGCGGTCGGAGTCATTACGCCCCAGGTCTGCATCACGACGTAGTCGGGCCTTTGCTGGCGTACTTGCAGCCAGACGGCTTTTTGCTCGACGCCCGGTGCAGGCACGGGCAACAACTGCAGCGTAAAGCCGTGCATGGCCGCGCGCTCTTGCACGATAGGCAGCAGCTCCTTGCCGAAGGGGCTGTCATGGTAGACGACCGCAATCTTCTTGCCCTTGAGCTTGTCCCAGCCGCCCTCTAGCTTGGCGATGTGCTGTAGCACAGCGTCACCTGCCACCCAGTAGTGACCGATCAGCGGGAAGTTCCACTTGAACACGCCGCCGTCGGCCGAGTCGCTGCGACCATAGCCCGAGGTGATGAGGGGCACTTTGTCGTTGGCGACCTTTTCGGTCAGTGCAAAGGTGATGCCGGTTGACAGCGGTTGGAAGACGGTAGCGCCTCCATGCTTGCCCTTCAGTCGCTCATAGCACTCCACGCCACGATCGGTGGCATAGGCGGTTTCGCACTCTTCCACCAATGTCATCACCCCGTTGATGCCACCGCGCGCATTGACCAGCTTCATGTAGTCAGCGTAGCCGTTGGCAAATGGGGTGGCGTTGGGGGCCACCGGTCCGGTCCTTCCGGTCAGGCTGGGGAAAAACTGGACCTTGGCCTGGGCCAGAGCAGCCGTAGTGCCCAGGGCTGAGGCCAGGCCGGCCACCACCATGGAAGCAGTCAGTGCAATCTTTCGCAGTCTCATGCATGTCTCCTGTACGAACACCTTGGAACCGTGAAGAAGAACTGCAGGCGAGGTGTCGGCCGCCCACAGTTCCCCGATGAAATCAATGCGGGAAAGGCCACAGCCGAAGCTTTTGTTTCCCAATGCTCCACAGCTTGGCCAAGCCATGGGGTTCGGCGATCAGAAACCACACGATCAGCGCGCCGAAGATCATGTATTCGGCGTGCGAAATCATCGCCGTTGAGACGGTCAAGCCCACCAGGTCACCCAGAGCGGGCAGGAATTGATTGAGTGCGATCGGCAGGATCACGATGAAGGCTGCGCCAAAGAAGCTTCCCATGATTGAGCCCAGGCCGCCGATGATCACAATGAACAGCAATTGAAACGACCGGTCGATCGAAAAGGCCAGCGGTTCCCACGACCCCAGGTGTACAAAGGCCCACAGTGCGCCGGCCACACCCACGATGAAGGAGCTCACCGCGAAGGCGCTCAGCTTGGCATACATGGGCCGGATGCCAATCACGGCGGCAGCCACGTCCATATCCCGGATGGCCATCCACTCCCGACCGATGGCACTTCGCACCAGATTTTTCGCCAGCAGGGCGGTGACGGCCGTCAGCCCCAGGCAGAGCAGGTATTTCTCGACAGGCTCATCGATTTTCCAGCCCAACAGGCTCAGCCCAGACACTGCCACCGACCCGGAGGAACTGTCGTTGGTGAACCAGCTGATGCGGGCGAAGGCCCAGTCGCAGAAAAACTGCGCTGCCAGCGTGGCAACTGCCAGATACAGGCCCTTGACCCGCAGGCTGGGAATGCCAAAGAAAATTCCCACCAGCATGGCAAAGAAGCCACCGGAGAGCAGCGCGATGATCAGGGGCATGCCCTCGATACGCACAAAGGTGTTGTAGGCCATGTAGGCGCCGACCGCCATGAAGGCGCCCGATCCCAGGGAGATCTGTCCGCAATAACCCACCAAGATATTGACCCCGATTGCCGCCATGGAGAGGATGACGAAGGGAATCAGGATGGCCCGGAACATGTATTCGTCGGCAAGCAGGGGCACGCCCAAAAAGGCGACCAGCAGCAAGAGCCCGATGGCCCAGCGGTCCTGCGCGATCGGGAAGATCTGCAGGTCAGCCTTGTAGGAGGTCTTGTACTGACCGTTTTCTCTGTAGAACATGAGGGCGATCCTTCAGACGCGATCGATGATTTTTTCACCGAACAGGCCTTGAGGCCTGAACAGCAGGAAGACCAGGGCGAGCACGTAGGCAAACCACAATTCGATGCCGCCACCGACCATGGGACCTATGTAGACCTCGGAGAGCTTCTCGCCCACGCCGATGATCAAGCCACCGATGATGGCGCCGGGTACCGAAGTCAGGCCGCCCAAGATGATCACCGGCAGCGCCTTCAGCGCCACGGTGGTCAGCGAAAACTGCACGCCGATCTTCGAGCCCCAGATAATGCCGGCGACCAAGGCGGTGAGTCCGGCAACGAACCACACAATGACCCACATCCGGTTCAGGGGAATGCCGATCGATTGCGCTGCCTGATGGTCATCGGCAACCGCACGCAGAGCCCGGCCGGTGGGCGTCTTTTGGAAGAAAAGGCTCAGTCCGAAAACCAGGCAGGCGGCCACCCCTGCGGCGATCACGTCTTCCTTGTTGACCAGAAGACCGCCCTGGAAGATGGTGTCCAGGATGAAGACCGGCTCCTTGGGCATGCCCACATCAATGCGGTAAACCGCGCTGCCGAACAGGGTCTGTCCCAGGCCATCGATGAAATAAGTGATCCCAAGGGTGGCCATGAGCAGTGTCACGCCCTCCTGATTGACCAGGTGCCGAAGAACCAGGCGTTCGACCAGGTAGGCAAAGACCAGCATGAGGAAGGCAGCGATGATGAAGGCCAGAACATTGGCCAGTAGTTTGCTGTCCAGGCCGAGCCACTGCGGGATCCATTCTGAAAACCGCGCCATGGCCAGAGCGGCAAACAGCACCATCGCTCCCTGAGCAAAGTTGAAAACACCCGAGGCCTTGAAGATCAGCACGAATCCCAGTGCCACCAAGGAGTAAAGCATGCCTGCCATCAGGCCGCCAAAAAGAGTTTCGAGAAAAAATCCCATCGTTCGATCCTCAGTGCGATGTGCCTAGGTAGGCGCTGATGACTTCCTCGTTATTGCGCACCTCATCGGGCGTCCCATCGCCGATCTTTTTGCCATAGTCCAGCACCACCACCCGGTCGGAGATGTCCATCACCACGCCCATGTCGTGCTCGATCAGCACGATCGTGGTACCGAACTCGTCGTTGACATCAAGCACGAAGCGGCACATGTCCTGCTTTTCCTCGACGTTCATCCCGGCCATGGGTTCGTCGAGCAGCAGCACCTGAGGCTCCAGCGCCAGTGCGCGGCCGAGGTCGACCCGCTTTTGCAGGCCGTAGGGCAATTGACCTACGGGCGTCTTTCGGTAGGCTTGGATCTCCAGGAAGTCGATGATGTGCTCGACGAATTCGCGGTGACGGACTTCCTCGCGCTCGGCTGGCCCGATGCGCAGCGCTTGCAGGAGGATGTTGCTCCTCATGCGCAGATTGCGTCCGGTCATGATGTTGTCGAGTACGCTCATGCCCTTGAACAGGGCCAGGTTCTGGAAAGTCCGGGCGATGCCCATGGCAGCCACTTCATGGCTGTCCATGTGGTCGAAGGTCTTGCCGCGAAAGGTGATGGTGCCCTGCTGTGGGGTGTAGACCCCGTTGATGCAATTGAGCATAGAGCTCTTGCCGGCTCCGTTCGGTCCGATGATGGCCCGTACCTCGTGCTCCTTCACGTTGAAGGAAATATCGGTCAGGGCCTTGACGCCGCCGAAGCTCAGTGAGATGTTCTTGACGTCCAGGATGACGTCGCCGATCTTTTTTTGGGTCATGGTGGGAGGACGGTCGCTTTATGCGGCCGCCTTGACGGGGGCAAAGGTCTTGGCATCACGCAGCACCAGGGTGGCGCTGACGCTGCCCGTTCGGCCGTCCTCGAATTTGACGGCGGTCTCTATGTACTGTTCGGCCTTGCCCGAGTAAAGCGCATCGACCAAGGGCTGGTACTTTTCGCCGATGAAGCCGCGCCGCACTTTGTTGGTGCGAGTGAGCTCGCCGTCGTCGGCATCGAGTTCCTTGTGAAGAATCAGGAAGCGGTTGATTTGCGATCCCGCAAGCAGTTGGTCGGCGGCAAGATCGGCATTGACCTTTTCCACGCATTCCTGGATCAGGTCATAGACCTCCGGTTTGCCGGCCAGGTCGGTGTAACCCGCATAGGGCAGGTTGCGTCGCTCGGCCCAGTTGCCCACTGCGTCAAAGTCGATGTTGAGCATCACGCAAACCTTGTCCCGCCCATCGCCAAAAGCCACGGCCTCCTTGATAAATGGGAAGAACTTGAGTTTGTTTTCCACATACTTGGGTGCGAACATGGCGCCGTCGTTGGTGCCGCCGCGGATACGGCCGACATCCTTGACCCGGTCGATGATCTTGAGGTGACCATGGGCATCCAGAAAGCCCGCATCGCTCGTGTGATACCAGCCGTCGGCAGTCAGAACCTCTTCGGTCGCTTTGGGATTCTTGTAATAGCCTTTGAGCAAGCCGGCCGATTTGACCAGGATCTCGCCGTTGTCGGCCAATTTGATTTCCACGCCCCGGATCGGCACGCCCACCGTATCGGCGCGCACTTCATGGTCGGGCTGCAGGCAGACGAACACAGCGGTCTCGGTGGAACCATAGAGCTGCTTGAGGTTGATGCCTATGGAGCGGTAGAAAGTAAACAGGTCCGGGCCAATGGCCTCGCCGGCGGTATAGGCCACCCGCACGCGGGAGAAGCCCAAGTTGTTGCGCAGCGGGCCGTACACCAGCAGGTCGCCAAGCTTGTAGAGCAGCCCGTCTACCAAGCCCAGTGCCTTTCCGTCCATGCGCTGCGGTCCCACGCGCTTGGCCACATCCATGAAGAACCTGAAAATATTGCGCTTGATGCGGCTGGCGTCCTCCATGCGAATCATCACGCTGGTGAGCATGCCCTCGAACACTCGGGGTGGAGCGAAGTAGTAGGTCGGGCCCACCTCTTTCAGATCGATCGGCACCGTCCCTGCGCTCTCGGGGCAGTTGACCACGTAGCCGCAGACCAGCCACTGCGCATAGCTGAAGATGTTCTGTCCGATCCAGGCCGGAGGCAGGTAGGCCAGCACTTCTTCCTCGCGGGTGAGCTTGTCGAATTCGGCGCCTGCCTGAGCGCGATCCATCAGGGTGCTGTGGGTATGGACCACGCCCTTGGGGTTGCCTGTGGTGCCGGAGGTGAAGAACATGGCGGCCACATCATCGGGCTGTCCTTTCTCCACTTCTCTGCCGAACCACTGAGGGTCCGATGCGGTCAGCGCGGCACCTTGTTCCAGCACCTGATCAAGTGCGATCAGACCGGGCTCTTCGTAGTTGCGCAGCCCTCGCGGGTCGTCATAAATGATGTGCGACAGCAGGGAGCACTGGGGCCGGATTTCGAGCAGTTTGTCGACCTGTTCCTGATCTTCTACTACCGCCAACTCGATCTCGGCATTGGTGATGGGGAAGACGCATTCGGCCGCCACCGCGTCTTGATAGAGCGGCACTGGAATGGCACCCAGGGACTGAGCGGCCAGCATGGCCGCGTAGAGTCGAGGCCGGTTGGTGCCAATGACCACCATGTGTTGGCCGCGTTTGAGGCCTAGCTTGGACATTCCAGCGGCCATGCGCTCGACCAGTTGAGCCAGTTCAGACCAGCTCAGGGGCTGCCAGATGCCATACTCTTTCTCGCGCATGGCCGCCGCGCTGGATCGCTGCGCCGCATGTTGCATCAAAAGTTTTGGAAACGTCGTTTGCATGAAAAACCTTCTCCAGTCGAATCGGCCTCGGTGAGGAGCCGCTTCTGTGCTTGATTCCATGCTAAGCCGGGCTTTGACGTCTTGTTGTCGTTACGACGACAATCGAGGGAAGGCGATCAGAGGGTTTTCCCTTGGTCCTGCGGTCGACTCGTCAAAGCCCCGAAAGTCTTCTCAGCCCGATGATTGTTGAGCCCTCCCTCCACCAACGCAGACGCCCGCCCACGCTCGGGGAGCTCAAGGGCATCCCGTGGATGGAGCTTTTGTTGCCCGACGAACGCGAGCGAGCCGTATCGGAACTGGTGGTCAGTCAAGCAGTCCCCGGGGAGCATATTTGCAGGGTCGGTCGACCAGTGACTTATTGGTTCGGCGTGGTCGACGGGCTGCTCAAGATGAGCACTGACAACGCGCAGGGCACCACCATGACCTTTACCGGTCTACCGCCGGGCGGTTGGTTCGGCGAGGGCACTGCGCTCAAGCGCGAGCCCTACCGTTACAACGTGCTGGCGCTGCGGCGCAGCCTGGTGGCGGGCTTGCCGGTAAAGACCTTTGATTGGCTGCTGGATCATTCGATCGGCTTCAACCGCTTCGTGATGGGCCAGCTTAACGAACGTCTGGCGCAGTTCATTGCCGCCCGCGAAATCGACCGTCTGACCAATCCTGATCTCCGGGTGGCGCGCAATCTGGCCGCCTTGTTCAATCCGGCGCTGTTTCCTGGCGTCGGCGAGGTATTGCGCATTACGCAACAGGAACTGGCCTACCTGGTGGGGCTGTCTCGCCAGCGCGTCAATGAGGCCCTGCGGACCCTTGAAGCGTATGCGGTGATCCGCGTCGAGTATGGCGGGCTGCGTGTGCTGGACCTCAAGCGGTTGCGCAGCGATAGTTTCAACGCTTGAGCGGTGCAGCCCAGTCGAGACCATTGGAGTGCTTTGCGATGACCCGGGATCCTAAAACTCCACCGCGGCCTCAAGCGGTGCGCGTGCCAGCTGCCGCAAGTCAGGGCAGTGCAGCCGCCATCCGGTTGAACAAGCGCATGGCCGATCTGGGCCTGTGCTCGCGGCGAGAGGCCGATGACTGGATCGCCCGCGGCTGGGTGCGGGTCAATGGCCAGCCTGCAAGCCTGGGCATGGCGGTCAGCCCGCAAGCGCGCATCGAAGTGGATCACCAGGCCCAGCAGGTGCAGCGCCAGCAGGTCACCATCTTGCTGAACAAGCCGGTGGGTTATGTCAGTGCCCAAGCCGAGGATGGTCACCGGCCGGCCGTCAGCCTGATTCAGGCAGCTCATCGCTGGCGTGAATGCCACAGCTCCATCCGATGGTCCCCTCAGCAACTGCGAGGCTTGGCGCCGGCGGGCCGTCTGGATATCGACTCGGTGGGGCTGCTGGTGATGACGCAGGACGGGCGAGTGGCCCGGCAATTGATTGGTGAGGACTCTGAGGTTGAAAAAGAGTATCTGGTCCGGGTCAGCTTGGGCCCACGCAGCCAGGATGTGCAGTCGGTCTTCCCGGCAGAGCGGATGCGACTGCTGCACCACGGCTTGAGTCTGGATGGCCAGGCCTTGCGGCCAGCCCAGGTCAGCTGGCAGAACCCTGAGCAATTGCGCTTCGTGCTGCGCGAAGGCCGCAAGAGACAAATCCGTCGCATGTGCGAGGCCGTCGGGTTGCAGGTCACTGGGCTCAAGCGCATCCGCATCGGACGGGTGTTGCTGGGGTCCCTGCCCTTGGGGCAATGGCGCTATCTGACGCCTAGCGAGTCGTTCTGAGGCGGTGCTTGGACTAGTTTGAGGCCTGGTTTCGGGGGTCTTCCAGAATGTAGCGGGTGACCAAGGGCGGATCTTCGGCAAGGTGGAAGGCGAGCTTTCGCTCTCGCAAGGCCGCATCTGCCGCGGTGATGCGGTCAAACCGCCGCAGGTGTTCTGTCCAGGATTCGTCAATCACTTGCTCGACGAATCGTCCTGGCTGCGAAATGTCATGCAGCAGGCTCCATTCAAGTGCGCCTTGGCGCAGGCGACTGCGGCGACTGTCTTCCATCAGAGCAAGGAAGGCTTCGCTTTGCCTGGGATCGATCAGGTATTCGATGTGCACCATGACCCGTCCCCGCAAGGGTGTACTCGCTTGTGGGGGCCGCAGAGCGCGCGAGGGGGTCAGGTCTTCCTCGATGCCGATGTCCGGCAGACGCCGGCGCGTGAGCAGCAGGGATAACACGCCCGATGCGGCGGCCAACAGAAGGCTGGCCTGCAGGCTGCTGACCGTCGCCACCTGTCCCCAAACTGCCGCCCCCAGTGCGCTACCGCCCATGATTCCCATTTGAAAGACGGCCATCCCGCGCGCTCGTACCCAGTCAGGCAGGCCGGTTTGCGCCGATACGCTCAGGCTGTTGGCATTGGCCAGCCAAGCCACGCCGGCCAGGTACATCACCGGCGCTGCCATGATCACATTAGGGACCAGCGCCATCGCCGCTGTCACTGCGGCCTGTAGCACGATGCCGAGGGCCAGTATGCGCTGGGCGGGCAAGCGGTGGCGCAGCCTGGGTAGGAGCAGGGCCATGGTGATCGCCCCGAAGCCCATGCTGGCCAGCAGCAGGGTGAACCCTCCAGCGCCGCCTCCCAGACCCTGGGCCAAAAGTGGCAAGAGCGCCAGCAGTCCGGTGAAATGAAAGAAGATCAGGAAGACCCGGATCAGTACCCCCTGCAGGTGCGAGGACTGGCGCGCAAACTGCAGACCGACCCGGATGGCGCTGAAGAAGGGCTCGCGACCCAAGGGGTTGGATCTTTGTTCGCGGCGCCATCTCATGATGATCAGGCCTGCGGCGATGGACAGCAGTGCGTTGAGCGCGAACACCCAGTCGGTACCGGCGCTGGCGATCAGGGCCCCGGCTATCAGCGGCCCGATGATGCGCGAGGCGTTCATCGCCACGGCATTCAGGCCCAGGGCCTGGGGCAACTGAGTTCGAGGCACTACCTCTGCAATGATGGCGGCAAAGACCGGCCATCGCATGGCCAGTCCGATGCCGTTGACAAAGGTCAGAACCAGCAAGAGGGGCGCAGACATCGCATCAAGCACGCAGGCCAGCCACAGGGCGGTGGCGCTGGCAGCCAGCCAAAACTGCGTCGCCATGAAATAGCGCCGTCGGTCCAGAATATCGGCCAGTGCGCCGCTGGGCAGCCCCAGAAGAAATACGGGGATGGTGGCGGCCGTCTGAACCAGGGCCACCCAGATGGGCTCGCTGGTCAGAGAGGTCATCAGCCAAGCGGCCGCCACATCGCTCATCCACATGCAGACGTTGGCCACCAGCCAAGTCACCCACAGCATACGGAAGACCGGTGTTTTGAGGGGGGCGAAGGGTGATGGGGGCGCGGGACGGTCAGCCCCGTGGTGGGGGGCTGCTTGCTCCGTGGCCTGGGGTTCGTCGGAGTGGCGGACGGTCATGGGTGGACGCTGGCTTCGCCGCAGGCGAAACCCGGGGGGCCAGTGTAGTCCCGCCTCCTTGGGCTCAGGCCCTTCCTCAGGTGCTGAGTGTCTCCAGCCGCATCAGCGCTTCCATTAGTTCATCTTCGAGCTGGGCGGCTCGCTGACTCAAGGTGGCAGCCTGCTTTGGATCGGAGGCAAAGATCGACCCTTCGCCCAGGGTCTGATCGAGGAACTTCTGCTCGGCCTCCAAAGCCTCGATTAGAGCTGGCAGCCCATCGAGTTCGCGCTGTTCTTTGTAGCTGAGTTTGCGTCGAGCTTTTCCGGTGGCCTGGGTCGCCGACGGCCTGGAGGGCACCCGCTCTGCTGAGGGCGGCGCTGAGGCGCGGCTTCCGGGGGGATCGGAGGATTTGGCGGCCTCGGCGCTGCGGCTGCGGGCCGACTGGACCAGCCAGTCGCTCACACCTCCGACGTACTCACGCCATCGCCCTGGGCTGTCAGCCGTGGATTCGCAAACCAGGACGCTGGTGGCGACGCTGTCGAGAAAGCGCCTGTCGTGACTGACCAGCAAGACGGTTCCGTCGAAGCTTTGCAGCAATTCTTCAAGCAACTCCAGCGTCTCGATGTCTAAGTCATTGGTGGGCTCATCGAGTACCAGCACATTGGCCGGTTGCGCAAATAGACGGGCAAGCAGCAGGCGATTGCGTTCACCGCCCGACAAGGTGCGAACGGGTGCCATCGCACGTGCTGGCGCAAAAAGAAAGTCGCCCAGATAGCTGCGCACATGCTTGCGCTGGCCATTGATCTCCACCCATTCGCTACCCGGGCTGATGAAGTCCTCTAGTGTGGAATCGAGATCGATCGATTGCCGCATCTGGTCGAAATAAGCGATCTCCAGCCGGGTCCCCAATCGCACCCGGCCGGGTGGCGTGGTGGCGTCGGGTTCGAGCAGGCCCAGAATCAGCTTGAGCAGGGTGCTCTTGCCGGCCCCGTTGGGACCGATCAGTCCGATCTTGTCGCCGCGCATCACGGTTAGGTCCAGTCCCTCGACGACGCTTACGCGGCCAGTAGGTCCATTAAAGCTTTTACTGACCTGACTCAGTTCGGCAACCAACTTGCCGCTCTTGTCGGCTATGCCGATCTCCATGGCCACCCGCCCTGGGTTGGACCGCCTGGCGGCCCGTTGTGCGCGCAACTCGTGCAGTCGATGGATGCGTGCGACCGCCCGCGTACGCCTTGCCTCTACCCCTTTTCGGATCCAGACCTCCTCCTGCGCCAGCAAACGATCGGCTTTGGCCTCGATCACTGATGCTTGCTCGAGCTGATCGCGTTTAAGGGTCTCGTACTGCGCGAAATTACCGGGGTATCGGCGCAGGAGGCCTCGATCGAGTTCCACAATGCTGGTGGCAATGCGGTCCAGGAACATTCGATCGTGAGTGATCACCACCACGCTTCCCTTGAAGCCCAGTAGGAGGTCTTCCAGCCAAGCGATGGACTGGAGATCCAGGTGGTTGGTCGGCTCGTCGAGAAGCAGGACATCAGGCTTGGCGACCAAAGCCTGCGCCAAGGACACGCGCTTGAGAGCCCCGCCCGAGAGCGAGCTGATCGTGAGGTCGGCCTGTAGGTCCAGCCGCTGGAGCGTCTCGCGCACGCGTTGCTCCCAGTTCCATCCGTCCGCCGCCTCGATGCGTGACTGCAGCTCCCCCAGATCGATGCCGGGCCCCGCCTCGCGGTATTGGTGGATCCACTGCCGGATCTCCAAAACGCCGTTGCTGACCGCCTCGAAGACCGTCTCGTGGCCAGGCCAATGCGCTTCCTGCGCCACGTGGGCAATGCGCAGCCCCTGTTGAAGCTGCAGCAAGCCGTCGTCGGGTTTTTCAAGGCCGGCCAACACTTTCATCAGCGACGACTTGCCGCTGCCGTTGCGGCCGATCAGGCCGACCCGTTCGTTTGCTTCGATTGAGAAGTGGGCGTCATCGAGCAGGGGCTCATGACCAAAAGCCAAATGCGCAGCGACAAGAGTGATCAGGGCCATGTGGTTTTGGGGAAGGCAAAGGCCATTATGGGCGGTGTTGCGGCCGCCTTGGGGCTACAGCCCTCTTGACTGCACGACCCTCTCCTGAGGGCCCCCTGCCATTGGGCCTGTGCTGGGGTTCTGTCGGCTCGCACCAACTGGTCTTGGCCGGCTTTTTGATGGGCAGCGGCTGTTTAAATCGGCCTGAAAGAAGCTTTCAGGCCCGAATTTGAGCGAAGGGGCTTGTGGCCTCCAAAAAACGTGCTATAGTCTATGGCTCTGCTGAAAACGCAGCTCCGTTGTTCGGGGCCTTGTCGACGAAAGCAGTGTTCAGGCAGGCCAAGTCTCTTGGTGCCCTGTGCCGGAAAAACCCTCGATTCCTCCGCATTTTGCGTGTTGACAGGGTAAAAAAATCCGGTATATAATGGAGAGCTTCGCTGATCGCGGCGGGGTGTGAGAGCAAAGACGGATCCAGGTAGACTGGGTGCGTCCCGAGCGTCTCGGGTTCATTAACAAGTTACAGCCGATAAGTATGGGCGTTTGAAGGCGACTGCCAGGTCTGCTGCGAAAGTAGTGGACCAGGTCTCAGATGACCTTAAACGCTCATAGAGATAGAAGTGAAGTTCACTTCAATTCCGTTTTTATGAGTTCCTTTCCGCTTCGGCGGAAAGTTATTGCAGTGATTAAACTATAGAGTTTGATCCTGGCTCAGATTGAACGCTGGCGGCATGCCTTACACATGCAAGTCGAACGGTAACGCGGGGCAACCTGGCGACGAGTGGCGAACGGGTGAGTAACGCATCGGAACGTGCCCAGTAGTGGGGGATAGCCCG
>JBEIHE010000065.1:0-16931 GCA_040381515.1 Polaromonas sp.
ACCGGCTGAGCGCCCCGATACGCTGCCAGCCGCTGGCGAGCCGATCTGCGTCCGCAACTCCGTCTTCAGGTCCAAGGAGCGCTGAATCGCCGCCTCCAGCTTGGCCGTGGTGACCGTGGTCCAGTCCATCGTGCTGACACCAAAATCAGCAGCGGTCAGGGCTACGCTGACGGGGACTGGAACGTCCGCAACAGCGTGCCGACTGGTACGGACCGTAATCTCACGGCTGGTCGGGTCGGTCAGGTTGAAATAGGACTCATCGCCAAAGGCGCGGTTGAGGTAGTTGGTCATCTCCTTGGCGATCTGATTCCCCGTCAGTTTTTGATTGACATTCGCCAGATAACTGAGGTCCACCGTAGCCGGGTTATTCGAGCCGTCCACATCAACCGTAAACACCTTGGACAGCAAGTCGAGGTTGGCGCTATCGGAATCAACCCAGGTTTTGAAATTGACGCCATTGGTCAAATCAAACTGGGTGGTGTCGATCGGCTCGGTGCTGGAAATGGTCGCGGGGAGGGAGGTCTTGACATCCGTCAATTCATCCAGGGAGATCAACATGGTCTTGGCCGTGGTGATCTCGTCCTTGACTTCGCTGAAGGGCTTTATCTGTCCGTACTGGTTGACGTACAGCCTTTCGCCGGCCGGGTCAGTGGCCTGCACCAGCGAGGCATTGACCTGGTCGTCGCCCACAAACACATAGGTCTGCCACTTGTTAAAGGGGCTGCTCTGGTTCGCATTGGCGGTCTTGACGTAATAGACAGTGGCCAAGTAGCCATTGCCCCCGTTGTCATAGACCGTCATGGCCGTACTCTTGTTGTAGGTCGCGGGATTGGTGCGATTGAAACGCTCAGTCACCACCTGCGCATCGGCTGGAAAGTTCAGACCCAGCTGCACCAGAGACGTCTGACGGGCCTCACCAGAAGTTTTTTGCGGAATGGTCAAGACCACACGCTCATTGACGTTGGCGCTACCGGTCGAGTCCACCGTCGCCGCCATCAGTCGCTGACCTGCCGAATTGACCACGTTGAACTGCTCATTGAGCATGAAGGAGCCATTGCGGGTGTAGATGTCCTGCAGGCCATCGGCTGACTTCAGGGGAAAGAAGCCGTCACCGGTAATCGCCAAGTCCAGCGCATTGGACGAAAAGGACACATTACCCTGACTGAATTCCTGGCTGACCTGCTTGAGCGCCACACCCTGACCCACAGTGGAGGAGGCTTTTTGCAGCGGAGAGGTGGCAAAGATGTCACCGAAGTCGGCGCGCGAACGCTTGAAGCCGGTGGTACCCACGTTGGCGATGTTGTTGCTGGTCACCCCCAACTGGGCGGTGGCCGAATTCAAACCCGTGAGCGATGTGTAAAAGGACATGTGCTACTCCTGGTAACCGGGGAAGTTCTTGGAAAAAATCGTTAATCGCCAATGCGCTTGACATCTGCCAGCCTGATGGACTTGCCACCCTGCACCTGCACCATCAGCTCACCACTGGCTTCCTGGCTGATGCCACGAATCGTTGCGGTGGTGCTGATGGTGGGGGTGATGTTCTTGCCCTGCGACACCGCAGCGGCCCGGAAGCGATAAGTGCCCTCAGGCTGCGCCTGTCCCTGGGTGTTCTGGCCGCTCCAGGTGAAGTTAAGGCTGCCGGCAGGCTGCGCACCAAGGATCTGCTGATGGACCGCCTGACCCGCGGCGTTGATCACATCGATCTGAACGCCCTCGGCGCCATTGGGCAGTTCGATGTTGGCCGTAACCGGTTCACCCGACTTGAGCTGGAAAGTGCCACTGGGCACCACCACACTCTTGCCGATAAGGGCGGCGCCGGCCATCATGCGATCGCCTTGCAGCGATTGAGTCAGAGCGGCCAGCTGCGTGGCCATATTGGTGGTGGCCTCGAGCTGTGAAAACTGCGCCAGCTGGGCCACAAACGCCTCATTCTTGGTGGGGTCGAGCGGATTCTGGTTTTGCAGCTGGGTGGTAAAGAGCTTGAGAAAGTCCTGTTGATTGGCCGTTGTACCCAAAGCCTTGGGCTTGGCCATCTCTTCTTCGTAGCTCTTGATGCCCGAGGGCAGTTTGCGAGCACTGGCTGAGGAGGCCGTCGGCCCCTGATTGACAGTGGCGGCGTTGGTATAGAGGGCGGTAGAAGTCATGATGAATCAGCCCTTTTAGCTGCGGGTGATGTCCAGCGTGCGCAGCATCAGCTGGCGCGTGGTGTTGATCACTTCAACGTTGTTTTGATAAGACCGCGAGGCTGCCATCATCTCGACCATCTCGGTCATTTCATTGACGTTGGACAAGTAGACAAAGCCGTCCTTGTCTGCCAAGGGGTTACCCGGGTCGGAAACGCGGCGGACCGGCGAGGGGTCGTCAATAACAGCATCAATTCGAACGCCCCCCTGATAGCTCTGATCACGCGGCAGCTGCTTCTGCTCGTCCAGAACGGCTTTGAAGACGGTGCGCTTGGCACGAAAAGCCTCTTGCTCGTTTCCAGCGACGGTGCTCGAGTTGGCCAGGTTGGACGCCACCGTGTTCATGCGGGCCATCTGGGCATTGAGGGCAGAACCGGCGATTCCAAAAATGTTGTCAATCGGCATGGTGATCACTCTCCCTTGAGGGCTTTGCGCATGGAGCTCACGCGCTGCTCCAGGAATTGCAGCGTGGCCTGGTAGTCAGATGCGGCCTTACCGTACTGGGCTTGTTCAATATTGAGTTCGACCGTATTGCCGTCAAACGAAACGTTGAAGGGCACGCGGTACTTGACGCCGTCGGGCGACTCCGGATCGGCCTGTTCAAAGTGGCCCTTCTGCGTGGCCACCAGAGGATCTTGACGAACATTGCCAAGCACCGCACGAAAGTCGACGTCTTGCGCCTTGAAGTGCGGCGTGTCGGCATTGGCAATATTGCGGGCGAGCAATTCCATGCGCCGGCTGCGCACATCGAGGGCCCGCGCGTGGATGTCCAGGGCTTTGTCGATGAAATTCATGGCTTTGAGGGTCCTGCAATCAATTGACTAGGCGTGCCGGTTTCCCGACAAGCCAGCCGGACGCATTCCGGCTTCAGACTCCCGACCGCAAATCCCGTGCCATACATTTGCGGCTCCTAAAGCCTCACTCCAACGCTCAAAGCGGCAAGGCGAGCCCTTGCCGGCGGCAAACAGCGGCAAGGTTTTGCCGATGGAGGAGCCGCGCCCTCACGGCGATTCGGTGCTGGCCTGACTGCCCTATCGCGCCGAGGGCGGCGCTCCCACCCCCCCCCGATCACAGGCTCTACTTGAGTCTGTGGGAGCCGCGCCCTCGCGGCGATGCATTTGCCTTCGTAGGAGCCGCGCCCTCGCGGCGATTTGGCTCTGGCCCTGTTTTTGCTGAATACCTCTTAAATGTTCTTCCCCTGTCAGATCTCCAACACCCTCACGGCTTTGCTCAGAGGTCACTCAAGATGCCACGTTCCCCTGCCCTGCTTCGCGACACCTTGAACCATGGACTGGCCGCTGCCTGTGCCTTCCTGGCGGCCGCTTTGATGTGCGCGACTGCCGAAGCGCAAAGTCAGGCCTCTCCTTTGGTGGCCGGCTCCAGCACGCCCCTGCCCCCCTCACAAGAGCGGCTTTTTCAGCAGGCCAGAAACTGGGTCATGAACCAAAAACCCACGCCGCCGGAACCCGTGCAATTTGCGGCATTGGACAGTCGCATCCAAGTGGCCGATTGCAGCCAAGCGCTTCAGTTCGACTACCCATTCAGCGGTTCTCGAGAAACCGTGCGGGTTCGATGCGCGCAGCCCGCTGCCTGGCAAATGTTCTTGCGCCTGACCAGTCGACCCGCAGTGGCGACCGCCGCAGCGACGCCCAACCCGGTGGTGGCCACTGCGGCAGGACCGACCACGATTCAGCCGGCGCAGAAGACCGTGGTGGTAGCCCGCCAGCTCATCAAGCGAGGCACGGAATTGACGCCAGACCTGCTGGAAGAAGCACAGCGGCCAGTTCTGGGGCTAGACCCACTGGCCATCAATTCGCTCAAGGATGCAGAAAGGGCCGAAGTCATTCGGGACATTCCGGCCGGCACGGTGTTGCGAAGTTACGACATCAAGCGCACCTTGCTGGTCCGCAAAGGCCATTCGGCCCTGCTGAGCGTAGGTCAGGGGTCCGGGTTTCAGATTACGGTACGGGTGGAAGCCCAGCAGGATGGCTTTTTAGGCGAGCAAATCCGCTTAAAAAATACCGAGTCGGGTCGACTTATATCGGGCGTGGTGACCGGACCGAACGCCCTGAAGGGGCTGTAGGGCCAGTTTTTGAGAGAATGACTCAAGTTTTGCCGTTTGCGTCCGATTCTCAGGACGTCAAAGGGCCAAAGCAGGCCTTATCGTAGAAAGAGAGCCTCAAAATGACCGATCCGATTTCACAGTATGGAAGACTGAGCCCATCGGACAACGCTGCGCGCAACAATGCCGAGAAGGTCAGCAAGAAGGCCAGCAGCTCGAGCGTGAGCGCCTCCCCCGCTTCCGGCAGCGAACGTGCCGCCCCTGCGCGCGAAGAAGACACGGTTTCCCTGAGCAACGTGACCCAGAAAGTGATGGCCGAGCCCGACTTTGACCGCGCCAAGGTGGAGTCGATCAAGCAGGCCATCGCGGAGGGTCAGTACCCTCTGGATCCCCGACGCATTGCCGAGAGCTTTCTGGCTCTTGAGCGCATGATCCGTGAGTGAGCAGGACCGGTCACAACACCCCCTGACGCGCGCTCGCGAGCTCGAGCGTTTGCTCGAACGTGAGTTCCAGGCCTTGCAGCAGCAGGAACTCGAGCCGTTTGAACGGCTGCAACCACCCAAAACCGAACTGCTCGCGGAAATCTCCCGCCTCTGTCCGAGCGCCGAAGACCTGCAATCCGACAGCCAATGGACCGAGCTGAGAGAAAGTCTGATTCGTGCGCGCGATGCGCACCGCCGCAACGCCATCCTGATCGAGCGCAAGCTCGAAGCCATTCGGGGCGCCCTGAGCAGCCTTCAGATTGAAAGTCCTACCGCCTCGGTAGAGGTGTATGACCGGCTGGGCAAAGTCTCGCGCTACAACAAGGGCCGAGGGTTTCAGGACGCCTGAGGCCGTCTCACGCGTCCACTTGCGCCCTGCCGCCACGCTTTTCGTCACCCGGGCGCATGCCCTTGAGCCAATAGACCCACGACAGGATCACCGCCACCGCGGTGTAGAGCTCGGGCGGAATTTCATCATCGACATTGAGGCGACTGAGCAAGGCCAGCAGTTGCGGGTCTTCGGTGACATAAACCCCCTGCCGCCGCGCCTCTTCAATCAGCCGCTCGGCCAGATGGGCATCGGCCTTGGCGGTCACCACCGGCACCGCATTGAGCCCGTATTCCAGAGCCACCGCCCGCTTTCGATGCTGCACCTGTGGGTCTCCTCATGCCCGAATGTCAACCACCAGGCCGCGGCCTGAGGGCACCCAGTCGCTTCCAGCCTGTGGCCGCGAACCGTGGATGACCTGAAACGATTGCAGGACCAAACCCGAATCGGACAACTGCGCTCCCAACTCGCCTGAGCGGGCACGCGCCTGCTCCGCCACGCCCTCGCGCACGGCCCACATGGTCAGGTCCACCCGATCCAGGCCGGGCAACTGAGTCTTGAGCCACACCTCGCCAAGCTCCTGGCTGCGTGAATGCACATTGACCGTCAGCGGCGGCGGCTCTTGCCCTTCCTGGCGGGGCGCGCGCCGAAACTGCAGCTCGATCGGATCGGCATCTGCAAAAGGCAGCATCAGATTGATCAGGAGTTCCTTCTGGACCTGCGCCTGGGCGGTTTGCACCTGGGAGGCCTCGACATCGTCCAGGGCTCGCGACACATCCTGCAAGGACTCCGAGGAGACCTCTTGACCCTCCTCATCGCGCGACAAGGCCGCCATGAGACGGCGCAACAACTGTTTGGGATCCTCAGTGGGCGCGGGCAGGCCACGGATCAATCGAGACTCGGGTCCCATGGCACTGGCCACGGCTCGGTTGATGGCCTGGGCCAGAGCCTGCGTATCGAGCTGTCCCATGGACAGTTGCATGCGGCGCCATTGGGCCTGCAAATCGGGACGGCCGGCGGTCTGCAAAAGTGCATCGAGCACGCCGGGCTTGAACAGGTTGGCCAGGTGATCCTGGCCTGGGGGACGAAACAGCAAGCTGCCCAGACGCGAGAAAAAAGGCGCGACTGCCGCAGCCATGGGCTGCGAGATCAGGGGCTGCAGCGCCAGAGCATTGGCTCCGGCCTGCACCACCTGAAGGTTCAGAGTTTGGCCTGACTGCCAAGCCGCAGTCATCGGAGATCGGGGCAGATCGACCTGCTTGCCGCGCAGCAACAGCGCCAATTCGTCTCCGCGGGCCTGAACCAGCGCCTGGACGATTTGACCGTCACGCAGATTGAGCTCGCGCGCCTGCGCCACGGTCAGAGGCAGGATCCGACCTTCCAGGTAGATCGGATTGGACCGACCCGGGAGCTGAGCGAGGTCGGCCGGTGGGATCAAGGGTAGCGAACCCAGCGCCGGCGCTCGTCGGCCGATGTAGGCGGCGGCGGGAAGTGCGCAGCCGCCTCGCGCGGCTCGAGCAGGGGCAACAAAATCTGACGCATCATCGCGTGCTGATCGGGCAGAGCCACCGTAAGGCCCGGGCGCAGGCGGGTGTTGCGGCCGGCGGTAAAGACTTTCGGATTGGCTTGGATCAAGGCTTCACGAAGCAGCTCTTCCTTGAGCGGACTGTCGGCCATTGTTTTCTTGACGATGCGGTCGGCGTTGTCACCCGCAACAGTGACATAGCTGTGGGCGGCGCGGGTGTGCGCGCCTGCGCTGCCTGGCTGCGCAGCAGGAGCTGACGGGCCCGCTGCCTGCAGGGCCGCACAAGCGAGGACTGAGGCGAGCCCGATGGCCATGCGGCGAACTGAATAACGGGGGGCCAAGTCAATCATGCGAACTCCTGAAGATTCAAACGGTCTTGCGCAGCCTGCCCTGCTGAGCCGGCTGCACCCATGCAATTCATTGGGCTCTTGCCTTCATGGCGACTCCACCGGCCAGGCTTGCCAGCGAGGCTTGACGGCAGCAGCCGGACCAGCAATCACCTGCAACTGCGCCTGATGCTCGGACACCCGCTCGACCCGGGCCAGCACCAGCGAGGCAGCCGACTCGCGCTCAAGCATGCGAGAGGGCCACCGACGGCGGTCAGAGACCAGCCACTCGTCGCCAGCCTGCACGCCGGCCAGCGCCCCTTGATCAATCTGCAAACGGTCGCTGCCCGTCTGCACCACCTGCACCTGCACCGGTTCGCAGGACAGGCGATCGGTCACGTCCTTGGACCAGGCCTGAACCAATTCCTTGAGCCGCTCACGGCTGGCCACTGTCAATCGAGGGGCAGACCAGTTCTCGGCCTGGCTCTCCAAGACCAGTTCGGCCGAACGCTGCAGCACAGGAGCCTTGTCGCGTGCAGAGTGGAGCAGGAGCAGACTCAGGCGCACGCGTGTCGGGGCAGCAGCAGAGGGCCACGGCATCCAGTTGCGTTCGGCCACAGGCGGCAAGGTCTCCAGGCTGATGTGCAAATGCCAAGGCAAGGCCGGCAGGAGGGCCGAACCGCCGGTCAGTACCCGTTCATAGGCCTCGGCACTGTTGCGGGCAGGCTGAACTGCCCGCTGCGGCAACTCCAGCAGATGCCAGCGTGAGGTGCGCCAAGGCGCTTCGCGCCAGGCTTGGCTCAGAATGGCGAGGGCATCGCGCTGCAGATGCGCCTCGTCGAGGCTCCAGCGACCGGTCGCCTGCATCTGCAAGCCCAGCACATGCTGCAACTTGTCCTTGGGTCGACAGCTTCCCGCGTCCGCGCGGCCTGGAGACGCCTGCCCCCTGACCAGATCCTGCGCGGAATCAACCTGTAGACGCGCCTGGGGCGCGCCCTGTTCGTCGCGTGCATAAGACAAGACCTGCACGCCGCGCACCTGCATGCCCGATCGAAAGCTGCTGGACTCACGAAGCGCCCCCTGGCCGTCGATCCAGGAAGTGGTCTGTACCTGCGTGGCTCCCTGCAAGGACTGATAGGCCAAGCCATTGCGCAAGGCCTCCAGCCGCTCTTCGGGGGTCAGCCCGGCGGACCAGGCCGCTGCCGACCCAAGGGCCAGCAGGCAAACCGCCCCGCGCAGACGATGCCAGACTTGCATGGCTTAGCGCCCCCGGGAGGCAATCTGACCCAGATACAAAGCCCGCAGGTCCTGCACCACCGCCTTGTCCAGACTCAGGGTGGTTTCGTAGGTGTCGTCACCGGTGGGCGTGATGCTGACCAGAACAGCCCCATAGATCACGCCCTCAACCCGAGAGCGGAAGGAATCGCTCTGCACCACCATATCGGCCACGGTGGTGGTGGCATCGAGCTGCTGGCCGTAGACCTGCTCGGCCAGCGAGCGGTAAGCCTCCAGCTTGGCCGCACGAATGGCCATCAGGCGTTGCTGGGCCGGATTGCGATGGTTTTGCACGCTGATGACCGCATAGCCGGTGGCGGTCAGCGTCTCGCGCTTTTCCACCAAGGGGGCGACCATGCCAGCGGATTCGGCGCGCGGTGCCGGACGGGCAGCCTGCGGGGGCTCCGGTGTCTCGCTTCGGGCAACCGAACGGGCCGCGCCCCCCGACCCCGCCGCGGCTGGGGAGGCCGCAGCCTGCGAGCCGTTGGCGGAACCGGCCTGAGGCGAGAGCAGCGGCAAGAGGGTCTGACAGCCCGAGAGCGCCACAAGTGCGGCTGCACCGGACATCCAAATCAGGCTGCGAAGAAGGAGAGAAGAGTGTTTCATACGGATTCCTGAAAGGGTCGGGACCTGATGCGCTTTCACGTGGGTTGAATCGGCATGAGATGGACAAGCTTGAGTCAGGGCCTAGCCGATGCAAAAACAAGACAAAACTCCGCGATGCATCTCTAATATGAAACAAATTATTTGAGTTTTTAACTTTTTGTGTCAGACTTCATCACAGAAGTTTTCTAAACGTACCTTAAATGTCAACGCCCCACCCCTTTATCGGGAAAAGCTCGGCTGCACAAGCGGTCAGAGCCATGATCACCCGAGTGGCCAATTCGCAAGCCACCGCGCTGATCACCGGCGAAAGCGGAACGGGTAAGGAACTGGTGGCCAGAGCCTTGCACGAGCAGTCCGACAGGCGAGGGGGCAATTTCGTGCCGATCAACTGCGGGGCCATCCCGAAAGATCTGATTGAAAGCGAGCTCTTCGGACACCGCAAGGGGTCCTTCACTGGCGCGATGGCCGACCGGGTGGGTCGCTTTGAATTGGCCCACGGCGGCACCCTGTTTCTTGATGAGATCGGCGACCTGCCACTGGACATGCAGGTCAAGTTGCTGAGGGTGCTGCAGGAGCGACAGGTCGATCCCGTCGGTAGCACCAAACCGGTTCCGGTGGATGTGCGGGTGGTGGCGGCGACGCACCGCGATCTGGAGGCCGAAGTCAGCGCGGGGCGTTTTCGCGAGGACCTGTACTACCGGATCAACGTTTTGCCCCTGCACACCTGCGCGCTGCGCGATCGCCCGGAAGACCTGCCTGAGCTGTTGGGATTTTTTGCCAAGAAGTTTGCGCCCAAGGGCCAATCGAGCATCAGTTTCACCGACGACTTCCTGCAGGCCATGCAGGCCTATGCCTGGCCGGGCAACGTGAGGGAGTTGTCTAATTTGGTCGATCGATTCAGCACTCTGTTCGCCGGGGAGCATCTGGCTCTGGGCACGGTACCGGCCACCTTGCTGCCCAAGGGGCTGGCCCGTTTGCAGGCCGAGCGCTGTGCCAACCCCAATACCCGTCTGCTTCCAGTGGAGCCCGAGCCGATTGCAGCCGAGGTCACGGCCGACCCAAGCTCTGAGGGTGTGAGCGATGTGGAGAGCATCATCCTGATGGCCCAGGGCACGGCCCTACCGGTGCTCCCGCCCGAAGGACTGAGCCTGAAAGAGCGGCTGGCCGATATCGAACGCGATCTGATTCAGCAGGCGCTGCAACGCACCGAGGGCAATGTGTCGCAAACCGCGCGGCTGCTCAATTTGCAGCGCACGACCTTGATCGAGAAGATTCAAAAATACGCTCTACGCCCGAGCAACTAAGGGGCGCAAATCAGACAGACGCGCCGCTGATCGCCGCGAGGGCGCGGCTCCTACCCATTCAAACAGGGCCACTGATTAGACCTGTGGGAGCGCCACCCCCGGCGCGATGGGTCAATCGCCGCGAGGGCGCGGCTCCTACCCATTCAAACAAGGCCGCTGCTTAGACCTGTGGGAGCGCCGCCCCCGGCGCGATGGCCTTAGGGCTTGTCTGCCTGTCGGCGCGGGTACTGCACCATGCTGTCACGGGCGCGCGCCGCAGCCGCTTCTTGCGCGGCTCTGGCCCCATCGGTCGATTGCCGCTCTCTCTGCTGACGGGCCAGCGCTTCGAGCTCGCGCCTGACCGCCTGAGTGTCACCCACTGCCCCCTGCATGGACTGGATCTGCCCGGCCATGCGGTTGGTGGCGGCGGACTGATTTTGAAATCGGGTCTCCAATGCGCTGATCTGCTTGGTCAATCCAGCCAGACGGGCTTCCACCTGTCTGCCCGTTTGATCGGGCAGGGCCTGGGTGGTCTTGACCACCTCGTCCATACGCGCATCGAGCCGGCTGTGCGCAGCCAGTAACTCGCCCTGCTTGGTCGCCACCGACTTGAGCATCTCCTGCGCGCCTCCCACAAGTTCAAGGGAGGCATCCATCTCCACCACACGCTTACCAACGGCCAGCACCATTTCATCGAGCTGGGCCACCCGCCCCTGCAGACGCAGACTCATGAAAACAAAAAGTGCAGCGGTGATCAGCATCAGACCCCCGGCCACTCCGATCAGAATCATCGAGAACTTGCCCTGCTTGCGACTGCCAAGCAACACGTCCTGATTGCCCTGCAACAGTTCCTTGGTGGCGTTGCGCAAGTCCAAGCCGGCATTGGCAGCCAGGCTGGCGGCACGGGTGGCCAGTTCGGCCGAGTCCATCACCACAAACTTCATGTCCTTCATGTCGGAGACAGACTGCGCATCGGTCACGGGAGGACTCGATGTGGAGGTCTCTGTACCCGAGGCCTGGGGCTCGTTGGTCTTATTGTCCATAGCAGACTCCTGTATATTCATGCCTTCGCTCCCGCAGATACGCGGGGCCCGGCCATTTCCTCGAGCTGGTCGAGGCGAACCCGAATCTTGTCGTTCTCAATCTTGAGCTTGACGACTCGAGCCGGGAAATCCATTTCCACCCAATCCGGATCGGCCGGTCCAATGCTCTCCTCGAGCCGCTGCTGCACGGCCTGAGCCGTCTCGGCAATGAGCTGCTGGGCCTGCTCAAGCGGCACGGGGTCAGGCGCAACAGGATGGGCCGGCGGTGCCGCCTTGCGGGTACTGCCTTCGCGCGGCGCTTGGGCGCTGGGGTTGCGCGCAGCGACGGGAGGGACGGCCACCCGCCGATCGTCCATGTCACGCTCAAAAACCGGCCCTTCACTGGGACCTGTGGCATCTGACAGCGGTTCGGGCACTTTCTCAAAGTGATCGCCAGTCGATCGCTCGAATACCGGTCCTTGAGACGGCGCGGAGGCATGACCTTGCGGAACAGGCACCTGCTCCAGGCGATCGGAAACGGCGCGCTCGAACACGGGACCGTCCGCCGGCGCACCCAATGAGCCCGAAGAGGCGGGCACAGTCACTATTTGATCGCGTGTGGAGCGCTCAAAGACGGGGCCGGGAGTTGACGCCTCGATGGACTCCGGTGCCTCACCGGCAGCCAGTCGCCGCTCACGAAGAAAGCGATCGACCGCCGAGTCTCCGCCGTCCGGCGAAGGGCTGAGGGGCGCGGGCACGTCAGCGTGCAAGACGTTCTCCGATGCGCCCGCGACCGTTCTCTCAAACACGGTGCCTGCCGACTCCTGCCCACGCGCAATCGGAGGCGGCACATCGCTGGACTCCCGAGCTTGATCGGCATGGTCTGCATTGTCTTCACCGACCAGGTTCTGCCGGACCTGGGGCCCATGCGGATCAGATGGCTTGGACGTCGCCACTCCGGCCCCCTCAGAGACGGTGACCGAGTGCTGAACGTCCTGTCGAATGATGGAGGGCTGGTCGCTCATGAGGTGGACTTGGGGTTAGACGAAATCGAGTCGGCCTGCGTCAGGGTCGGCTTGCCTTCGGAAGAATTGGGGCCGCCCAAAATGGCCTTGACTGGCTGCTGGACGACTGGCTTGAACAGACCGAAACGGGCCCCGTGCAGCCACGCCGATACGGCCACCGACAGGCCCACCAGGCCTGCAAGCGCCAAAATCCAGCGCAATCGGGATGACCGCGCCGCCGGCGCACGGCCTGCCCCGCGACCTGGATCGATCGCCGGACCCGTCTTGGATGAGAGACGGCGCCACCGGGCGGCTGCCGACCGAACCACCTCGGAGGGGCTGATGTTTTTAAGGGCCAGGAGTGCGGGCCGCAGCCGCTCGAGGCAGCGAGCAGGCAGGTTGCGCAGAGTCGCCAGGCGCGACTGATCACCGGCAGACCCCTCAAGGTAATCCTGCGCGGGGTCATCCTCGCCAGCCCGGAAACTGAAGGGCGCGGGCGGACGCGGGGGGGGCTCCCTGAAGTCGGGGCCCACCACCTGCGGCTGCAAATGCCGCAGCAACTGACTGACCAAGCGCTCACATCCTTCAATGCGGGCCTGCTCGAGCATGACCTTGGCCTGTTCGGCCGTGGGACCTTCGACATCCCAGCGAACAAAACGCCGACCCAAGGAGTCAAAAGCTTTGCGGCTGCGTCGGGTCGGACCCAGCAACAGCACCACCCGAATGTTGGCGCCCGGAAAGTGACTGACCAGTCGGGCCAGCAAGGCCAGTTCGTGCTCAGCCAGGGCGCCCGCATCGTGAATCACCCAGATGCGCTCGGGGGCCAGGACCGCACCATCAGACATGGCCTCGCGCAGGGTCTGTCCGGCCAGCACTTCATTGAACTGCCCCACCAGCGCCTCTGTACTGGCAGGAAAGTAGGTCTCTATCCGCGCCTGCAGCGAGGTGCGACGCAGCCTTTCGGCCAGCAGCTTGCCGTAATGGTCCAGCGCAACCTCATGCTGGCTCGACAAGGCCACGCTGCGCCCCTCCTGAGTCAGGGCTGCCACACACGCCTCAAGGCGCAGTCGGTCGGCCGATCTGAAAAACAGGGAAGGCAGGGCCGAGCCATCTGCCGCGAGGCTCAAGGTCAGGTCGATGTTTGTATTCATGCGGTCTCCAATCTTCCGTTGGCATCAAAACGCATCGAGGCTGGTACGCTCGGAACCGGCCGTGCCATGGGCTCGACACCTGGGCGCACCTGCGCCAGACTAAACACATAAGCAATGACCGGCGCCACCGCGTGGTAGAGCGCCTCGGGAATCGGCTGGTCCACCTCGGTCGTGAAGTAAAGAGCACGAGCGAGCTGGGGCGAGGAGAACATCTCCACGCCATGTTGTCTGGCCTCTTCCCGGATGCGTGCGGCCAAGTGATCGGCCCCCTTGGCCAGCAGAATCGGCGCCCCATCGGAGGTGGGGTCATAGGACAGGGCCACCGCAAAGTGCTCCGGGTTGGTGATCACCACATCGGCATCCTTGATCTTGCTGATCATCCGGGCACTGGCCATCTCGCGCTGGCGGCGCCGGATTTGCTGCTTGACCTCGGGACGGCCCTCCATGTCCTTGAGCTCGTCCTTGACCTCCTGCTTGGTCATGCGCAGCTTCTTGAAGTAGCTCCAGCGCTGATAAGGCGTATCGATCAGCGCAATCAGCGCCAAACTGAAGGTGAGCCACAGCACCGCCTGGATGATCATCTGGCCGGTCAGGCTCATGGCCGGCTCCAGGCCCATATTGGCCACTCGAATCAGATCGACCAAGTAGCGATCCACCAGCCACCAGAGCACTGCACTGACGACGGCAAATTTGGCAATCGCCTTGATCAACTCAACCAGGGCGTGCAGACCGAACATGCGCTTCACCCCGGCAATCGGACTGAGCTTGCTAAACCGGGGGCTGAAGGCCTTGACTGAGAAATGAAATCCACCCGTAATGCCCGAGGCGGCGATCGCAATGACGGCTGTCACCAGCATCAAAGGCAGGACCACCAGCAGGCCCTCACCGACGGCATAGAAAAAAGTGGCGGGCAATACAAAGGGCGTCTCGAGCGTCCTTCGGTCAAAGCTAAAGCCCTGCTTCATCTGCTCAGCAAAACGACTGACCCACCAACTGCCCATCAAAGCCATGACGATGGCCGCCGAAATCATGACGGCCGCTACCGGCAACTCGATGCTGCGCGCAACGTCGCCCTCCTCGATCGCCTTGCGCAATCGCCGGGCTGTGGGTTCTTCGGATCTTTGGGCGCTGTCGTCTGCCATCATCAGCCCCTCAGGACAAACCCACCAAAATCCGGGTCTGAATCAGACCCTGGGTCCACAACCACTGCAGCCGGGCACCGATATTGCCCAAGGACAGCAGAAAAACCAGGAAACCGATCACGATGGTGACCGACAATCCGACCGCAAAGATGTTCAGACTCGGAGCGGCGCGGGTGATGACTCCGATGCCGATGTTGATGAACAAAAGGGTCACCATGACCGGCAGAGAGATCAGCACCGCCCCAAGAAAAATCATCGAACTCCAGGACAGCAGCTGCCCCCAGCTCTGGTCAACCAGCACCAGCGTTCCCACAGGCAGACTGGCGAAGCTCTCGGCCACGATGGCCAGCAACAAGGTATGCCCGCCGAGTCCGACAAACACCAGGGTGGCCATCACCACAAGAAATTGGGCGACCGTGGGTACATTGCCGAGGTTGGGATCCATCATCATGGCCATCGAAAGGCCCATCGAGTTGGAGATGGCCTGTCCGGCCACCACCACCGCTGCCACCGCGACCTGAAGAATGAGGCCCATCATCAGGCCTATGGTGATTTGATTGACGATCTCCCGCAGCCCTTGAGCCGACAGCGGGTCGATGCGAGGCCAGTCATACAAAGGATAGACCATGACCGCCAGCGCCAGAGCCAGCAGGATGCGGATACGGGTGGTCAGTGCAGGCAGAGAAAAAACCGGCGCATAGAGCATCAAGGCTGACATGCGCAGCATCGGCCATAGCAGCGCATAAAAGCGCTCCACGATGTCGATGGCTGCGACGGTAATCACCCTTGGCCCTCAGGTAAACAGAGTGGGAATGCGCTGAAACAAGGCCCGGGTGTAATCCACCAGGGTGTTGATCTGCCATCCACCCACGATCGCCAGAGTCAAGGCCATGGCCATCACCTTGGGAATGAAGCTCAAGGTGGCCTCGTTGACCGAAGTGGCCGCCTGGATGATGCCCACGCTCAAACCCACACCCAAGGCCACCAGAAGCAACGGTGCCGACACCAGGACCGTGATCCAAAGGGCTTGAGAACCGATCTCAACGACAGTAGCGGTATCCATTGAAAGGCCTTTCTAAACTAGAGGGTGTAGCTCGAAGCCAGAGAACCCATGATCAGGCCCCAGCCATCGACCAGCACGAAGAGCATGAGCTTGAAGGGCATGGAAATCATCATCGGAGAGAGCATCATCATGCCCATCGACATGAGCACGCTGGCCACCACCAGGTCGATCACGACGAAGGGGATGTAGATCAGAAAGCCGATGGTGAAGGCGCTTTTGAGCTCAGAAGTGATGAAAGCTGGCACCAAGGTGGTAAACGGAACTGAAGCTGCGTCCAAGGGTTCGCCCTTGCGCGCGATTTGCATAAACAGGGCAATATCGTCTTGCCGTGTCTGCTTGAGCATGAACTCACGAATCGGCCCCTCGGCCGCGGCAATTGCCCGCTCGGCGCTCATGCCGTTGTTCATGAAGGGCACGATCGCGTTCTGATACACATCCGTGAGCACCGGCTGCATGATGAACAGGGACAAAAACAGGGCCAGACCGACCAACACCATATTAGGCGGGGTCTGACCGGTGCCCAAGGCTTGCCTGAGCAAGGACATCACAATGATGATGCGCACGAAAGACGTCATCATCAGCAAGAGAGAAGGCAGCAGCGTCAGCGCCGTCATCAACGCCAGCAGCTGCAGCGTGATGCTGTACTGCGTACCGCGCGGGCCCTGGGTGGCGGTGACCATGGGAAGGCCCTGTGCCGCAGCCCAATCGGGAATCAGCAGCGCCGCGACGATCAGAACCGACAGCAGGGCGCGACAGGTTAACAATTCACGAATCACGACGGGACTCCCGCTCCAGCAGAGCCTGAGCTGTCATGGGATAGCTGTCGCCACTAGATTCGGAGGGCTCACCGGTTTGCGCTGTTGGCGCAGCCGGAGCCGCCGCCGACGAGGTCCACCACTGCCCCAGTGCATTAATTTGGGTTGGCGAGATGGCCACCAGCATCTCGCGGTCATCAACCCGGATCAAGGCGATCTTCTGGCGCGCGCCAACGCCTGTGCTTTCGACAATTTGCAGCCTTCGCCCCGGTACCAGACGGGCGATACGACCCTGCATGCGGCGCAGCCCCCAAAGCACTGCACCCATCAGGCCGAACACCAGAATCAGGCTGCCGATGACGCGCAGGGTTTCCATGGGACATGGATCCGACGGTCAGAGGTTTTTCATGCGCTCGGAGGCCGGTACCACCCGAGTCAATCGAATACCGTAGCGGTCATTAACCAGTACCACCTCGCCCTGGGCGACGACGGTCTTGTTCACCAGGAGATCCAGCGGTTCCCCGGCGATATGGTCGAGTTCGACCACGCTGCCCTGGGTCAGTCGCATCAGATCGCGAATCTTGATCATGGCGCGCCCGACCTCTACCGAGATGGTGACCTGGATGTTCTGCAGCACATCGGGAGTGATCTGGCCATCACCGGCGGCGCTGGGAGGAGAAGTGGTTTCGCTCATGGTTGGAAGTCCTGAGTTTTATTGCATGCC
>JBEIHE010000066.1:0-16581 GCA_040381515.1 Polaromonas sp.
AGTGGCCAACAAGGACGTGCGCCGCTTCTACAGCGACTGCGGCTTTACCGTGGTGCGTGACATCTGCCTGGAACGGCCCAGCCCAGTGCAGATTGCCCACACCACCGACGAGATGTGCCGCCAGACGCTGCGCAAGCTCGACAGCGACGATGTGGACGCCATCGTTCAGGTGGGCACCAATCTATCGATGATCCGCCTGGCCGCTGCGGCCGAGCTGTTTCTGGGCAAGCCCGTCATTGCCATCAACACCGCCACCTACTGGCACGCGCTGCGCGCGCAGGGCATCACCGACAAGGTGGCAGGGTTTGGCAACTTGATGGAGTGCCATTGAACTGAGCGCTTCATTTAAGCGCCCATCGCGCCGAGGCGGCGCTCCTACCCCCGCCTGCGCAGGCTTGGTCCCGATGCGTGAGGGGTTTTGCTTGGATGACTAGGGTCGCAGTCTCGCGCGGCGGTCCCATCCCTCGTAGGAGCCGCGCCCTCGCGGCGATAGTGCCTTATGGGCCCCATGGGATTCATACGGATCGCCCGGTCCAGTGCAGCCACACCCGAACGTCAAATTTAGCGAACTGTACTTCTGACGGGCTAAGACGCGTGCCTTGATGGATACAGTGTCGACCGTGATATGCGACAGCATGTCTGATGCTACGGGCACCTGATTGCCACGGACGATACGGCGAGAGGGTCGGTTTTGGTCTACCCGCTCGTCAGTGCGGTGGTCAGATGCAAGTCATGGCTGCGCTCATCTTCATTGAGACGGCCAGGTGGTCTTGCTCTTGATGGTTTATGTATCTACAATAACCATGCCCATTACCTACGATCCCGTCAAGCGTGCCAAGGCGCTTGCTGAGAGAAAGTTGGACTTTGAAGACGCGAGTTTTGTCTTCGAATCGCCCCACTTTGAGACGGAAGACACGCGTAAGGACTATGGCGAAAGACGAATCATTTGCTATGGCATGCTCGGGGATCGCATGGTCGTCGTTGGTTACACACCGCGTGGCGCGGATCGCCATGTGTTCAGTATGAGAAAAGCCAATGACCGCGAAAAAGCGCTCATCGCCCCGCTCCTTGAGATCTGACCTCACCAAGGTGGCCGCACACGGCATTGAGCCGGCGGAGTACGACGAGCTTCCTGAGTTGACCGCAGACATGCTGGCCCGAGGAAAGATCAACAAAGGCGGGCGCCCCGTTTCTCTGAACCCTAAGAAGTTGATCTCCATTCGCCTGCCTGAGGATGTCATTGCCAAGTGGCGCGCCACTGGTCCAGGGTGGCAAACACGCATGGCCGAAAAACTCGCGCGTGTCGTGCCTAAGTGACTGTCGCTGGCCGTGGGGTGCAGGCTGCAACTAAGCCTGTGCGTACCGGCCGATGCTGATTGCGCAGACTTTCTAGTCGTCGTGGTGGGGCAGGGGGCTGTGGTCCGCCAATTCCACTGACGGTCCAACCCGCACTGTGTAGGAGCCGCGCCCTCGCGGCGATGGGGCGTCCAAACCATGGCCCTATCGCGCCGGGGCGGCGCTCCCACAAAACTTCCTTCACAGGCTGGCTGTAAATTTTGTAGGTACCGCCGCCTCGCCGCGCCCTCAACCCGCCTTCTTCACCACCCGCCCCGCCCAAACCGCCTGCGCCAATCGGCCCTCCACCGGCAGCGGTTCATCGTGCAGCCAGGCGGCCATGAGCTCGGCTGCGACTGTGGAGCTGGCCAGGCCTCGGGAGCCGTAGGCGGTGCTCAGCCACAAGCCGGGCCAGTGCGTTTCGTCGATGGGGCCGATCAGGGGCAGGTGGTCTTTGTAGGCGTAGCGCAGGCCCACCCAAGACTGCGCTTGGCGCTGGCCCAAGCTTGCCGCGCTTTGCGGCAAGAGCTGCTGCAGCTTGCTCAGGTTGTCGGCATGGCTTTGCGCCTTGGCTTGCAGGTCAGTCTGGTCGCGTTCAAAGCTGGCGCCCAGTTGCCAGCAGGTCTGCCCCTGGTCATGCATGAACTGTGGCACCAGATGGCCATGGCCGTTGACCGGCACCGGGGGCAGCACATCGCCGGGCTGCACGGGCGCCCAAGAGACTTGCCCGCGCAGAATTTGCAGGCCCTCGATTTCCAGGCCCACGGTGCCCAGCAGGCGGGCGCAGTCGCTGGCGCTGGCCAGCACCACCAAGTTGGCCCGGGCTAGTTCCCGGCCTGATGCATCGATGGCCAGCCACTGACCGTCTTGGCGAAGCAGTTGCTCGACCCGTGCGATTTGCGCGTTCACGCCAGCCTCATAAAGCCGGGCATTGACCAGGGCCGAAGGCCGCACCGAGCCACCGCTGGCGTGCCAAATGGCGCTGGCCAGCAGGGCTGGCTCTAGCCCGCTCATGGCCGCAGCAGGCTCGCTCCAGTAGCGCCCGGCCTCGGGCCAGTCTGGGGGCAGGGCGCCGGTGGCGTCGAGCCGTCTTTGCAAGATGCCGCAGGCGCTGTAGTGCTGCTGGGCCACCAGCAGACGTTCGACTTCTGTCCAGGTGCAGCGCAGTCCGGCGCGGCTCCAGCGCGACAAGAGCCCGTCATCGGGCGAGACATGAGGCCCGAGCAGCCCCACCGGCAAACCGGAGGCGCCGGCTGCGGGCCGCTGCGCTTCCAGCAGTTGCACCAGCCAGCCCCGGCGTTTGAGGCTGGCAACCACCGCCGATCCGGCCAGCCCGGCGCCCACCACCATGGCGCTGCCGGGCGCCCGCGCCGCAGGTCGGGTGCGGGCCGACGCACGCGGCTGCCAGGCGGGCTGGTAGCGGGCGCGCAGGTTGTGGCGTTTGGGTGGAGCGCCTTCAACCTTCTCCACGCTAAAACCGCACTCGGCCAGCGCCTCGAGCACGCTGCGCGCCACCGTCCAGCTGGCCAGTCGGGCGCTGCGACGGCATCGGCGAGAGATGGCTTTGAGCAGCGCAGCCTCCCACATCTGCGGATTGCGGTCGGGCGCAAAACCATCCAGATAGACGCTGTCAAACTGCCCGTCCAGGCTGCGCAGCGTGCGCTCGGCCGGGCCGATGAGCAAGGTGAGCAAGACCCGGCCGCCGTCAAACGACAGCCTGTGCACGCCGGGCAGCAGCCCTGCAAACTGCCGCGCCAGTTCGTGGGCCTGGGGTAGCAGGTCGCTATGGACTCGGCAGGCTTGAAGCAGATCGCTGGCGCTGACCGGGTAGGCCTCGGTGGCGGTGTAGTGCAAGAGGGCGGGGCGCTGCGGGTCCTGGCGCCAGGCTTGCCAGCTCACCAGAAAATTCAGGCCCAGGCCAAAGCCGTTTTCAAGAATGCGCCAATGCGGCTGCCCCTGCCAGGCCTGCGGCAGACCGCAGCCGGCCAGAAACACCTGCTCGGCCTGCAAGCGTCCGCCCTGGTGACTGCTTCGGTAGCGGTCCTGAAAGCGCGGGCTGGACGGGGTGCCATCGGCCAGCCAGTCGACGGGCTCGGCCATGTACGTAGCCAGGTCAGGTCTGCGAGGGCGGGACGTAACCGGCGGCGGTGTCTGCGCCTTCGCCAAAGAAGTGCTTTTCCATTTGGCGTGCCAGGTACTGGCGGGCGCGTGCATCGGCCAGGTTAAGCCGGTTTTCGTTGACCAGCATGGTTTGCTGCTTGATCCATTCGGCCCAGGCTTGCTTGCTCACTTCAGCCCAGATACGCTGACCCAGGGGCCCCGGGTAGGGAGGACGGTCCAGGCCTTCGGCTTCGCGGCCGAGCTTGATGCAGTTGACGGTACGGGTCATAGGTAGGAAGAGCAGAAGTTAAATTGGAAAGATTCTACGGAGACGATCGTAACGCTCAGGCGGCGACCGCTTGGCGATTCTTGTCCCTTTGCCGACGCAGCCAGGTGGCACTGCGTCCGCCCAGCGGCCGCTGCAGCAGGTGTTCGGCCAGGTCCACCGCCTCCAGCAAGGCCATCAGGTCGATGCCGGTGGCCAGGCCGCTGCGCTCGCCCATCAGCACCAGATCCTCGGTGGCCACATTGCCAGCCGCACCCGGCGCGAAGGGGCAGCCGCCGATGCCGCCGGCGCTGGCATCAAAGCGCCGCACACCTTCTTCCACCGCGGCCCAGGCATTGGCCACGGCCATGCCGCGGGTGTCATGGAAGTGCATGGCCAGACGGTCGGCGGGAATGTGCTCAAGCAGGGCGCGGGTGCGGTCGCGCACCATGCCGGGCGATGCCGCGCCTATGGTGTCGGCAATCACCACCTCGTCGGCGCCAGCCTCCAGCATGCGGCGGGCCAGTTGCACCACACGCGGCAGCGGCGTATTGCCTTCAAAGGGGCAGTCAAACGCCACCGCCACATAGGCCCGCGTTTTCATGCCGTGGCCGCGCGCGGCCAGCACGGTTTGCTCGCTCACTTCGGTGGCTTGCTGCAGGCCCATGTTGATGTTCTTCAAATTCATGGTCTCGGTGGCCGAAAGCACCACCGCGATCTCACGGGCGCCGCAGGCCTGCGCCCGCTCCAGCCCCTTGAGGTTGGGCACCAGCACCGAGCTGCGCAGCTGCGGTTGCGCCTGGTTGAGGGCGCTCACCACATCGGCCGCGTCGGCCATTTGCGGCACGGCTTTGGGTGAGACAAAGCTGGTGGCTTCGACGCTGCTCACGCCGGCACGCACCAGCAGGTCGATCAGGCGCAGCTTGTCCTGGGTTGAAATGGCCACGGGCTGGTTTTGCAGCCCGTCGCGGGGGGACACATCGGTGATGATCAGGCGATCCATGTCAGTTTCTCCGGGGTTCAAACCTGGGGCTCAGGCAATGACGCCTTGCGTGCGCAGGGCGGCCAGACGTTCGGCGCTGTAGCCCAGATCGGCCAGCACCTGGTCGGTGTGCTCGCCCAGGCCCGGTGGGCGTACAAAGCGGTGCGCAGGGCTGTCCGAGAGCTTGACCGGATTGCCCGGCATCTGCAGGTCCTGGCCATTGGCCAATTGCACCTGCACCACCATCTCGCGGGCGCGCACTTGGGCCTGGTTCAGGGCCTGTGCAAAGTTGTTCACCGGCCCACAAGGGATGCGGGCGGCCTCCAGTTGTTCGACCCAGTAGGCGGTGGTCTGGGTACGGAATTTCTCGCTGATCAAGGCCTCGATGCGGGCCTTCTTGGCAAACCGCACCGGCTGTTTGACCAGTTCGGGATCTTTGAGCTCCTCGATGTCGATGAACTGCACGAAACGCTCAAAAAAGGCATCGCCAATGCAGGCCACGATCACATGGCCGTCGGCGGTTGGGAAGCTGTTGTAGGGCACATGCACGAAGTGCCCGTTGCCTATGCCTTCAGGCACGATGCCCGACATCAGGTACATGGTGGCCATGTAATTGAGCATGGAAATCTGCGCATCGAGCATGGAGATGTCCACATGTTGACCGCGACCGGTTTGTTCGCGCTGGGCCAGGGCGGCCAGCACACCGATGGTGCCAAACAGGCCGCCGCCCAGGTCGCCGATGGGGATACCGCTGCGGGTGGGACCCGTCTCGGGTGTGCCGGTGATCGACATGCCTCCGCCCATGGCCTGCACCACCTGGTCAAAGGCGGGCCGATGAATGTCCGGCCCCGTCTCGCCAAAGCCGGTCACCGAGCAGGTGATGATGCGGGGGTTGACCGCAGCCAGGGCCTCATGGTCTATGCCCAGCCGCTTGGGCACACCCACGCTGAAGTTGTCAAACACCACATCGGCCTGACGCACCAGGTCCATGAACACCTCGCGGCCCTGTGGGCTCTTGAGGTCAATGCACACGCTTTGCTTGTTGCGATTGAGGGTCAGAAAGTAGGCCCCCATTCCGTCACGCGAATGGTCGGGATCTTTTTCAAGCAGTCGGCGCGTGCCCTCGCCAGTGACGGGCGGCTCGACCTTGATGGTGCGCGCGCCCATATCGGTCAGCAGCATGGTGCCGTAGGGCCCCGACAGCATATGCGTCAGGTCCAGAACGGTGATGTGTTCCAGGGCCATCTAAAAATTCTCCTCAACAATAGGTGTCTGTAAGGGACGGCCGCGCGGCGCAGCGGCGCGAGTTCCCCCGGATTGTCCTCTGACTGCTCAGACTGCTGCTTTGTTCAGAACACCGCATGGTCACCGCGATCAATGCGCACTCGCCCGGCCACCAACTGCTGGTAGAAGTCGCCCAGGGTTTGCTGTCCAGTCGATGGGGTGGCCTGCGCATCGTAGAGCCCGGTCGCCGGATTGAGGACCAGCATCGATTCGGTGGCGTAGTAGCGGCCGATGCGAGCCAGGGCCGCCTTTTTCTTCAAGCGGGGCAGCAGCGTGCCGGCCAGATCCAGCAATCCCACGATGGCATCGAGCAGGCCTACGGGCACCTGCCTAAAACGCGCGGGCTGACCCAGGGCCTTGAACAAAAGCTGACCCTGCTCCAGGGGGGTAAGGGCAGGTCCTGGCCCTCCGATGGGCAGCACGGCCCGGTGGCGCGATGAATCGCCGATGCAGTCGGCCAGATAGTTCGCCAGATCCTCATCGCTGATGGGCTTGCAGGCGGTCAGGCGACCATCGCCAAAGATCAAGAAGGGCTTGCCCCGGCGAAGTCGGTCGAGCTGACCCGACAGCGACTTGAAGAAGGCGGTGGGCCGAACAATCGAGTAGTTCAGGCCGCAGTCCATGAGCGCTTTTTCAAAGGCAAGCTTGGCCTTCTGAAACTCAAGCAGGGGCTTCTGTACGCAGATGGCCGATAGCAAGATCATGTGTCGGATGCCCGCCTGGGGCGCAGCCTGCAGCGCGTGCAAATGCGCCTGATGGTCGATGGCCCACGCGTCCTCGGGCGCGCCGGTGCGAGAAGCCAGGCATGAGACAAGAATCTCAAAGCGCTCGCCTTGCAGTCCATCGCGCACGATGGACTGCGGGTCGCAGACATTGCCGTAGCGGACGATGGCGCCTTCGAGCTGCTGCGAAAGTACCTGACGGTGTTGATCGGCACCATGGGCGGGCCTGCGCACCAGACACACCACTTCATGGCCCCGGCTCCGCAGGGCCCGCACGGTGGCTCGGCCTATGGTGCCGGTGGCACCGAGCATGAATACGCGTTCAAGCATGGTCTGAATCAAGCGGTCTTGGGGTCTATCAGCGGCCCAGAGTTTCTTGTTGGATCGCACACCCCCTGGGATTGTCGGGCCCTTTTGAGGGGGGTCTGGCAGCCTCTGTCTTTGAGGGGTTGTTGGAAATAACCGACGCCACAGCGGTTCGTGCGATGCTAACTTCTGCGCATGAAAAAAATCTGGGACATCTCACCGCCGGTCAGCCCAGCCTCTCCGGTGTTCGAGGGCGACACCGCCTATGGCCAACGTTGGTCTTGGCAAATCGACAAAGGAAGCCCGGTCAATGTGGCAGCTATCGCGCTGTCTGGCCATGTGGGTGCTCATGCCGATGGTCCCTTGCACTACGACCCGCAGGGCAGGGCAGTGGGCGAACTGCCGCTAGAGCCCTATATCGGCCCATGCCGGGTCATTCATGCCTTCGGCCCCAGCCCCTTGGTCGAGGCTCAACACCTCGCCCATGCGCTCGACGCGTTGCCTGAGCGGGTGTTGATACGAACCTACCGAACTTTTCCGCACGCTGCTTTTGATCCGCAATTGCGCGCGCTTGATGCGCAAGTGATCGAACAATTGGCCGACCGGGGCGTGCAACTCATAGGCATTGACAGCGCCAGCGTGGATCCTGCCTCCAGCAAGGATCTGCCCAGCCATCAGGCCCTGCGAAGGCGCGATATGCGTGTACTTGAAAACCTATGCCTGGACGACGTTCCCGAGGGCGATTACGAACTGATTGCCTTGCCCCTGCGCTGGATACAGGCCGATGCCAGCCCGGTGCGAGCCATTCTGCGTCCGCTTTGAAGTCTGATTCAAGCCGGCTCGTCTTGCAGGCATTTACCCACCGTAAGGCCGACTTTTCCATCATGTCCTCATCCTTGAAACTCCCATGACAACCCCCCGTTTGACCCTGGCGGACTGCCAGAACCTCGACCGCCAGGATCGCCTGAGCGGCTTGCGCGATCAATTCGATATCTCGCCGGGTCTGATCTATCTGGACGGTAACTCCCTGGGCGCCTTGCCTCGGGCGACGGCGCAAGCGGTGCAAACAGCGCTGGCTCTGCAGTGGGGCCGCGATCTGATCAAGAGCTGGAACAGCGCCGGCTGGTTTGAACTGCCGCAGCGCGTGGGCGACAAAATTGCGCGCCTGATTGGCGCCAAGCCTGGTGAAGTGCTTGCGGTCGACAGCACCTCGGTCAATCTCTACAAGGTGCTGTGGGCAGCGTTGCAGATTGCCAGCGAGCGGGCCCCGCGCAGGGCAGTGGTGCTCAGCGAGCGCAGTAACTTTCCAACCGACCTCTACATTGCCCAATCGCTGTGTCAGCAGAGGGGACTGGAGCTGCGTCTGGTGGAAAGTCAGGAGATCGAGGCCGCCCTTGATGAGCGGGTGGCTGTGTTGATGCTCACCCATGTCAACTATCGCACCGGGGCGATGCATGACATGGCCGATATCACCGCAAAGGCCCATGCCTGCGGGTCGCTGGTGGTCTGGGACCTGGCCCATAGCGCCGGAGCGGTGCCGGTGGATCTGCATGCCGCGCAGGCCGACTTTGCGGTCGGTTGCGGCTACAAGTATCTCAACGGGGGTCCCGGGGCGCCGGCCTTTGTCTGGGTGCATCCACAGCACACCGAACGCAGCTGGCAGCCGCTGGCCGGTTGGTGGGGCCACGAGGCGCCGTTTCGCTTCACCCCCGATTACCGCCCGGCTCCGGGCATCGCGCGTTATCAGTGCGGCACGCAGCCCATCTTGAGCCTTACCGCCCTCGATGCCGGGCTGGACACATTGCTGGCGGCTGAGCCTCTGGGCGCCATGGCAGCGCTGCGCGAGAAGTCGCTGTCGCTGAGTCGGCTGTTTATTCGCCTGGTGCAGCAGAGGCTGCCCGCTGAAGACTTTGCCATCGCCAGCCCCTTGGAGGACCATCGGCGTGGATCGCAGGTCAGCCTCAGCCGGGGTGAGGGGGCTTACGCCATGGTGCAGGCGCTGATTGATCGGGGTGTGGTGGGCGATTTCCGTGCGGGTGATGGCCAGGCCCACCCCGACATCCTGCGTTTCGGTCTGTGTCCGCTCTACATCTCGCATCAGGATGTCTGGCAAGCGGTGGATCGTCTGCGAGACCTTGTCGCTGGCGGTCATTGGCGCGATGCGCGTTACGCAAGGCAGCAGGCGGTCACCTGATCCGGAGGCATCATGAGCTCATGTCCTTTCAATCCCCCTGCATCCCCTGGCCAGGTCGCCGTGCCCCCGCCGATCGTTGAAGCGCACGCGCACCCCGACCATGCCGAGCTCAATTTCGGCCCGCGCATGAGTTATGGAGATTATTTGCAGCTCGATGCCATCCTCCATGCGCAACATCCCCTCTCGCCCGATCACAATGAGATGCTGTTCATCGTGCAGCATCAAACCAGCGAGCTGTGGATGAAGCTCATGCTGCACGAGTTGCGCGCGGCTGTCGCCGATCTGGCGGCCGATGCCCTGCCTGCCGCTTTCAAGAAGTTGGCCCGGGTCAGCAAGATCATGGAGCAGCTGGTCCACGCCTGGGACGTGCTGGCCACCATGACACCGCCCGAGTACAGCGCCATTCGGCCTTACCTGGCCCAGTCCAGCGAGTTTCAGAGCTGGCAATACAGGTGCATTGAGTTTGTCATGGGCAACAAGAATCCGCTGATGCTCAAACCCCATGCGCACCGCCCCGATCTGCATGCGCGGGTTGAACAAGCGTTTGCGGCCCCTTCACTGTACGACGAGTGCCTGCGCCTGCTGGCCCGCCGCGGCTGCGCGCTGCCCGCTGCCGCTCTGGAGCGCGACTGGCGCCAGCCCTACCAGCCCAGTGCCGAGGTGGAGCAGGCCTGGCTGAGCATTTACCGGGCGGCAGATCAGCAGTGGGACCTGTATCAACTCGGTGAGGAACTGACCGATCTGGAAGATGACTTCCGCCTGTGGCGGTTTCGGCACCTGACCACGGTGGAGCGGGTGATTGGGTTCAAGCGTGGTACCGGGGGCACCAACGGCGTGGGCTACCTGCGGAAAATGCTCGATACGGTGATGTTCCCGGAAATTTGGTCGCTGCGGACCCATCTGTGAAGCCTGCTGGCGGCGGGTCCTGCGGGCGACACCCGGGATCGGCCTGATGGCCGGTGAGGCCTTTGGGCTTAAGATTGTTTTGACAAGCAGTCACATTTCCAGAGCGCCCATCCATGAAGGCCGATCTCAACGAACGCATCACCCGTATTGGGCCAGGCACGCCTTGCGGGCAATTGATGCGCCACTACTGGCAGCCAGTGGCTCTGGTCGATGAATTCGATCCGAGCCTGGACCCCGCCATGGCCCAGCGGCCGCTTAAGGCGGTACGACTGTTGGGCCAGGATCTGGTGCTGTTCAAAAACGAGCAGGGGCAATTCGGTTTGCTCGACCGGCCTTGCCCTCACCGGGGCGCCGACCTGGCTTTTGCACGGCATGAGGGCGATGGCCTGCGCTGTCCGTTTCACGGCTGGAAGTTTGATGTCGGTGGCCAGTGCATTGAAACGCCGGCCGAGCCGCCTGAGAGCCGCTTGTGCAGTCGTATTCGCCAGCGCAGCTACCCGGTGCTCGAGCGCAGCGGCGTGCTCATGGCCTGGCTGGGCCCTGAGGGCAGCAAGCCGCCCCCACTGCCGGCAATGGACTGTTTTGCGGCACCAGGCAGTCACACCTTTGCCTTCAAGGGTTTGTGGAGCTGTAATTGGCTGCAGGCTTTTGAAGTGGGCATTGATCCGGCGCACACCTCTTATCTGCATCGGTTTTTTTCTGATGAGTCGCTGGAGGCGAGCTATGGCCGGCAGTTCCGCGGCGCCAGCGCGGGCGAGGTGGAGGGCGAGCGTTGGCCGATGACCCGCATCATGCGCGAGTTTGATCGCCCTCAGATCCGGGTGGAGGCCATGCCCTACGGCATGCAACTGACCACGCTGCGGCCGATGAATGAAGAGCTGACCCATGTGCGAGTCACTCATTCGATCTTTCCTCATACCTTTGTCATCCCGCTCTCAGAGAGCATGACCATCACCCAGATGCATGTGCCGGTGGATGACACCCACACCTATTGGTACTCCATCTTCACCAGCTTTGCCGAGCCGGTCGACAAACGCGCCATGCGCGATCAGCGCCTGCGGGCGGTCAGCCTGCCCGACTATCTGCCCCGCTCGGGTCGCCACAACCAGTGGGGGTTTGATGCGCAGGAGCAGCGCACCCGAACCTACCTGGGCATGGGGGAAGACGACATCAATGTGCACGACCAGTGGGCCTGCGAAAGCATGGGGCTGATTCAAGACCGCACTCGCGAGCATCTGGCCAGCACCGATATCGCCATTGCAGCCAACCGCCGCCAACTGCTGCAGGCCATAGACCAGGTGCAAGCCGGTCAAATGCCGCCGGGTGTGGCCCAAGGTCTGGTGGCCAGCCAGCGCATTGGCCCCGATACGGTGGATGGCATCGCACCGGCGCAGCAGTGGCAGGCCTGGTGGCAGGAGCGGGTGCAAGTCCGTCGCGATGGCGCCCCCTGGATGGCCGCCCTGACCACCACATCGGCATGAGGTCTCTGGCGCGTCAGATCCAGACGCTGGGGCTCAAGCAGGTCCGCTTTGCCTGGTGCGACCTGCACGGACAGACGCGTGCCAAGGCTCTGAGCCCCGAAGCAGCGGTGGCCGCCCTGACCAAGGGCGTGGGCATGGTCGGTACCCTGGCCCTCAAGGACACCTCGGACCGCACCGCCTTTGCGGTCTTTGATCCCGAATTTGCCGCACGGCATCCCGCTTTGGCAGGTGCCAGCAATCTGCTGCTCAAGCCCATCGAGCCCACCTTCAAAGTCCTGCCTTGGGCCCCAGGCACAGGCTGGATTCAGTGCGAAGCCTTTTTTATGGACGGCACGCCGACGGGCCTGGACACCCGCCAGCAATTGCGTCGCGCCTTGCAAAGGCTGGCCGCGCACGGACTGGGCCTGGCGTGTGGGCTGGAGATCGAGTTTCATGTGTACCGACTGGCCCATCCGAATGGCCAGGATGCGCTCAATCCCGAGGCGGCGGATTGGCCCGGGCCAGCTCCTGCGGTGCAAATGCTGCACCCGGGCTATCAGCTCCTGTCCGAGGCAAGCCTCGACCAGTGTCATGAAGCGCTTGAAATTGTGCGCAGCACCACGCAGGGCTTGGGTCTGCCCCTGAGCTCGCTGGAAATTGAAATCGGTCCGAGCCAGTTCGAGGCCGTCTTTGACGTGCAAGAGGCCCTCGCCGCCGCAGACCAGATGGTGCTGTTCCGCAGTGCCGTCAGACAAGCCCTGCGGCGGGCGGGTTATCACGCCACCTTCATGTGTCGCCCGCCTTTCCCCAAGATCATGTCCAGCGGTTGGCATCTGCATCAGTCGCTGGTGGATCTGCGCTCAGGACGCAACGCCTTGATGCGTCAAGCTTCCACCGGTGCATTGAATCAGGGCGATGCGAGAGCGGTCTTGTCGGACCTGGGGGCTCACTACCTGGCCGGACTGCTGGCCCATGCGCCGGCCATGACAGTCCTGTGCACCTCCACCGTTAACGGATTCGGGCGCTTCAGCGCCCATGCCATGGCGCCCCAGTCCATCGTTTGGGGACGCGACAACCGTGGCGCAGCCTTTCGGGTCGTCGGTGAACCCGGTGACCCGGCCACCCGAATTGAAAACCGGCTGGGCGAGCCGGCGACCAATCCCTATCTCTATCTGGCGGCTCAGATTCATGCGGGACTCGACGGAATCGTCAGACAGTTGCCTCCGCCGCCGGCCACGACCTCGCCCTATGCTTTGCCACAGCGGCGATGCGACGAACCTCTGCAGCGCATCCCCGCCAGCCTTCTCGAGGGCCTGCAAGCCCTGGCAGACGATGCGGTTCTGTCTGAGGGCTTTGGCGCCGATTTCATCGAGAACTATCGCATCATCAAGCGCCTGGAGCAGGACCGCTTTGAGGCCGCTACTGACAAGGACGAATTTGCGCGGCGCGAATACTTCGGGCGGATCTGAACGAATAGACTGCGCCCCGGAGCTCAACGCAGTTGAGCGCAAAAAGGCAAGCAGCGCATGGACATCAAATGGCTTGAAGACCTTGTAGTGCTGGGACGTGCGGGCAGCCTGGCGCTGGCGGCGCGACAGCGACACATCACTCAACCGGCCTTCGGTCGTCGCATTCAGGCCCTTGAAGCTTGGGCAGGACAGGCGCTGGTGGATCGTCAGCGCAAACCGGTGGCCCTGACACCGGCCGGTGTGCGGCTGATGGCGCAGGCCGAGGAGATCTTGCAGTCGGTGCAAGGGGCCCGCCACGAATTGCAGCACCTGGCCCAACCCGATCAGGGCTTGCGCTTGGCAACCGGCAGAACCCTGGCGCGAACGTGGGTGGCCGACTGGTTGCTGCGCATCAGCGCCCACGCCCAGCCCACCTGGACGCAGATTCGCACCGGCAGCCTTGCCGAAACCCTGGGATGGCTTGAAACCGGCCAAGTCGATTTGCTGGTGGCTTATCACCACCCCTCGATCGCGCAGCGACCGCAGGGCAGGGGGTTGCTGCAAAAGGTGCTGGCCCAGGACAAGTTGGTGCCGGTCACTCGCCGCCAACTGGAGGTGCGCAAGGCTGTCCGGTCGGCCCCCGGTTCAGCCACCCCCTGGCTGGCCTACGCGCCTTCCCTGGCTTTGGGCGGCTTGGTGGATGACCATTTGAAGCGCTGCCCGAGTCCGACGCCGCTAAAGAAAGTGCTGGAATGCGATTCTGCGGACGCTCTGTTGGAATATGCGATTAAGGGCATGGGCGTGTGCTGGCTGCCCTGGTCTCTGGCCGCCGGTGCCTGTCGTCAAGGCTTGCTGGAGGTCTGCTGGGATCGCAGCATGGTCATTGCGTTCGAGGTGCGTTTGGTGCGACGGCGCAATCGACTGCCGGCCTTGGCCGAAAAAGTCTGGCTGGCCACGCCTGCTGGGTAATGCCGTATTGGCAATTTAGAAAGCCCAAACAGCAAGTTAGGCCAATGCAGCTTGCCGACAATAGTGGATCTTCATCTCCTGCAAGGAACACCCCATGACCTCTATGGCCCGCCCGTTGCTGGCTCTGTTGAGCCTCTGGACCGCCGCCTTGGGCCTGCCGGCCTGGGCCCAGGCTGACAGCTATCCGTCGCGCCCCATCACCATCGTGGTGGGGTATCCACCCGGCGGCAGCACCGATTTGACCGGGCGTGTGGTGGCCGCCGCGCTGGCCAAGAGCCTCAATGCCACCGTGGTGGTGGAGAACGTGGGCGGCGCCGGCGGTGCCATTGGTGCGCAGAAGGTGTTGTCCGCGCCCCCAGACGGTTACACCTTGCTGGTGGGGGCCAACAACGAGGTGGCCATCAACCGACTGGTATCGCCCTCCATCAAGTACCAGTGGCAGGACTTCACCCCCATTGGCCTGATTGCCTCTCAGCCCATGGTGCTGGTGGCCTCCACCCGCATGGGGGTCAAGAACACCGACGAGTTCATCCGTCTGGTTAAAACACGGCCGGGCCAGTTCAGCTACGGCAGCTCCGGTGTGGGGACGGCCTTGCACCTGGCCGGCGAGATGGTCAAGGAGCAGGCGGGCATTTTTATGACGCATATTCCTTACCGGGGTGTGGCCCCCCTGACCAGTGATCTGCTGGGGAACAATCTGGAGTTCGGCGTTTTTGTGCTCTCCAGCGGCCTGCCGCACATTCGCAGTGGCAAAGTCGTCGCCTTGGGCACCACCGAGAAGACGCGATCGAAGGTAACGCCCGATATACCGGCCCTGGCCGAGCATCCAACCCTCAAGAACACGGACATTAGCTCCTGGTTTGTGCTGATGGCCCCCGGCAAGCTGCCCGAAGCCCTGCAGGCCCGTCTGAAAAAGGCACTGGCCGAGGCGCTGCAAAACCCGGAGTTGCGCAGCAGGCTCGAGGCCTCGGGCTCAACCGTGGTGTCCTCACAGCCCGATATGCACAAATTTCTCAGGGATGAAACCGCGAAGTACCAGCGCATCGTGGACTTTGCCAAGATTCGGGAATGAGTGCGCTGCGCTTTGAGCTGACCGCACCAGACCTGAGCGCATGGCGCAGCGGCAACACTGGCATCGAGGGACTGTGGCACTTTGACTCAGGGCGGCCCGGTCGGCACCTGCTGATCAGCGCCCTGATCCACGGCAATGAACTGTGCGGCGCCTGGGCCCTCAAGGAGCTTCTTGAGTCGGGTCTGAAGCCGCAGGCCGGCCAGTTGACCCTCATGTGGGCCAACCTGCAAGCATTCGACCGCTTTGACCCAGAACGGCACGATGCGTCGCGCTTTGTCGAGCAAGACATGAACCGGCAGTGGACGGACGAGCGCCTGGCGCAGGCCAACACCGTGGAAAGGCGCCGAGCCGCTGTGATTGCACCCTGGGTGGCCAGAGCCGATTGGATGCTCGATCTTCATTCCATGCATGAGCCCGGACCGCCTCTTATGTTGACCGGCTTGCACGCCCGCAACCGAGTTTTGGCCGAGCAGATGGGCTCACCGGCCCATATCGTGATCGACGCTGGGCATCAGGACGGCGTTCGCATGCGTGACTACGGCCCCTTCGGGCTGAGCGATGAATACGCCGGCGACAGGCGATCACTGCTGATTGAATGCGGCTTTCACGGCGATCCGGCCAGCCTGCGGGTGGCCCGCGATGCCTGCTTTCGGTTTCTAAAGTCCTCGGCCGTGGTGGATGAGCCGACGCTGAAGGCCCTGTTGCCAGGCTGGAGTCAAGCCGGTGTGCGCGAACCTTTGATTTTGGAAGTCACTCAAGCGGTGGTGGCGCGCAGCGAAGGGTTTCGGTTCAGCCAGCCTTGGAGCGGTCTGACCTGCGTTGAAACGGCGGGCACGGTCATCGGCGATAACGACGGACAACCGGTCTGCACGCCCTATGACCGCTGCGTGCTCGTCATGCCCTCAGTGCGGCAGGCACGAGCCGGCGTGACAGTGGTGCGTTTTGCACGCCTGCTGTCTAAGGCAGCCGACTGACAGTCAAGCGTCCTCGAATCAGGCCACCCCGTGGCCCTTGATGAAGGTCTCCAGATGCTTGATGTGGTCGCCTTGCTGATGAATGATGTCCTTGACCGTATCGCCGATCGAGACCATTCCCACCACCGTGCCGTTATTGACCACCGGCAAGTGCCTGAAGTTGCGTGCGGACATGATTTCCATGCAATGCTGCATGGTGTCGGTAATGGCCACTGTCATGGGGTTGCGCGTCATGATGGCGCTCAAAGGCGTTTGACGCGGGTCCAGGCCAGGCAGCAGCACCTTGATGGCGCAATCGCCTTGGGACACCATGCCCATCAACACCCCGTCGTCAATGACCATCACCGAGCGAATGCGGTTATTGCGCATGAGCTCCAGCGCCTGCGTAACCGTGTCTGAAGACCTTAGCGAGAACAAGGCCCCAGATTTTTTTTGCAAGCAGGCTTTTACGGTCGTCATCACAGCACCCTATGGAGAATTGATTTTCGGTGGTGCGGCTAATGCACCCCTCGCTCTTCTTACGCCGGCCGGCCCTGTCTGACCCAATAGCCGGGTAAGCGAGCA
>JBEIHE010000067.1:0-16349 GCA_040381515.1 Polaromonas sp.
CTGGGCGTGATGCGGCGCAATCTCTTTTTCAATGAAGCGACGCAGGGTCTGGCGCAGCGCAGCCAGGTCCTCACTGTCTTCATCCTCCCACTGCCATCGGAGATTCATGCCAGGTCCTCGAAATCAAGATAGTTGAGCCTGCTCATTCTGCGCTCCTGACAACAGGGTGCATATCCGTAATTTCATGAGTCACTGGGATAGGCACAGGCAGCCGGACTTGCCACGGCCCTACCGAGTTCCGCTCTACCCCTGGCTGCCACTGGCATTTGTGGCCATGACCGCCTGGATGCTGTGGTCGAGTCTGGTTTACATCGGTCTGGGCGCTCTGGTCGGCGTGGCCATACTCGCATGTGGTCTGTTTCCGCTGGCTTGGGAGGCGTGGCGCCACCGACCGCAGACGATGCGGGGCGGAATCGACCGCGAGAAACCCAGCAAGCTCTAGGGCTCTAGATTCGGTGCGACCCCAAGGGCCTAGGAGGGCAGACGAGCCGGAGGCAGTGCGCTGGCCTGTTGTGCCAGCGCACTGCCAGGCATCGGCGCAATGGGCATCCAGCACAAATTCAGGGCCTGTGCAGCCGGCAAAGGGGCCTGTTCGGCCGCTGCCATGACCCGCGGCTGCGACTGGAAGATCCCGGCCATCGCCATGCGCACTTGCGGCACAGAGGACTGCAATTGCGCGGTGGTATTGATGGTCGCATACAGGGCGCTGGCATAGCGCGGGCTGGTGGCATAACCTGCCTGTTGCAAGGCCGAGGCGAATGCCGCCGGGTCTGCCGTGCTGCGCATGACCTGCGCATAACGCGGCTGCTGGCTGATCAGGCGTGCATAGTCAGCAAACGACTCTTCATAGCTCGAATAGGCGCGAAACCGGCCGACCATGCGCTGCGAAACCCCGTTGATGTACTCGGTCGTCCAAACATCCACGGTGGCTCCACGCCAGTTCGGGCTGGCTCGAATGCCAAAGAGATTGTGAGAAGTACGGCCATCTGGGTGGCGAATTTCCCGTTGCCCCCAGCCCGATTCCAGGGCTGCCTGGGCAAGCATGTATTGCGCAGGAATACCGCTGGCCGACGCAGTGCGCTGGGCCGCCTGAGCGTGTTGAATCAGAAAGGCACTGGCTGCCGACAAGGGTCGTGCAGCCGGCAAGGCGGCCGCCTGCACTGCAGAGGCGCTAGCTCCCAAGGTCTGCGGCGAAAGATCCGACCCTGCTGGTTTTTGCAGCAAGGCGGTCGCCTTTGACTCCAGCGTGCTCAGATCGATCACCTGACCCGCCACGATGAGGTGGGGATTGGCGATGCCGTTGTCACGCGCCACTTGGGCGGACAGTTGCAAAAGTTCGGCCGAAGAGGGTGAGAGCTGGGGCTGGGTAGCCCTCAAATGACGCGCCACGATGCCGGCCAGGGTATCGCCCGTTCGAACCTCGACCTCCGTCACGGTCGTGGACCGGCTGGCCTGAACCTGGGCCAGCGTTCTGGCGAAAGCAGACGGTCCCTCTGCGGCGCGCGCAGGCGCGGTAAGGGGCGCTCGATCGGGCGACCCGACTCCTCGGGCAGCCGGAAGGGAACTGGGCAGTGCGGTCATGATCTTGTGGCTGCGGACTGTCCGATGCAGGATGCGGCAGCCCGACGGAAAACCAACAGGTCCCATCGACCAGCAAATACCATGCCGAAAGATCAGTGTGGATCGACGATACAGCACGGACCCAAGACAAAAAACAGATATGTAAGCGAGCGCAAACTATTTCTTTTGACCAGCGTAGCAGACGCCTGCGCCTGCTAGTCGCCTCTTGCCCTCTGCTGACGCCGCCGTTTCGCTTTGTTGTGCGAGGGCGGCTCCTGCAGTTCTCGCTCAGCGGCCAGCATCCGCATTTGTTCCATGGCCTTTTGTTGTCGCTCGAAGCGGCGACGATTGAAAAAGCGACGCAACCAGGCGCCCAGCATGAAGCTAAAGAGGCCAGAGACGGCCAGAATGATCCAAGCTTGCGAATTCATGGGACCGGAGTTTCGGGCAAAAACAGGGCTTGCAGGTCATTGAGGAAATCCATGCCCAGCGTGGTCGGCCGCACATGATGCAGATCGAGCTCAATCAGCCCTCTGGCCTTCGCCTGCTCTAAAGGCTTTTGCAAGACGGCCGGTGGCAGGCCCGTGCGCTCGATAAAGCGCTGCATCTCGAAACCTTCGGTCAGTCGCAGGGCATTGAGCATGAATTCAAAAGGCAGGTCGACGCGGCCCACCTCCTGCTCCTGCGCGACCGCCTCGGATCGACGGGCGCGCTCCATGTAAAGACGGGGCTCGCGCACCCTGACCTGCCGAATGATGCGGTGAGCAAAGCTGAGCTTCGAATGCGCGCCCGCACCAATGCCCAGGTAATCACCAAATTGCCAGTAATTAAGGTTATGCCAGCAGCGGTGGCCCGCGCGGGCGTAGGCTGACACCTCGTAGCGTTGCAGCCCCGCCTGTGCGGTGCGCTCGGTGAGCCGGTCAAGCATCTGGTAAGCCAAGTCCTCATCGGGCAGCTTGGGCGGGAAGCGGGCAAAGTAGGTGTTGGGCTCGACCGTCAGGTGGTAGACCGACAAGTGCGGCGGCTCCAGGGCGAGGGCCTGCTTCAGGTCGGCCTCCAGTCGAGGCAAGTCCTCTCCGGGCCAGGCGTACATCAGATCCAGGTTGAAGGTATCGAAACACTCAGCCGCTTCCTCGGCGGCCGATAGGGCCTGCCTGCGGTCATGGACCCGGCCGAGCACTCTCAGCGCTTCATCGTCAAAGCTCTGCACACCCAAGGAAAGACGGGTGATGCCCGCTTGCCGATACTGCCTGAATCGGTCCTTTTCGAAGGTGCCCGGATTGGCTTCCAGCGTGACCTCACAGTCCGGCTGCCACCTCAGCCGCGATCGCAGTTGGGCCAGCAGGCCATCCATCACCTCAGGCGAGAAAAGGCTGGGCGTTCCCCCTCCAAAAAAGACGCTGTGCACGGGCCGGCCCCAAACCAGAGGCAAGGCCTGGTCCAGATCGGCAAGCAAAGCCTCCACATAGGACTGCTGCGGAAGCAGGTCAGCCGCCAGTTCGTGTGAATTGAAATCGCAATAGGGGCATTTGCGCAGGCACCAGGGCAGATGCACGTAGAGCGACAGAGGCGGCAGCGCGGCCAGTTGCAAGGTACCTGGTCGCATGTAGTGTGCGAGATCCATCATCCGCACCCGCCCCTCAGGACAGCCAGCGCTCCCGGATCAGCTGGCTCATCTGCCGCGCCGCCAGACCCCGGTGGCTGTGAGCATTCTTGACTTCAGTCGGCAATTGGGCGAAGGTTTTTCCAAAAGCCGGAATGAACATGACCGGATCGAAACCGAAACCCTGCTGACCGCGCGGCTCGCGCGTGATCAGACCGGCTGCGCGGCCGACAGCCACCAGTGGCTCAGGATCGTCGGGGGAGCGCAAGGCAACCAGGGTACTGACCAGCGCGGCTCGTCGATCTTCAACTTCCTGCATCTGCTCGAGAAGCGCGCGGACGTTGTGGTCATCTCCCTTGGGATATCCGAAACGCGTGGCGTAAAAAGCCGTGTCAACCCCAGGCTGCCCGCCAAAAGCCTGCACGCACAAGCCTGCGTCATCAGCGACGGCCGGCAGCCCGCTTTGTCTTGATGCATGACGGGCCTTGGCCAGGGCGTTCTCCAAAAAGGTGCGAAAAGGCTCATCGGCTTCGGAAACACCCAGCGCCGACTGCGAAATCAACTCAAGCCCCAAAGGCGCGAACAACGCTTGCAGCTCTGCCAGCTTGCCGGGGTTGTGAGAAGCCAGGACCAGTTTCATCTCAGGGCCTGTGCCAGCGCCGCCTTCTGCAGGCCAATCAGCTCAGCGATGCCCTTCTCAGCCAGAACCAGCAGCCGGTCCATCTCACGGCGGCTGAAAGCCACGCCCTCGGCGGTACCCTGGACCTCCACGAAATGACCGGCCTCGGTCATCACCACATTCATATCGGTGTCGCAGGCCACATCCTCCACATACTCCAGGTCCAGCAAGGGCGTGCCCTGAACCAGACCAACCGAAATCGCCGCCACATGCCCCCGCAGGGGAAGGGCAGACAACTTGCCCTGTTGCATCAGATGGGTGAGCGCGTCGTGCGCGGCCACGAAAGCGCCGGTAATCGCTGCGGTGCGAGTGCCACCGTCGGCTTGAATTACATCGCAATCGAGCAAGACCGTGCGCTCGCCAAGGGCAGCCAGATCAAAGACGGCCCGCAGGCTGCGCCCAATCAAACGCTGGATCTCCTGCGTGCGGCCACTTTGCTTGCCTCGGGCGGCTTCGCGGTCACCCCGGGTGTGGGTGGCGCGTGGCAACATGCCGTATTCGGCGGTTACCCAGCCCTGGCCGCTGCCGCGCTGATGGGGCGGCACCTTGTCCTCGACCGAAGCGGTACACAACACCCGGGTTTGACCGAACTCGATCAGAACCGAGCCCTCGGCATGAATGGTGTAGCCCCGGGTCATACGAACGGGCCGCAACTGCGACGCGGCGCGCTGCTCAGAACGGACAAAAGTCATGAAAAATTCCTGCAAAGAGCAAAGCGGAGAAGGCGGCAATGGTAGCGGCTTACCAGAGGCCCGCTTGACTTCATCCCGGGAGGGACGCGCAAGCGAGCCATTGCATGCACCTGCACCCGATCCGGGCGGTCTCTGAGGCAACTTGAATTGACTATAATGTTCGGTTTTCTGCCCAGCGCAGCCTCGAGCAAATCTTAGACTTGCTTGGCCAAACCGGGGCAAAAAAGCCACAAAGACCGCCCGCGAGCCGGAGCCGTCCTCAACAGGCCCTTGTCCTGCTGAGGTAGGCGGCACAGCACAGGACGCAGGCGAGGTGCAGCGAAAGCTGTTGATTGTTTTAAATGGAGTGTCCTTATGGCACGCGTCTGTCAAGTCACGGGCAAGAAGCCCATGGTGGGAAACAACGTTTCTCACGCCAACAACAAAACTAAGCGCCGGTTCATGCCCAATCTGCAGTACCGTCGCTTCTGGGTTGAAAGCGAAAACCGCTGGGTGCGCCTGCGCATCACCAATGCCGGTCTGCGGCTGATCGACAAGAACGGCATTGATGCCGTGCTGGCCGACCTGCGTGCACGCGGCGAAATCTGAAGGAGAGCATCATGGCAAAAAGCGCGCGTGAAAAAATCAAGCTTGAGTCCACTGCTGGCACCGGCCACTTCTACACCACCAGTAAGAACAAGAAGACCATGCCCGACAAAATGCTGATCATGAAGTTCGACCCCAAGGCTCGCAAACATGTCGAGTACAAGGAAGTCAAACTGAAGTGAACGCCTGAGTCACCACAGAACCCGCCCTCGCAAGTCGGCGGGTTTTTTCATAGACAAATTCTCGATCCCGCTCAGGCCACAATCGAGCCGGACCGCAAGGAAGCCCCATGCAAATCAACAAAGACAGCGCCGTGACCCTGCGCCTGAAGGTCGTCGACAGCCAGGGCCAGATCATTCAAGATGGCAAGACCCCGATCGCCTATCTGCATGGCGGTTATGGCAATCTGATCGACAAGCTTGAGTCCGATCTTCAGGGCCAATCCGTGGGCTTCAAGGGCCGCTGGAAGCTCGGTCCGGCCGAGGCCTTTGGCGAGCGCGACGAATCGCTGGTGCAGACCATCCCCAAAACCGAATTCCCACCTGGCGTCAAGGTCGGCGGGCAGCTCGAGGGCCGAACAGCCGATGGGCGTGAGGCGGTCTTCACTGTGGTCAAGATCAAGGGGCCACAGGTAATTCTGGACGGCAATCACCCCCTGGCCGGCAAAACCCTGGACATCAGCGCCGAAGTTCTGGAAGTACGGGCAGCCACCGCCGAGGAAATTGCGCACGGTCATGTGCATGGAGCGCACGGGCATCATCATTGAGCTAGGCTCTGAAATCGCGCCGAGGGCGGCGCTCCCACCGCCCAGTCATCGGCCCTGCTTAGATGTGTGGGAGCCGCGCCCTCACGGCGATGAGCCCTAGACTAACCGGGCGGCTTCCTAGAACTGGCCAGCAAATCCCAGGCCGCGATGAACATCGCCGCGATCACCGGCCCGATGACAAAACCGTTGAGCCCGAAAAGAGAAATTCCACCCAGGGTAGACAACAAGATCACATAGTCGGGCATGCGCGTGTCTTTGCCCACCAGCACCGGACGCAGCAGGTTATCAACCAGGCCAATAACCAACACGCCAAAGGCCACCAGCACGGCGCCTTGCACCATTTGACCGCTGATCAGCAGGTAAACGGCCATAGGCAGCCACACCACCGCCGCACCGACTGCAGGCAGCAGGGACAGAAAGGCCATCACCACGCCCCAAAGCACCGGCGCATTGATGCCCAAGAACCAGAAAATCAGTCCGCCCAAAGCGCCCTGCACCAGAGCCACCACCACATTGCCCTTGACGGTCGCTCGGATGACGGTGACAAATTTGGCGCTGAGTTCGACCATGTATTCCTGCTTGATAGGGGCGGCGCGGCGCAGCCTGCGCATCACCTCAGCGCCATCGCGCAACAGGAAGAACAGGACATAGATCATGATGAAGAAATTGATCAGGCCGTTGAAGGCATCCTGCCCAATGCTCAAGGCCTGGCTGGCGAAGAACTGCGAGCCTCGTGTCAAGGCCGCCGTCAGCCGCTCCTGCAACAAACCTGAACTGCCCAGACCAAACCGATCCAACAGAGCCGTCATCGCAGGCGGCAAGGCCGAGTAAATCTGCTGCAGGTACAGGCCAAAGTTGATCTCGCCGGACTGAATTCGCTGATACACCTGTGTACCTTCGCGAACCAGCATGCCCGTAAGCCAAGCCAGTGGCAGCAAGACCAGCAAGATGATCAACACCAAGCAGGTCAGAGCCGCTAGATTGGGGCGTCCAGGCCAGGCCTGTTGCAGGCGAGCTTGCAGAGGGGCAAACAAAATCGACAAGGCCGCGGCCCAGAACAGCGCCCCGAAATACGGCTGCAAGATCCAGGCAAAAGCCAGGCTGACGGCCACCAGGAGCACCAGGAAAGACTTGTCTTCGAGAGAGGTGCGCTGATCAGACGGATCGTTGTTCATGAGCGGTAGGCAAGCAAAAGGGGGGCGGTCGCCTCAAACCCCATGGCCTACATGGTAGCGCCAGGACGGCGGCGAACTGAACTACCATGGCCAGGCCATGACCCATGCCCAGTCTATGACCGAACGACGATTCGTGGTGGGCGTACGCGAACTGGCCGAATTCACGGCCCGCCGAGGCGATCTGGACCTGCGCTTTAGCCTCTCGCCCACTGCCCAGGAGGGGCTGGCAGGCCATGCACGAGTAGCCGGTCGGCGATCCACCGGCTATGAGCGCGAGGTGATGCTCAGCGCAAATGAACCCCTGCTGACAGTCCGCGGTCGGGCCGATGGCTATGACGCCTCTCTCCAGCGGCTCGAGGAAGTCAAGACCTACCGTGGACGCTTTGAATCCATCCGTGCCGATCAGCGCACGGTGCACTGGGCCCAAGCCCAAATCTACGGGCATCTGATGTGCCAGGCGCGCGGCCTGACGCACATTGAACTGGCTTTGGTCTACCTGAACCTCGACGATGAACAGGAAACTGTCCTGCAGAGATCTGCCGAGGCCACAGAGCTGGCGCAGTTCTTTCGTCAGCAATGCGATCTCTTCCTGAGCTGGGCGCAGCAGGAACTGCAACACCAGAGCGAAAGAGCGCAGCTACTGCAGCAGCTCAGTTTCCCGTTGCCCGCCATGAGGCCAGGTCAGCGTGAACTGGCTGAGGCGACATGGCGGACGATGCGCGCCGGACACTGCCTGATGGCGCAAGCCCCAACAGGCATCGGCAAAACTCTGGGCGCCCTCTTTCCCAGCCTCAAGGCCCTGGGCATGCCCCGCACCCAGGACCAGGCCATGGACAAGCTGTTTTATCTCTCGGCCAAAAGCTCCGGCCGCCACCTGGCTCTCAGCGCCCTGGGTCCCCTGCTCAAGCCGCAGGATGCAAAGTCCGCTCAGGGCTCGAGCCTGCGGGTGCTCGAATTGATGGCCCGCGAGAAGGCCTGCGAACACCCCGACAAGGCTTGCCACGGGTCGTCCTGCCCGCTGGCTCAGGGCTTCTATGACAAGCTCCCGCGGGCCCGCTCGGCGGCTGTCAGGGCCGCCTGGCTCGACGCTTCATCACTGCGTGCATTGGCCCTGCAGCACCAGCTGTGCCCCTATCACCTCAGTCGCGATCTGATCGCTTGGGCCGATGTGGTGGTGGGCGACTACAACCACTGGTTCGACCCGCATGCAGCGTTGTACGCCCTGAGCGTAGCCCAGGGCTGGCGCGTAGGCGTGCTGGTGGATGAGGCGCACAACCTGGTCGAGCGCGGTCGCCAGATGTACAGCATAGAGCTGTCAGAAGTCGCGCTGCGGCGCGTGCGCAAGTTGGCCCCGCCAGCCCTTGCCAAGTCCATCGATCGATTGCGCCGCCAGTGGCGCAAGCTGCGCCAGGGGGCGCAACCCTACCAAGTGCTCGACGAACTACCCAGGCCGCTGCTGCTGGCCATGCAAAGCCTCAGCAGTTCGATCGTATCCTGGCAGGCCGAGCATCCCGAGACGGCAATCGGCCCCTTGCAGCAGCTGGGTTTCGATCTGGGCCAGTTCCTGCTGCGCGCCAGTCAGACCGGCGCGCACAGCCTGGTCGATATGAGCCTTGAGCAGCACGGCACCCCAGAAGAAACATCGCGGCTATGCGTGCGCAATATCGTCCCCGGTGACTTTCTGGCCCCCCGCTGGCAGAGCGCCCACGCAAGCGTGCTGTTTTCGGCCACGCTGGCGCCCAGTGAGCACTATCGCCAACTGCTAGGGCTGCCTCAGTCGGCCCTGACCCTGGAGCTGAGCAGCCCCTTCAACGCCGAACACCTGCAGGTCCGGGTGCTCGACCAGGTGTCCACACGCTGGGCCGACCGAGCACGCAGCCTGCCGGCATTGGTCGATGTGATGGCCTGGCAATGGTCTAGCCAACCGGGCAAGTACCTGGCCTTCTTCAGCAGCTTCGACTACCTGCGTCAGGCCAGCGCCGCCTTGCTTGAGCGTTACCCCGAAGTGCCTCAGTGGCAACAGGAGTCCGGTATGGACGAGGATCGGCAGAGAGCTTTCGTCGAGCGCTTTCGCTCCGGCGGGCCCGGCATCGGATTTGCGGTGCTAGGCGGTTCCTTTGCCGAAGGCATAGACCTGCCGGGCGAGCAGTTGGTGGGCGCGTTTGTGGCCACCTTGGGTCTGCCCCCACTCAATCGAGTCCATGAAGAAATGCGGCGACGACTGCAGGCGCTGATGGGGCAGGGTTACGAGCACGTCTATCTCTACCCGGGTCTGCGCAAGGTGATACAAGCCGCTGGCCGCGTGATCCGCACCCCCACCGACCGGGGCGTGCTGTGGTTGCTGGACGAGCGCTACGCGCAGGCGCAGGTGCGCCAACTGCTCCCGCCCGGCTGGCAGGTACAGCTCATTGCAGGCCGCGATGACCCGGCAATGGCGGCAACCCGGCCGGCTGATCCAGCACCGACGCCTGTTCACTGAGTCCCTCCGCGCCTTCGCCCAGCGCAGGCTCATCCACAGACTCAAGGTCCTGGGCCAGTTCGCCCGCGTCGGCGGTGGTGTCCATCAGATCAGGATCGTCCAGTGCCGAGCCCGGTACATCAAAGGCCGCGCGGCTGGCATCAAAATCATCGGCGGCGGTCTCGCCGGTGGCCTCAGTCTCATCGGACTCCAACCAAGATTTGTGCAGGCCCTTGCGGCCGTAGATCAGATGATCGGGCAGGATGTCGGCCGCCTCGACATTGGGCACCGAGGAGTCACCTGAAGACTCGCCTGTACCGGTGGCATCGCTGTCCGAAAGCAATTGCTGCCGATCCCGCCCACCGAGACTGTCACTGCCGCTGTCGCTGCTGTCGCTCGGGCCAAGGCTGGCCAAGTCGGTGCCCGAGGGCAGGCGCGACGCACGTGCGCCGCCGGTGATGCTGCTAGTGGCCATGTTCACTGCTCCTGTGTCCAGATTGAACGGGCCCCCGCCCAGGCGCCCTGAGCAGCCTACTGTCCACGGAGAAAAGAGGGCGGACTGTCGGTCGGCATCGGGGCTTGCGGTGGGCCCAGGGCGAGCTGTGAAGAACACGAACCGAATAAAAAAAGGGGCCGCAGCCCCCAGAGATCTCCTGCTTGTGGCCGTCGTCTTCGCAACAGCGCACGGTTTTTTGTTGTCTTTCTCAATAGACGCTCAGGGCCGCGCAGCCGCCTCAGCCGCCTCGGCCGCTTTGCGCCGACCGGCCCGGCCACCCTTGCGACCGGCCTCACGCGCCTCGGCTGAGTTGAATTCATGGGCACGACCGCTGGCATGGGCGGCCTTGCCTCCCAGACTGGCAATCTCGCGCTGGCGCTGCGGATCCATGGACGCAAAGCCGCGCTTGGATGACGTCTTGGTCTCTGATATTTCACTCATGATGGGATTCTCCTGACGAGTTGATGGGGATGGCTGTGTTTTCTAAGCACAACCAGACTGTAGGGAGAAGGTCACAGCGTGTTGATCAGCTAGAGGCCCCAGGTCTTGTAGGACAACACCTTATACGGAACAGATGGGTGAAGCACCAAAACCAGCACTAAGCCTCAAATCTACGAGGCCAAGCCATCCATAAAAAAGAAAGCATCAGCCCGGCACAAATCACGAAAAGAGCCAGACTCCAGAACTCGTAAGGCAGCCCCAGCAACCGGACCGCAGCTTCAGCACAAGAGGCCTTAGGTTCGAAAACCGAGGGCAAGAGGCGAAACAGACCCAGGCGATCAAGGATGTGGTCGGCCAAGGTCATCGCACAGGAACCACTCTTTGCAGCAACAAAGTGCTGCCACAAAGCGCTGGCCACACCCCCCAGAGCCATACACACCGTCACAGCACTCAAGGATCGGCCTAAGCCTCCCCCCGGCCAGGCTGCACAGAGTAGCGCCAGAACGCCTATCACTAAAAAAATCAAACGCTGGAAAGTACACCAAGGACAGGGCTGCATGCCGAACTGATACTGCGAGATCAGCGCTACAAAGACAGCACCAAACGAAAAAACGCCGACCAAAACAGCCATCGTTCTTGCCGCCAGAAGAGGACCGCCAGGCCGCTCCCCCTCAGCGCCCGAGTGCGGCGCCAGGAGCGGCACATCAGTTTTGAGAGTCATGCCTTAAGAGATGTTGAGATTACTTCCAGACCCAATATCTTAGGCTTTACAGATGCAGGTCAGAACCGTCGAAACAGATAGCCTTCGGTGAACAAGCGGCATAAGCAAATAAAAAAATATTCGTTTGCCTAGAAAACAGGCCAAACCACAATCGTGACCCATCCCGCCGCGCCATAAGAGCCTCACACAGCCAAGGCAGCCTTGACGGAAACAGCACGGCCATCTGCTCACATCCACATTGCCATGAAAAAACATTTCTACCGCTCTCTTCTTGGTGGACTGATCCTGTCGGCCCACTGCCTGACCCACGCTCAATCCCTATTAAATGTCTCCTACGATGTCTCGCGCGAGTTCTACAAAGACATCAACGCCGCCTTCGTCGCGCACTACAAGAAGACCACCGGTCGCGAGGTCAAGATCGACCAGTCGCATGCCGGATCGAGCGCGCAGGCGCGGGCGGTGGCCGACGGGCTTGAGGCCGATGTGGTGACGATGAACACCAACACCGACATCGAGTTTTTGGCTGAGCGGGGTGTAGTCGCCAAGGATTGGGCCAAGCGTTTCCCGAACAACGCGGTGCCCACCAAATCGACCATGCTGTTTCTGGTGCGTAACGGCAACCCGAAAAACATCCGCGACTGGGATGATCTGATCAAACCCGGCGTGCAAGTGGTGGTGGTCAATCCCAAGACCGGCGGCAATGGTCGCATGGCGTATCTGGCCGCTTGGTCGTATGTGCGAAAGAAGGGTGGCACCGATGCACAGGCGGCCGAATTCGTGAGCAGGCTCTACAAGAATGTGCCCGTGCTGGCCCGCGGCGGCCGTGATGCCACCGCGATCTTTCTGCAACGCAACATCGGCGATGTGCTGGTGACCTTTGAATCAGAAGTGCTGTCAGTCGATCGCGAGTTTGGCGAGGGCAAGGTCGATGCAGTGCACCCCTCGATCAGCATCGTGGCCGAAAACCCGGTGGCGGTGGTCGAACGTACGGTGGCCAAAAAGGGAAGCGGCGATTTGGCTCGCGCTTATCTGAACTTCCTCTACACCGATGAGGCACAAGAGATCGCCGCCCGTCATGCCCTGCGCCCCCGCTCGCCGGCCTTGCTGGCCAAGTACGCACGAACCTTCAAGCCAATGACGCTGGTGCCGATCTCCGAGTTTTTTGGTTCCCTGTCAGAGGCGCAGCGAGTGCACTTCAATGACGGGGGCCTGTTCGACAAGATCTATACCGTCCGCTGATGAGTGCCGCCCTTTCATTGCCTGGCTCGCCGCCGCTCGCTCCTAAAGCGCGCGCAGCCCGGGGCGTACTGCCAGGCTTTCACCTCACGCTCGGCTACACCCTGCTTTATCTGAGCCTGATCGTGTTGATTCCCTTGAGCGCACTGGTGTTCAAAAGCCTGACCTTGAGCTTTGACGAGTTCTGGAGCGCCGTAAGCTCGCCGCGGGTGCTGGCCTCCTATCGACTGACCTTCGGTGCCTCTCTGCTGGCAGCGGTGGTCAATCTTTTCTTCGGTCTGCTGGTAGCCTGGGTGTTGGTGCGCTACGAATTTCCCGGCAAGAAGATCATGGACGCACTGGTCGATCTGCCATTCGCACTGCCTACAGCGGTGGCGGGCATTTCGCTGACGGCTCTGCTGGCTGGCAACGGATGGATCGGCCAGCTCTTTGAGCCCTACGGCATACAGCTGGCCTTCAACCCTACCGGCGTCGTGATTGCCCTCATTTTCATCGGCTTACCGTTTGTGGTGCGGACGGTGCAGCCGGTGCTCGAAGAGGCCGAGAAGGAACTCGAAGAAGCGGCCACCTGCCTGGGCGCAAGCCGCTGGCAGACCTTCACCCGCGTGATCCTGCCCTCGATCCTGCCGGCCCTACTGACCGGTTTTGCCTTGGCCTTTGCGAGAGCGATCGGGGAGTACGGGTCGGTGATCTTCATCGCCGGCAACATGCCCATGATCTCCGAAATCACCCCCTTGATCATCATCGGCAAGCTCGAGCAATACGACCATGCCGGTGCCACTGCGGTGGCTCTGGTAATGCTGCTGATGTCCTTCGCACTGCTGCTGGTCATCAATGGGCTGCAAGCCTGGCAACGGCGCCGCTCGGGAGCGCCGGCATGAGACACAACCCCGCCGCCGCAGACGGTAGCCTCACCGCGAGCACCCGGGAGCCCGCCTGGGTGCGCCGGCTTCTGATCAGTCTGGCCCTGGCCTTCATGCTGCTCTTTCTGGTACTGCCTTTGGCCGCTGTCTTTGCCGAGGCCTTGCGCAAGGGTTGGGAGGCCTACGGACAGGCACTGCGGGAGCCCGACGCGTGGAGCGCGATCCGGCTCACGTTGATCACCGCCGCCATTGCAGTGCCCTTGAACCTGGTCTTCGGAGTGGCTGCTGCCTGGGCGATTGCCAAGTTCGAATTTCGAGGCAAGGCGGTGTTGATCACATTGATCGACCTGCCCTTCTCCGTCTCGCCAGTGGTGGCAGGCCTGGTTTATGTGCTGGTCTTTGGCGCCCAAGGCTGGCTGGGGCCTTGGCTGGCGGCTCATGACATCAAGGTCATCTTTGCCATCCCAGGCATTGTGCTGGCCACCGTCTTCGTCACTTTTCCGTTCATTGCTCGCGAACTGATCCCGCTGATGCAGGCCCAAGGCAATGAAGAGGAGCAGGCCGCACTGGTGCTGGGGGCTACCGGCTGGCAAACCTTCTGGCGGGTCACGCTGCCCAACATCAAATGGGGCTTGCTCTACGGCGTGATCCTATGCAATGCCCGCGCCATGGGCGAATTCGGAGCGGTCTCGGTGGTCTCAGGCCATATTCGCGGACAGACCAACACCATGCCCCTGCATGTGGAGATTCTGTACAACGAATACCAATCCGTGGCGGCCTTCGCAGTCGCCTCGCTGCTGGCCTTGCTGGCCCTGGTGACCCTGGTCATCAAGAGCGCAGTGCAGTGGCGGCACGAGCACGAGCTGCGCGCCTGCGTCCAACTGCCCGCAGAGCAACTCCCTGACAGCCGGCCCCCCACCACGGCGTTTGCCGCAGGCCCAATTGCAAGCCCCGTCAGCGCGCTGCGAGCCTGAACCCTTCAAACGAGAAATTCATGAGCATAGAAATACGCCACATCCACAAGCAGTTCGGCCACTTCCAGGCCCTGCGCGATGTTTCTCTGGAAATCGGCTCGGGTGAGCTGGTGGCCTTGCTGGGTCCCTCGGGCTGCGGCAAGACCACCCTGCTGCGCATCATCGCCGGACTGGAAACTCCCGATGCCGGCAGCATTCTTTTCAGCGGCCAAGACACCACCGACGTCCATGTGCGCGAGCGACAAGTGGGCTTTGTGTTCCAGCACTACGCGCTGTTTCGGCACATGACGGTTTTCGAGAATGTGGCATTTGGCCTGCGGGTCAAGCCGCGCGGTGTGCGCCCCGACGAGGCGCAGATTCGCAGCAAAGTGATGGATCTGCTCAATCGGGTCCAGCTCGAGGGGTTGGCCGACCGCTTTCCCTCACAACTGTCGGGCGGCCAGCGCCAGCGGATAGCGCTGGCCCGGGCCCTGGCCGTCGAGCCACGGGTGCTGCTGCTTGATGAGCCTTTCGGAGCCCTTGATGCCAAGGTTCGCAAGGAACTTCGGCGCTGGCTGCGCCGTCTGCACGATGAACTCCAGGTCACCAGTGTGTTTGTCACACACGACCAGGAAGAGGCGCTGGAAGTGGCCGACCGCGTGGTGCTGATGAACCAGGGTCGCATCGAGCAAGTGGGCTCGCCCGAGCAGGTCTGGGCGCAACCGGCCAGTCCTTTTGCCTACAGCTTTCTGGGTGATGTCAACCTGTTTCATGGCCGCGCACACCAGGGTCAACTGCATCTTGATGGGGTGGTGATGCCTGCGCCCGAATATCCCTCGGCACAGGAGGCGCAAGCGCTGGCTTATGTGCGACCGCACGAGCTGCAGGTCGAGCGAGACCAGCCCGGCGCACGCGGCATCGCAGCCCTGCTGCAACGGGCTCTGGTGGTAGGGCCGGTGGCCCGGCTGGAGCTGCAGGCCGAAACCGGCGGCGATGGACAACTAATCGAAGCGCAAATCAGCAGCGATGAATTCGCGCAACTTGGACTGCGCGAAGGCGAGCGACTGCGATTAACGCCGCGCCGGGCAGGCGTTTTTTTAACCGCCTGATCTTCTAGCTCAGTGCCCGCAGCGCGGCGCGGGCGATGCTGGCCGCATCCACCCCAAAAAACTGGCGCAGCTGCGAGCGGGTGTCACTGCGACCGAAGCCGTCCGTGCCCAGCGTCACATAACTGCGACCGGCCGGCAGATAGGCCCGAACGCTCTCGGGCACCGCCTGCACATAGTCGCTGGCCGCAATGATCGGGCCGGCCGTAGCCTGCAGCTGCGCGGCCAGATAAGTCTCGCCACGCTCGCCACGCTCTAGCCAGGCTCGGTCGCAAGCCTGACCATCGCGGGCCAGCTCGCTCCAGCTGGTCACGCTGAGCACAGTACTGCTCACACCCTGCGCGGCCAGCAATTCGGCCGCCGCAATCACCTCGGTGAGGATGGCGCCCGAGCCCATGAGCGTGACCACCCGATCTCGCGAAGCACGGGTCTTCAGGCTCGGGCCGTAGCGGCCATAGAGGTACGCGCCGCGGATGACCTGTTCTTGCACACCAGCAGGCAGATCAGGCTGGGCATAGTTGGCGTTCATCAGGGTGACGTAATAAAACACGTCGAGCTGCTCGACCATCATCTCTTGCATGCCGCGCGCCAGAATCACCGCCAGCTCGCCGGCGAAAGCCGGGTCGTAGGCCTTGCAGTTGGGAATGGTCGCTGCCCACAGGTGGCTGCTGCCGTCCTGGTGCTGCAACCCCTCTCCGCCCAAGGTGGTGCGACCCGAAGTGGCGCCCAACAAAAAACCACGTGGCATCTGATCGGCGGCAGCCCAGATCGCATCGCCCACACGCTGAAAGCCGAACATCGAGTAGTAAATGTAGAAGGGCAGCATGGCCACACCGTGCACGCTGTAGGCAGTGGCTGCAGCGGTCCAACTGGCTATGGCACCGGCCTCGCTGATACCCTCCTCCAGAATCTGACCGTCCAACGCCTCTCGGTAGCTCAGTACCGAGCCAATGTCCTCGGGCGCATAGCGCTGGCCCACACTCGAATAAATGCACACCTGCTTGAACAGATTGGC
>JBEIHE010000068.1:0-16219 GCA_040381515.1 Polaromonas sp.
GTCGTCGAGCAACCTCAGCCCCTACGCGGTGGAGGAGGTGATGGACCAAGCCATCAAAACACACCACCACGCCGAGTTGAAGCCGGCCGAAGCGCTGGCCTCCATGGCTGGCGCCCTGCCCGCCCTGGGCATCGTGGCCTGCGTGCTCGGTGTGGTGAAGACCATGGGCGCGATCGATCAGCCTCCGCCCGTGCTGGGAGCCCTTATTGGTGGCGCGCTGGTGGGCACGTTCTTGGGCGTGTTTTTTGCCTATGGCTTTGTCGAACCGCTGGCCAACCGGCTCAAGCAGATCATCGACGACGAGGGCGAGATCTATAAAGTGGTCAAGCAGATCATCATCGGTACCATGCATGGACATCCCCCTCCACTCATCATCGAGGGCGCAAGAGTCAGCATCAGTCATCACAATCAGCCTACTTTTGCCGAGGTCTTTGACGGCCTGCGCGGCAAGTGATGGCTCTGCCCGGCTGAACCGGAAGGGATATGGCAGAAGCTGCGAATACCGCCCCCCCAGAGGCTTCTGGCGCGCAAGCGGCGCCGGCTGAGGGCAGCGCTGCGCCAGCGCAAGCCGCACCTGCACAAGCGCCTGCTGAAGCGCCGGCCGAGGCCCCCGCCGAGGCGGCGGCGACCGAAGAAACCAAGGAGGCCGTCGCTCCTGTCATCGTCATCAAGAAGGTCATTGACGACGGGCACGGCGGCGCGCATGGAGGCGCCTGGAAGATTGCCCTGGCCGACATGATGACCGCCATGATGGCGTTCTTTCTGCTCATGTGGCTGCTCGGCGCCACCAATGCAGACCAGCGCAAAAGCATCGCGGACTACTTCAAGCCCACTTCGCACAGCAACATCACCATGGGCAAGCTGGCCGGCTCCAATGGCATCCTGGGTGGCAAGTCCATCATCGACACTGATGGATTTCCCTTCAGCGCCAAGCAAACCGCCGCCATGGAGCGTCTGACACCCAAGTCGGAAGGCGGCCCCACTGCCAACGACCCCAATCCCAACAGCACCGAGCGCTCTGACCCCTCTGATCCGTCGAAGATGAGCGAGGATGAGAAAAAGGCGATTGCCGAGCAACAGGATCAGGCCGCTTTCGAAAAGCTCGAAAGAGAGATCCGGGAGAAGATCGAGCAGAACCCGCGTCTGGCCAACCTGAAGGAACAGGTCAAGTTCACGCGGGAGAAGGATGGGCTGCGCATCGACATCATCGACAAAGCCGACTTCGCGATGTTCGCGCTGGGAGGCACGCAAATGATGCCCCGCGCCCAGCAGCTGATTAATGAGGTGGCCAAATCCCTGACCGGCACGCCCAACAAGCTGGCCGTGCGCGGTCACACGGATGCCGTTCCCTTTGCCAATGCCGACGGGCGCAACAACTGGTCGCTCTCTGCAGAACGTGCCGAAGCGACACGCGCGCAGATGGAAAGACAGGGGGTGGCCAGCACACGGTTTGCCCGCATCGAAGGCGTGGCCGACACCATGCCCTTCAACCCCAACGACCCCCTGGATCCACGCAACCGGCGCATGAGTGTGACCGTGCTGCACCGCGATTGAGACGCAGGCCTTTGGGGCAGGGATGCTGCCACGAAGCCTATCGCGCCGAGGGCGGCGCTCCCACAAAACCATCGCGCCGAGGGCGGCGCTCCGACATGCGATCGATTACATGAATTTGTGGGAGCCGCGCCCTCGCGGCGATTGGACTCCCGATGGAATAACGGCGCCCATCATCGGCACGCAGCCTGCCACACCCGCAAGGCGCCGACGGTTGCGGCCACATCATGAACGCGCACGATGCGCGCGCCTCGCTCAACGGCCAGTACGGCTGCGCTCAAACTGCCAGGAAGTCTCTCAGCGGTGGGTAGCGGCTCTTGCGGCTCGCCCATGACCGCACCCAGGGAAGACTTGCGCGACCAAGCCGCCACCAGGGGATAGCCCAGGTCAAGCAGCATTTTTTGCTGCTGCAGCAGCTCAAAATTCTGTGCCACCGTCTTGCCGAAACCAACCCCCGGATCAAGCACGATGCGTTCTGCCGCCACACCCGCCTGGCGCAGGTCCTGTGCGGCCCGCCGCAGAAAATCACGCACAGGGGCCAACACAGACCCCTTCATGGGCTGGCTCTGCATGGTCTGTGGCTCACGGTGCATATGCATCAGGCAGACACCGCAATGGCCGTGCGCGGCCACGACCTCGACGGCGCCGACTTGGCGCAGCGCCCAGATGTCGTTAATGATGTCCACGCCCAGGTCGAGCACCGCCTGCATGACGCTGGGCTTGCACGTATCCACCGAAATAGGCACGCCCCAGCGAACCGCCTCACGCACGACCGGCGCCAGGCGCTGCAACTCCTCATGCGCGGACACAGGCGGGGCACCCGGCCGACTGGACTCGGCCCCCAGGTCGAGCAAATCGGCCCCTTCCCTGAGCAACTGCTCGCATCGCCTTAAGGCAGAGGTCGCCCCACCATCGCCGCCCAACAAGCCGTCACCCGAGAAAGAATCGGGCGTGAGATTGACGATGCCCATGACCTGAGGTCGTTGCAGGTCAATCGCAAAGCGACTGGTTTGCCAGATCATCAAAAAGCGGTAGGAGCGCTACAGACCAATGAAAACCGGGGCCTTGAGCCCCGGTGAAGATGAAATCCTTGACGGCCTCTCTCAGGCGGCTGTCGGCGTGGGATCAGGCCCGACTGCGGTGCCACCGGACCCTCCGCCATCGGCCGATGGGTTGCGAGGCTTCCAATCCTTGGGCGGACGGGGCTCGCGGCCGGCCATGATGTCCTCGATCTGCTCGACCTCAATGGTTTCCCACTCCATCAGAGCCTTGGCCATGGCGTGCATCTTGTCCTTGTTTTCTTCAATGAGGCGACGCGCGAGCCCGTACTGCTCGTCGATGATGCGGCGGACCTCCATGTCAACCTTCTGCATGGTCTGCTCGCTCATGTTGGTCGTTTTGGTGACCGAACGGCCGAGGAACACCTCGCCCTCGTTTTCCGCATAGACCATGGGGCCAAGCGCATCGCTCATGCCATAGCGCATGACCATGTCACGTGCGATTTGCGTGGCGCGCTCAAAGTCGTTGGAGGCACCGGTGGTCATTTGGTTCATGAACACTTCTTCAGCGATTCGACCACCAAACAGCATGCTGATTTGGCTGAGCATGTACTCGCGGTCGTAGCTGTAGCGATCCTTCTCCGGCAGACTCATGGTCACCCCGAGCGCCCGACCACGCGGAATGATGGTGACCTTGTGAACAGGGTCGCACTTGGGCAACAACTTTCCGATAAGGGCATGGCCAGACTCGTGGTAGGCCGTATTGAGCCGCTCGCTCTCAGGCATGACCATGCTCTTGCGTTCAGGCCCCATCAGGATCTTGTCCTTGGCCTTCTCGAAATCCTGCATTTCGACCAGGCGGGCATTGAGGCGGGCGGCCATCAGCGCCGCCTCGTTGCACAAATTAGCCAGATCGGCCCCGGACATGCCAGGGGTGCCGCGCGCGATCACGCTGGCGCTGACGTCCGGCCCCAGGGGGACCTTGCGCATGTGCACATTGAGAATCTGCTCGCGACCGCGAATATCGGGCAAGGTCACATAGACCTGTCTGTCAAAGCGGCCCGGGCGCAACAGGGCCGAATCGAGGATGTCAGGCCGATTGGTGGCGGCCACCACAATCACGCCTGCATTGGTCTCGAAACCATCCATCTCGACGAGCATCTGATTGAGGGTCTGCTCGCGCTCATCATTGCCACCGCCAAGGCCAGCACCACGCTGGCGGCCGACCGCGTCGATTTCGTCGATGAAGATGATGCAAGGCGCGTTCTTCTTGGCATTCTCAAACATGTCGCGCACCCGCGCCGCACCCACCCCGACGAACATTTCAACGAAGTCAGAGCCGGAGATGCTGAAGAACGGCACTTTGGCCTCCCCAGCAATGCCCTTGGCCAACAAAGTCTTGCCGGTACCCGGAGGGCCCACAAGCAAGAGCCCGCGAGGAATACGACCGCCGAGCTTCTGGAATTTCTGGGGGTCTTTAAGGAAGTCGACCACCTCCTTGACCTCCTCCTTGGCCTCGTCGCAACCCGCCACATCGGCAAAAGTGACCGTATTGGAGGACTCATCGAGCATACGGGCCTTGCTCTTGCCAAAGCTAAAGGCGCCGCCCTTGCCGCCGCCCTGCATCTGACGCATGAAATAAACCCAGACTCCGATCAGCAGGAGCATGGGGCCCCAACTGACCAGCAGAGTCATCAGCAGGGAGCCCTCCTCACGCGGCTTGACGTCAAACTTGACATCGTTGGCGATGAGGTCGCCCACCAAACCTCGGTCCAGGTAAGTGGCCGTTGTGCGTACACGACGGTCGTCAAGGGTCACCGCGGCAATCTCGGTGCCGGCTTGGCTTTCGGAGATGGTGGCGGCCTTGATCCGACGGGCCCGTACCTCCTCAAGGAAGTCCGAATACCCCATGTACTGAGCGCTGGAGCCCGAGCGTGTGTCGAATTGCTTGAAGACGGTGAACAGCACCATGCCGATCACCAGCCACACCGCAATTTTTGAAAACCACTGATTGTTCAAAGCAGACTCCAGTCCAAGACCCACCAAAGGTGAGCCTGATTCTAGGCTTTTCAAGGGGCCATTCCCGCCCCAGGCCAGACCACCCTGCAGCCAAGACGGAATTAAACCCGCCGACCTTTCCCGCCCGGCGCCAGACGGAACGGGGCGAGCCTTGGCCCAAAGGCAATCGGAGGCGGCCCCTCAAACTTGAGGCTTGAGCCCCCGGCCCACCAGAAAGGTCTCTGCAGATTGAGATCTGGAGGCCTTGGGCTTGATTTTCTTGACCACGGTGAACCGGGCCTGGAACGCCCTGACGAGCTCGTCATAGCCGCCCCCATGGAAAACCTTGGCCACCAAGGCACCGCCAGGCTTGAGATGCGCTCCAGCAAACTCGAGCGCCAGTTCCACCAAATGCACCATTCGAGCGGAATCGACGCTGTCGATGCCCGACAGGTTGGGCGCCATGTCGGAGACCACCAGATCCAACAGGCGCTCAGCCCCAGAGGTCTGCAGCGCCTGCTCCAGTTGCGCAAGCACCGACTCTTCTCGGAAGTCCCCCTGAATGAACGTCACCCCCTCGATCGGATCCATGGGCAACAAGTCGACCGCCAGGATCGCACCGGCGCCCGCCGCAAGACCCGCACCGGCCAAGCGGCGTCGCAGATACTGGCTCCAGGCGCCCGGCGCGCTGCCCAGATCGACCACCCGATCGCCGAGTCGGATCAGGCCGAGCGCTTCGTCGATCTCCTTGAGCTTGTAGGCCGCCCGAGCACGATACCCCTCCTTCTGCGCCAGCTTGACGTAGGTATCGTTGACATGCTGATTGAGCCAAGCCTTGTTGACCTTCTTGCTCTGCGTGCGCACCTTCATGGGGCCTATTGTCGTCTCTGTATGGCCTGCGGCGGACCGCACTGATAATCGGGGCATGCCTCAGATTGAACTCACTCCCGCCCAACGCAAGGTGCATCGTGCAGCCGCCCACCATCTTGATCCAGTGGTCATGATCGGGGCAGACGGGCTGACCCCCGCGGTGCTCCGGGAAACCGATGCCGCACTGCAGTCCCACGGTCTCATCAAGATCCGGGTCCTCAGCGATGACCGACAAGCGCGCGCGGCTTTTCTGGAGCGACTCGCCGCCGAGCTTTCTGCAGCGCCCATCCAGCACATCGGCAAATTGCTGGTTTTGTGGCGGCCGGCTCCCCCAAAAGAGCGAAAGAGTGATGAGGCTCGCAAGCCGGGGCCCCGTGAGGTCAAGATCCTCAAACAAACCCGGCCCGGTCAGCGCCCGGAGGTCAAAATCCTCAAGGTGCTGGGCAATCAGCGCCTGACCCCCGGGGGCAAGGTCAAAAAGGCGCGCAAACCGGCGCAGCGAAGCATCAAGAAAAGCGCCTCCTGAGACCCTTTGGCCGCCTGGGCCACTCAAGCGGGCGGTCTAAATGCCGATATCGAATGATTCGACCACTGTCCACGCCATGAGCAACCCCTTACTGGATTTTTCAGGCCTGCCCGCCTTCGACCGCATTGCGCCTGAGCATGTCTCCCCGGCTGTCGAGGCCTTGCTCGAACAGGCGCAAGCCGCTCTCGATCGGGTCACCAGCGAGGACTTTCCGGCCGACTGGGTGGAGGTTTCCCGTGTGCTGGATGTGGCCACAGAACAACTGAGCCGGGCCTGGGGAGCGGTCAGCCACCTCAACAGCGTGGCCGACACGCCGGCCCTCAGGCAGGCCTACAACGCCAATCTGCCCCGGGTCACCGAGTTCTGGACGCAACTGGGCGCCAACGAAAAACTCTACGCCAAATACAAGGCCATGGATCCAGCTCGGCTCAATGCCGAGCAAAGACAAGCGCGAGCCCATGCCCTGCGCAACTTTGTCTTGTCAGGCGCAGAGCTCAAGGGCGCCGCGCGCGAGCGATTCGCCCACATTCAGGAGCGACAAGCAGAACTCAGCCAAAAGTTCAGCGAGAACGTGCTCGACGCCACCGAGGCCTTCGCCTATTACGCCACTGGCGAAGAGCTTGTCGGCCTGCCCCCCGATGTGGTCGAGAGCGCCCGAGCGCTGGCTCAATCGGAGGGTCGCACCGGACACAAGCTCACGCTCAAGATGCCCAGCTATCTACCGGTGATGCAGTTTGCGCACAGCCGGTCGCTGCGCGAAAAGCTCTATCGAGCCTATGGCACCCGGGCCAGCGATCAGGCACCAGCCGACCAAGCCCATCTGGACAACACCTTGGTGATGCAGGAGATCCTGGCACTGCGCCGGGAGGAGGCCCAACTGCTGGGCTACGAGAATTTTGGACAAGTGTCAGTGGTGCCCAAGATGGCTCGCTCGCCTGAGCAAGTGATCGACTTTCTGCGCGACCTGGCCGCCCGCGCCCGGCCCTATGCCTTGCAGGATGTAGACGATCTGCGCACCTACGCCCAAGAGCACCTTGGCCTTCAGGCGCTACAGGCCTGGGATTTGCCCTATGTGAGCGAAAAACTGAAGGAAGAGCGCTACGCCTTTAGCGAGCAGGAGGTCAAGCAATACTTCACCGCGCCGAAGGTGCTGGCCGGGCTGTTCAAAATTGTGGAGACGGTTTTTGAGGTACGCATCGTGCCCGACCAGGCGCCCATTTGGAAGCCGGGGGTCGAATTTTTTAGGCTCGAACGCGATGGGCAACTGATCGGCCAGTTCTACCTAGACCAGCCAGCGCGAGATGGCAAGCGCGGCGGGGCCTGGATGGACGACGTCCGGGCGCGATGGCTCAGGCCCGATCAAGGTCGGCTGCAGACGCCCGTGGCGCACTTGGTCTGCAATTTTGCCGACGGGGTCGGCGGACGGCCTGCCCTGCTGACGCACGATGACGTCACCACGCTGTTTCATGAGTTTGGGCACGGCCTGCACCACATGCTCACGCGGATCAACGAGCGCGATGTGTCGGGCATCAGTGGGGTGGAATGGGATGCGGTGGAACTGCCCAGCCAATTCATGGAGAATTTTTGTTGGGAATGGGATGTGCTCAAGCACATGACGGCGCATGTGGAAACGGGCGAGCCCCTGCCACGCACACTGTTCGAAAAAATGATGGCGGCCCGCAACTTCCAGAGCGGTCTGCAAACCCTCAGACAGGTTGAATTTGCGCTGTTCGACATGCTGCTGCACACCGAGCACAAGCCCGGCGCAGACGTGATGGCACTGCTGCACAAGGTCAGAGCCGAGGTGGCCGTTGTCGAGCCACCGGCCTACCACCGCACGCCCCACACCTTCAGCCATATCTTTGCCGGCGGCTATGCGGCCGGTTACTACAGTTACAAGTGGGCTGAAGTTCTCTCTGCAGATACTTACGCGGCTTTCGAGGAGGCCGCTCAATCAGGGGGCAGCGCCCTGAACGTCGAGGTGGGTCGACTGTACCGTCAGGAGATCCTCGAGGTGGGCGGAAGCCGTCCGGCTTTGGAGAGCTTCAAGGCTTTCCGGGGAAGAGAACCCAAAATTGACGCCCTGCTGCGGCACCAGGGGATGGCCTGAAGGCGCAGGGCAGCGGCTCCGCGCGCCCCACACATCTGCCCGCTCTGAGTGACGGACTCAGAAGGTCAGCGTCTTGACTCCCGAGGATGTACCGAGCAGGCACACCGATGCCTTCTGGTGCGCAAACACCCCCACCGTCACGACGCCGGGCCACTGGCTCACCTGCGTCTCAAAGGCCAACGGATCGGCGATCTTCAGGCCGCGGACGTCAAGAACGTGCTGACCGTTGTCGGTGACCAGGGGCGCGCCGTCTTTGAGGCGCAGCGCGGCGGTTGCGCCCAAGGCGGCAAACTGGCGAATCAGGGCGGCGGTGGCCATGGGAATGATTTCCACAGGCAGGGGAAAGGTACCCAGGCAGTCCACCAGCTTGCTCTCGTCAACGATGCAGATAAAGCGTCGGGACAGAGCCGCGACGATCTTCTCCCGGGTAAGTGCTGCGCCGCCGCCCTTGACCATATAGCCCTGGTGGTCGATCTCATCAGCCCCATCGATATAGACCGGCAGGCTCTGAACCTCATTGCTGTCAAACACTCGGATACCCAAGGCCCGTAGTCGCTCGGTGGAGGCCTGGGAACTCGATACCGCGCCCTTGATCTGGTCTTTCATGCCCGCCAGGGCGTCAATGAATTTATTGACCGTCGAACCCGTCCCCACGCCGACCAAATCCCCCGGCGTGACATAAGCCAGAGCCGCTTGGCCCACCAGGGTTTTGAGTTCGTCTTGAGTCATGGGATCAAATTAAGAAGGGGTGGAAGCCGGGCGTTTGCGACAATCCTGTGACGACAGCCACAGACATCCCCCGAACTTTATCCGATGCCCCTACTGCCCTACGCACTGACCCGCCCCCTGCTCTTTCGCATGGACCCTGAAGCGGCCCACGATCTGACCCTGCAGATGCTGGCCGGCAGCCAGAGCACGCCCCTGCAGTGGGCCTATTGCGCCGAGCGCATCGATGACCCCATCGAACTGGCTGGCCTGCGTTTTCCCAACCGAGTGGGCCTGGCGGCGGGGCTCGACAAGAACGCTCGCTGCATTGACGCCTGGTCGGCGATGGGCTTTGGCTTTGTGGAAGTGGGTACCGTCACCCCACTGCCGCAACCGGGCAACCCCAAGCCCCGCATGTTCAGGCTGCCACAGGCACAGGCCCTGATCAATCGATTGGGCTTCAACAACGACGGGCTGCAGGCTTTCATCGAGCATGTGCGTGCCGCCCATTGCCGTCAGACCCCCGAAGGCCGCAGCCGCATGCTGTTGGGACTGAACATTGGAAAAAATGCGTCCACCCCAATCGAGCGCGCGCAAGACGATTACCTGATTGCCCTGGAAGGCGTCTACCCCTACGCGGACTACATCACCGTCAATATCTCCAGCCCCAATACGCAAAACCTGCGCTCCTTGCAAAGCGATGAGGCACTGGAGCGGTTGCTTGGTGCGCTGGCCGAGCGACGCCAGGGGCTGATGGCAACGCTAGGCCGGCGACCGATCTTCGTGAAAATTGCTCCGGACCTGCAGCCCGATCAGGTCGGCCTGATTGCGGCCAGCCTGCGCAAGCACCAGATGGACGGTGTGATCGCCACCAACACCACCCTTTCACGCGAGGCGGTCAAGGGCCTCCCGCACGCAGATGAGGCGGGCGGACTGTCAGGCGCGCCGGTGCTCGAAGCAAGCAACCAGGTGATCGCCCAACTGCGCGCTGCGCTGGGGCCTGACTTTCCCATCATCGGGGTTGGCGGTATCCTCAGCGGCAAGGACGCGCTGAGCAAGCTGCAGGCAGGCGCTGATGTGGTCCAGATCTACACGGGGTTGATCTACCGGGGCCCGGAACTGGTCCGTGAGGTCGCCCTGCATTTGCAGCAGAGCCGTCGCCCCTGAAGACGATGCCACCCAAGCACATCGCGCCCGACCGACAAGCCATAGAGGCGATGGAGCCATTTGAGCGGCTGGGGCTCGACCAGATCCACTGGATTGCCGAGGCCGGCCAGGCCGATGAGGCCTGGAACCATCTAAGTCAGGAATCGGTGCTGGGCTTCGACACCGAGTCGAGGCCGACCTTTGTGCGACACCAGAGTTCAGACGGACCGCATGTCGTGCAACTGGCCACCCGATCAGCCGCCTATGTGTTCAGCCTAAGAGACGCACACTGCACCCGCACCATCGCCAATTTGCTGGCCAAGGCCGAGATCCTGAAAGTCGGGTTTGGATTGGGGGACGATCACAAGCGAATTGTCGCCAAGCTTCGGATCGAGCCCGCTGGAGTGATTGACCTCAATCAGGTTTTTCACCAGCGCGGCTGGCGCCGCGACATCGGCGTCAAGGCAGCCGTGGCGGTCACTTATGGACGACGCTTCATCAAATCGAAAAAGGCCGCAACGTCCAACTGGTCCACCCCGCGACTGAGCGATGCCCAACTGATTTATGCGGCCAACGATGCATGGGCTGCCCTGCGCGTGTACGAAGCCCTCGCGAAGACAGACTGAACCCTCATCCGATCACATTGGCCTCGCGCAGCGGCGCTTGGTCCAGCCAGCGCTGCAGCCCCAAAGGCTGCACATCGATGCTGCGGGGTTGGCCGTGCAAGAGCCATTCGGCCATCGCCAGACCGGCCCCGGGGGCGTGCTGCATGCCGTGTCCAGAGAAACCGGCCAAAACCGCATAACCACGCACGGTCGGGTGAGGACCGATAAAGGCGTTGTGATCAAAACGATTCATTTCGTAATAACCAGCCCAGGCGCGCTCGACACGCAAAGCCTGCAAGGCCGCAATGCGATGGGCCAGAAGCGCCCAGTGACCCTCATCCATTTCGCGCCAGTCGGGATCGAGCGGCAGGTCCGGTGCGTCATCGATCGGTTCGCGGCCGGTGATCAGGTATCGACCCTCGGGACGAAGCCAGAAGCCGCTTGGATCGATGATCAGCGGACATCCGGGCAGTGGCTCGGGACACGAGAGGACGAACACACTGCGCCGGGCCGCTTCAATGGGCAAAGCCGGTCTGTCCGGAATCGATAGCCGCGCGGCCCAGGCGCCGGCCGCATTGACAAGCAAGCCTGGGCAGACCCGCCCACGCTCGCGCAGCGTGACCGCGCTCAGCACCTGGCCATCCACCTCAAGCGCCAGCACCTCGTCATGCCAGAGCTCGGCGCCCTGGCGACGAGCCGCCTGCAGCAAACGCTGGTGCAGGGCAGGACCATCAAACCAGCCCTCGCCACTCAGACCGAGGCTGCCCAGAGCGATATCGTCGGTATGCAGCCAGGCAAAGCGGCGGGCCAGTTCCTCGGGCTCCAACAAAGCAATATCGGCGCCGTGTGACTGCTGCAGGGCCTGCAGTTGCCGCAGTGCTTGAGCCTGCTCGGGGCGGGCCAGATAGAGATAGCCCGCCTCGTGCAAGGCCAGCGCAGCCTGACTGCCAGGGCCGAGCCAGTCGTCTGCCTCGCGCAGAAACTTCGCGCCAAACTGAGACAGGGCAATGTTGACCGGGCTGCTGAACTGTTGGCGAATCGAACTGGCCGACAGGGAGGATGAGGCCTGCGCAAAATCCGGTGCACGCTCGACCAGCACCACCCTGAGCTGCGGCTGCAGCCGCGTGAGCCAGAAGGCCGTCGCCGCGCCCATGACACCGGCGCCGGCAATCAGCACATCGACCGAACCCTGGGGCTTGACGTGGGGAGAAAGAGACGAGGTGACACTCATGCCGAGGCTTTCATGGCTTGCCAGACCAAGCTGGCGGCCACCGCATCCTCGACCGCTTGCCCAAGAGACTTGAAAATCACGGTAGTGCCTGCCGGCGGCCTCTCCACGCGCCCGGAGATCACCTCGCCAAGCTCGGCCTGCACTGGAGCCCCTGAGCCGATCACATCGCCCGATTCCTGCTCGGCCGCCTCCCGCGAATCGGCCACCACCCAGTGGGCCATGGCCGCATCGTCCAGTTCACGTTGATCGGGCCTTGGCGCCCCCACGGCGGCGACAAACGCACCGGCCTTGAGCCATGCGCCCTCCAGCACCGGCGTATGGGCATGCGTGACGGTGCAGATGATGTCGGCCCCGCGCACGGCGTCCTGGGCACTGGCACAGGACTGACCGCCAATCTCCTGCGCGCAGGCGCGGGCGTGAGCGGCGTTGGGACTCCAGACACGGATTTCGGTAATCGGCCGCACGCGGCGAATGTAATGGGCGTGGCTGCGCGCCAAAACGCCGCTGCCCAGAAGAGCCAGCACCTGCGGACCCGGGCGGCAGAAACAGTCGGCAGCCACCGCTGAAGCGGCGGCAGTGCGGGCGGCAGTCAAGCCAGCCCCCTCCATCACCGCCTGGGTCTGGCCGGTGACCGGATCCATCAGCACCACGGTTGCCAGCAGGGTCGGCAGGCCACGCTGCGCATTGCCGGGCACCAGGGTCAGCAGCTTGGTCGCCAGTGCTGAACCCACCTGCGCGGGTTTGAGAAAAAGCAACCCAGGAGGCTCGGAGGAGCCGGGCATCTGCGGCGTCTTGGCCATTGGCATCACCAGACGCAAGGGCTGCACCACCTGTCCTTGTGAAAGTGCCACCAACGCTTGCCGCACCGCCTGCAACAGTGCATCGGGGTCGAGCAGGCGGGCCACATCGGACTCGTTCAGGAACACAGCCACAGTCTCTCTCCAGGGTACTTTGCCAGCCAAGTCGCGCGGATCATAGCCTGCACAAAATGCGGACGGGGTGGGCCCTTGGCAGCCACCGCCTCGAGCCAGCGCTCAAGACCTCAGAGTCGCTCTGGCAGCAGCAACTTCCTGACGCAGTCGGCCAAGGCCAGACAGCTGGTCAAGCCCGGTGACTCAATCCCCATCAGATGCACCAGGCCAGGCAGTCCATGATCGGCCGGCCCCATGATCCGAAAATCAGCCGACGCTTCGTCGGGCCCACTGATCTTGGGTCGGATTCCGGCATAACCCGGTTGCAGAGCGCCATCGGGCAAGGCTGGCCAGTAGCGGCGAACCTGGTCGTAAAAGGCATCGCCACGCGCTGGATCGACCTGCAGATCGTCCGGGGTCTGCACCCACTGCACATCCGGACCGAACTTGGCCTGCCCCGACAAATCAAGGGTCAGATGAACGCCCAGACCGGCGGCCTCTGGAACCGGATAGATCAAGCGGGAAAATGGAGCACGGCCCGCCAAAGTGAAATAGTGACCCTTGGCATAGTAGGCCCGGGGCAGGTCCTGAAGCGGCATGCCTTCGAAGCGGCGCGCAAGGTCGGGGGCTGACAGGCCGGCTGCATTGACCACTCGCGGAGAAAAAATCTCAGTGCCATCGGTCATGCGCAAACAAAAACCGGCCCCGGTGTAGCGCGCACCTTCTAGCGCCGTTCGCAAAGCCACCAGACCGCCAGCGTTTTCGAGGTCGCCCTGCAGGGCCAGCATCAGGCCGTGGCTGTCCACGATCCCGGTCTGGGGAGACAGCAAAGCGGCCGTGCAGCGAAGCGCGGGCTCAAGCGCCCGGGCCTGATCGGCTCCGAGCCACTGCAGTTCCTCCACTCCATTGGCCTGCGCCCGGGCAGCAATCGCTCTTAGCGAGTCCTCTTGGTCAGGCTCGGTGGCCACGATCAGCTTGCCGCAACGTTTATGGCCTATCCCCCGCTCCTGGCAATACGCGTACAACTGCCGCCGGCCCTCTACACAGAAACGGGCCTTGAGCGATCCCTGCGGGTAGTACAAGCCGCCATGAATCACCTCGCTGTTGCGAGAACTGGTGCCAGTCCCCACCGCATCGGCGGCCTCGATCACCAAGACCTGCCCGCCCTCTAGCTCGGGGGCAAGAGCCAGCGCTCTGGCCACGGCCAAGCCGATCACGCCCGCACCAATGACAACAGCCTCGACCTGATCCATGACCACTCAGAGGCGCCGGGGATCGAGCACCAGCAGACGCTCGATCAGTTGCCGAAGATCGGCCTGCAAGCGATCGAACCCAGAGCTCAATTGAAGGCTCTGCTCGTCCATGTAGAGCGCACGATTGAGCTCAAGCTGAATGCTGTGGCAATGCTCGGCAGGCCGCCCGTGTCGGCGCACCAGTTCCACCCCTTTGTAGGGATGATTGAGCCAGACCGAATAGCCCATCGAACGCAGTTCCTGACACAGCCACTGGGCCAGCTCAACGCTGCTGGTGCTGTGATCGCGGTTACCCACCACAAAGTCAGGGTGCGCCAATCCTGGAAACTCCGTTGCGTGACTGGCCGCCACCGCGGGCATGGAATGGCAGTTCAGATGCACGCAATAGCCGTGTCGGGCGCGGGCGGCCAGCACCGCCTGCTCAAGAGCCTCGTGATAGGGCCTCCAGCAGCGCTCAATGCGCACCCGCACTTCATCGAGGGAGAGCTTTCTCTCATAGATCGGTTCACCTTCATCGGTCAGGCGCCAGATCAAACCCTTGCCTAGCCTGACTTTGGACTTTTGCGCTTCGGTCTGGGGGCCTGGACCCGGCCAGGACGCATCCAAAAGATCGGCATCGATTTCATCGAGCGATCGATTGACGTCCACATAGCTTCTTGGAAACAGGGCTTCAACCCAAGCGATGCCCAAGGCGGGCGCAAAGTCATACAGACGCTCGACGTGGGTGTCCTCGGCCCGCCTCAAGCGGTCCAAGGCACAGGCGTGGCCAAAATCAGCCGGGTAAACAGTGCCACTGTGCGGCGAATCAAGCACCACTGCGCCGCCCCCGGCCAGATACCGTACGAAATTTGTCATGTCATTCCATTGTGCACGCCCGGGCGCAATCCGGAGCGGGCTGCGCATAGAAAACCGCGTCCCCTGCCGGCCTGAGGCCCTGCCTTAGCTTCGGCGCGCGCCAGCCTATTCCTACATCGGCAATCCCACTGCGCCGACATACGGGAACCTAACGGCCGCCCAGAATCAACTCGTCGATGCAAGAGCACGATCTCGACCGACATCATCATTGCAGGAGTCAAAGTGAAATCATTTATACGCAAAGCCCCGATCCTTGCTCTTTCCGCCGCGGCCTTTATCCTGAGCGCCCCAGCCCAGGCCCAGTCCAGCAGCGCGGGAACAGACTGGTGGCCCACCAGCATGCAGTCTTACGTCGGACTCAACGGGGGTCGCAGCCATTTCAACTCGGGTCGAGGCGATGCCTACAGCCTGTACGTGGGAACCATGTGGCCCTCATCAATGGGCCTGGAGGCAGGCGGCATCGACTTCGGTCGTGCGGGCGGAACGGACGCCTACGGCTTCTACCTTGCAGGGGTCGGGCGCCTTCCGCTGAACGACACCTTCGCGGTCTTTGGCAAGCTGGGCGTGCTCTACAGCCGCAGCGACAACGCCGGCGCACGCGACAACGGCTTTGGTGAAACCTACGGAGTCGGTGTGGACGTCGGCATCACCCGTCAACTGATGGCCGTGTTGCAGTACGACCGTTCGGCCGTGCATCTGAATACCGGGCGTGACCGCATCAATACAACTTCGCTCGGCCTGAAGTACCGTTACTGAGCCTGTGGCAACGCCCACAGGGGCGCACGCGCCCCTGTGGGCTTCAAGCGCTTTTGCCTGACGGCCGCGCGCGCCCCTCTGACCCCTGAGCCCACCGACTCGTCCATGCTGCAGCACGCCGCGCGCCCCGACAAGATCCTGATCCTCGACGATGACGCCCGCATCCGCGACCTGCTGCGGCGCTACTTGTCCCAAGAAGGCTTTGAAGTCACCCTGGCCGAAGACAGCAAAACCCTCAATCGCATCCTGATGCGCGATGCCGTTGACCTGATCGTGCTCGACCTGATGATGCCCGGAGAAGACGGACTGTCCGTCTGCAGGCGCCTGAGGGCCAGCCACGACAAGACGCCCATCATCATGTTGACGGCCAAGGGAGAGGACGTGGACCGCATCGTGGGATTGGAAGTCGGCGCTGACGATTACCTGGTCAAGCCCTTCAACCCACGCGAACTGCTGGCGCGCATTCACGCGGTGCTGCGCCGCCGCCCCACAAACGAAGTGCCCGGCGCCCCCTCCACCGACAAGGAGGTGGTGCGATTCGGCCCCTTTGCTCTGAACCTTGGTCAACGGACCCTGGAGAAAGATGGCCAGGACATTGCACTGACGACCGGTGAATTTGCCATGCTCAAGGCACTGGTCCGGCATCCGCGCCAGCCCCTGTCCCGAGAAAAACTGGCGCAGCTGGCACGCGGCCGCGAGTTCGA
>JBEIHE010000069.1:0-15661 GCA_040381515.1 Polaromonas sp.
ATGGCTACGTCGAAAACCTCCATTTCGATGAAGCTTGGCTCCCGCATGCTGCGTTCCACCCGTTTTATGGCCCGTACCACGCGATGGGCAAAAAGCGCGCACGACCCAAAGAGTCCATGGTGTATGCCACCCAATCCATCCACAAGCTGCTGGCCGGTATCAGCCAAGCCAGCCATGTGTTGGTGCAAGACGCCCAAAACGTCAAACTCGACAGGCACTTGTTCAACGAGGCCTATCTGATGCACACCTCGACCTCGCCGCAGTACAGCATCATTGCCAGCTGCGATGTGGCCGCGGCCATGATGGAGCCGCCCGGCGGTACCGCACTGGTTGAAGAGAGCATTGCCGAGGCGCTGGACTTTCGCCGCGCCATGCGCAAGGTCGACGCCGAATACGGTGAAGACTGGTGGTTCAAGGTCTGGGGACCCGATGCCTTGGCCGAAGAGGGCATCGGCCGCGCCGACGACTGGATCCTCAAGGGCGAATCGGCCCGCAATGGCACGCGCAGTGGGGCTTCAAACTGGCATGGCTTTAGCAAGATCGCCTCGGGCTTCAACATGCTCGATCCGATCAAGTCGACCATCGTCACGCCCGGTCTGGACCTTAACGGACGCTTTGCCAAGACCGGCATTCCCGCCAGCATCGTGACCAAATTCCTGGCTGAGCACGGAGTGATTGTCGAGAAGACCGGCTTGTACAGCTTCTTCATCATGTTCACCATCGGCATCACCAAGGGGCGCTGGAACACGCTGCTGACGGCGCTGCAGCAGTTCAAGGATGACTACGCCAAGAACCAGCCGATGTGGCGCATCCTGCCCGAGTTCTGCCAGAAGCATCCGCGATACGAGCGCATGGGCTTGCGCGATCTATGCCAGCATGTGCATGAGCTGTATGCCAAATACGATATCGCTCGTCTGACCACCGAGGTCTACCTGAGCGACCTCGAGCCGGCCATGACGCCCAGCGACGCCTACGCGCACATTGCTCACCGCAAGACCGAGCGGGTGGAAATTGACGATCTGGAAGGGCGGGTGACCGTGGGTCTGGTGACCCCCTATCCGCCAGGTATCCCCTTGCTGGTACCCGGCGAGGTCTTCAACCGAAAAATCGTCGACTACCTTAAGTTCGCTCGGGAATTCAACGCCCAGTGTCCGGGCTTCGAAACCGACATTCATGGCTTGGTGGAGGAGGCCGACGCGGCAGGCCGGATGCGCTACTACGCCGATTGCGTCAAGGGCTGATGGGCACGGGCTGAAGGGGGCCCGATCGCCGCAAGGGCGCTGCTCCAGCAAATGTCGGAGTAGTCGGCGGAAAGTGGCCCTGCAAAATCCAGCCGATTGTCGCGTGGGGGTGTGGGAGCGCCGCCCTCGGCGCGATGAATGGCGGACTATTCCACAGCCGATTCGGCCAAGCCGCCCACCACCTGGCTGAAGCCGCCATCGACATAGGTGATCTCTGCAGTCACCCCGCCAGCCAGGTCAGAAAGCAGGAAGGCGGCTACGTTGCCTACATCGTCGATCGTGACATTGCGTCTTATCGGCGCGGTCTCGGCCACCGCACTCAAGATCTTGCCAAAGCCCTTGATCCCGCTGGCTGCCAGTGTCTTGATCGGACCCGCGCTGATCCCGTTGACTCGCACGCCTCGCGGACCCAGGGACTCAGCCAGATAGCGCACCGAGGCTTCCAGACTGGCTTTGGCCAGACCCATGGTGTTGTAGTTGGGCACGGTTCGCACCGCGCCCAGGTAGGACAGGGTAAGCAGGGCCGATTTTGGGTTGAGCAGGGGCGCTGCGGCCTTGGCCATGGCCGGAAAGCTGTAGGCGCTGATGTCATGCGCAATGCGGTAGGCCTCGCGCGAGAGGCCCTCCAGAAAGTCCCCCGCGATGGCCTCGCGCGGGGCAAAGCCTATGGCATGCACAAAGCCGTCAAAGCTGGGCCAGTGGACTGAAAGGTCCTTGAAGAGTCGCTCAATCTGCTCGTCGCTGCCCACATCGCAGTCAAACACCAAGCTGGAGCCGAAGTCCGCCGCATACTCGGTAATGCGATCCTTGAAACGTTCGCCGACATAGCTGAAGGCCAGTTCCGCCCCCTGGGCGTGACAGGCGCGGGCAATGCCGTAAGCAATGGAGCGGTTGGACAGTACGCCCGTGATGAGCAGTTTTTTGCCTTGCAGAAATCCCATGTCAGTCCTTGCCGGGCGCGTGCCCGGGTTTTCCCCGCGCTCTCATCGGCCCTGAGTAATGGGGCAGAATTGTCGCATGAGGTTTGTCGCGGACTACTTGCGCATGCTGGCTTTGGCGGCCTGTCTGGGGGCGGCTCCTTCCTGGGCAGCGCACGGCTATGCCCTCTGGGGGAACCTGAAGTACCCCGATGGATTTGCGCACTTCGACTACGTCAACCCCAAGGCGCCACGGGGCGGCGAGTTGCGTCTGGTCAGCAACTCGAGGGCGTCGACCTTCGACAAATACAACCCGTTCACCATCAAGGGCACCGCACCGGCCTACCTGTCCGACCTGATGTTCGACAGCCTGCTGGCCAGCTCGCTCGATGAAACCGGCTCGGCCTACGGACTGCTGGCCGAAGAGGTGAGCGTGTCGGCCGATGGCTTGAGCGCCACCTTCCGCTTGCGACCGCAGGCGCGGTTTCATGACGGACAGCCGGTGCTGGCGGCCGATGTCAAGCACAGCTTCGACACCCTGATGGGCCCGCACACCTCACCAGCCTACAAGACCTTGTTGGAAGATGTGGCCGGTCTGGACATCCTCGACGAGCGCACCGTGCGCTATCGCTTTCGCAAACCCAATCGCGAGCTGCCCTTGACCGTGGGCGGCCTGCCCGTGTTCAGCCGCCAGTGGGGCATGGAGGGCGGCAAGCCCAAACGCTTTGATCAGGTGGTCATGGACATCCCGATCGGCAGTGGCCCCTATCGAATTGGGCCGGTGCGCTTCGGCAAGGACATCACTTATGTGCGTGACCCCAATTACTGGGCGCGAGATCTCAATGTCCGGCGCGGCATGGCCAACTTTGACCGGGTGACGGTCAAAATCTACAAAGACAACACCGCGCGGCTCGAGGCCCTGAAAGCTGGCGAATTCGACCTGATGCGGTTCTTCTCAGCCGGCGACTGGGCGCGCCGAGTCAAGGGCAAGCGCTTTGACAGTGGCGAACTGGTCAAGGTCGAGTTCGAGCATCGCCTGCCTGCAGGCTTTCAGAGTTTTGTCATCAACACCCGCCGTGACAAGTTCAAGGATCCGCGTGTTCGCGAGGCACTGGGTCTGGCCATGGACTTTGAATGGATGAACCGGCAGCTCTTCTACAACGCTTACCGACGGGTGGTAGGTTTGTTCGGCAACACCGACTGCCAGGCGAGCGGGCAGCCCGATGCGGCCGAACTGGCCTTGCTCGCACCTTGGCGCGGCCAGATTCCTGCGCAAGCCTTCGGCCCGATGGCGCAGCCGCCCCGCACCGATGGCTCCAACAGCCTGCGCGGCAACCTCCGGCGTGCCCGCGATCTGCTGGCCGAGGCGGGATGGACCATACAGGAGGGCGTGCTGCGCAATGCGCAGGGCCAGCCTTTTGTCATTGAGTATCTCGACAGCAATGAAGCCGGTGCGCGGGTGGTCACACCCTGGGCCCGCAGCCTTGAAAAGCTGGGCATACGGCTCAATTTCCGGCCGGTGGACTTTGCGCTGTACCAGCAAAGGCTGCAGCGCTTTGACTTTGATGTGACCACCATCGCCTACGGCGGCACCCACAGCCCCGGCCAGGAATACGCCGACCTGTTTGGCAGCAAGGCCGCAGTTACCGAAGACTCGGGTAACCTCACCGGCATGAGCAGCCCCGCTGTTGACGAGCTGATTGCGCGCATGGTCGCTGCCAAAACTCGCGAGGAGTTCCTGCCGGCCTGCCGGGCGCTTGAACGGGTGATCGCGCACAGCCATGTGCTGATTCCGCAATGGTCAGCGCCCACCCATCGTATGGCTTTCAACCAGCAGCGGCTGGCGCGGCCTGAGAAGATGCCGCCCTACGTTACCGGTGAAGGATGGGCGCTGATGACTTGGTGGAGTCGCTGATGCTGGCCTACATCATCAAACGTCTGTTGCTGATGATCCCCACTTTGTTTGGGGTGCTGCTGCTGACCTTCGTGGTGATTCAGTTTGTGCCGGGAGGGCCGGTCGAACAGTACCTGGCCGAGGCCAAGGCGGTCCCAGGCGGGGGCGGGGCGGAGGCAGGGGGCCTGGCCTACCGGGGTGCGCAGGGAGTCAATCCGCAGCGCCTGGAACAGATCAAGGCCCTCTACGGCTTTGACAAGCCGGCCCACGAGCGCTTCTTCCAGATGCTCGGGCAGTTCGCCACCTTTGATTTAGGCAAGAGCTTTTTCCAGAACAAGGCCGTCTCCGATCTCATCATTGAAAAGCTGCCGGTCTCCATCAGCCTGGGCCTGTGGACCTTTTTCATCAGTTATCTGGTGGCTGTTCCGCTGGGTGTTGCCAAAGCGGTGCGGGCCGGCTCGCGTTTTGACATGGTCACCACCTTGCTGGTGTTGGTGGGCTATGCGATCCCAGGCTTTGTGCTGGGTGTGGTGCTGCTGGTGGTTTTTGGCGGGCAGTTGCAATGGTTTCCCCTGCGCGGCTTGACCTCGAGCAACTGGGCCGAGCTGTCCTGGGGCGCGCGCATCGTGGACTACTTGTGGCACATCTGCTTGCCGGTCACCGCGATGGTACTGGGCAGTTTTGCCGTGACGGCCATCCTGACCAAGAACGCATTCCTGGAAGAAATTCGCAAACAGTACGTCATCACCGCCAGAGCCAAGGGCCTGTCGCAGGGGCAGGTGCTCTACAAGCATGTGTTTCGCAATGCACTCATTCCTATCGTCACCGGCTTCCCGGCCGCCTTTGTAGGCGCTTTTTTCACTGGCTCTCTGCTGATTGAAACCCTGTTCTCACTCGATGGGCTGGGCCTGCTCAGCTATGAAAGCGTGATCCGTCGTGATTACCCGGTGGTGTTGGGGACACTGTATTTTTTTACCCTGATCGGTCTGGTGACCAAACTGATCAGTGATCTTTGCTACGTTTGGGTCGATCCTCGTGTCCGCTTCGACTGATGCCATGACAGTGGTTCCATCGAGCTCGCCAGCGCGCCGGGCTTGGCTGCGTTTTCGGCGCAACCGATTGGGCTTTTGGAGCCTGATGCTGTTTTCCGTGCTGGTGCTGCTGAGCCTGGCGGCCGAATTGGTGTCCAACGACAAGCCCTTGCTGGTGCGTTACGAGGGCCAGTATTACGCGCCCATCCTGAAGGATTACCCCGAGAAGGTTTTCGGCGGAGACTTCGACACCGCCACCGACTACCACGACCCCTTCATTCGCCAGAAGCTGGGCGAGGGTGACAACTGGGCCCTGTTTGCGCCCAATCCTTACGGGCCCAAGACGATCAACTATTTTGCGCGGGAGCCCAATCCCTCCAGGCCGACCGCGGACAATTTTTTGGGTACCGATGATCGCGGTCGCGACTTGCTGGCCCAGCTGATTTATGGCTTTAGAGTCAGTGTGCTGTTTGCCTTCGCGCTCACCATTACCGGCGTATTGCTGGGCGTGATCACGGGTGCCATCCAGGGCTATTTCGGCGGCAAGACCGATCTGGCCTTCCAGCGCTTCATCGAGATGTGGGGGTCGATGCCCGAGCTGTATTTGCTCATCATCTTCAGCGCGGTGTTCGCGCCGAGCGTGGCACTGCTCTTGATTTTGCTCAGTCTGTTTGGCTGGATGGGCCTGTCAGACTATGTGCGGGCCGAGTTCCTGCGCAATCGGCAAATGGACTACGTAAGGGCCGCAAGGGCCATGGGGCTGTCGCACTGGCAGATCATCTTCCGCCATGTGCTGCCCAACAGTCTGACGCCGGTGGTAACTTTTCTTCCGTTTCGCATGAGCGCCGCCATCCTGGCCCTGACCTCGCTCGACTTTCTGGGCCTGGGCGTGCCGCCTGGAACGCCGTCTTTGGGTGAATTGCTGTCGCAGGGCAAGAACAGTATCGACGCCTGGTGGATCTCGCTGTCCACTTTCGCTGTGTTGGTCACTACCTTGCTGCTGCTGACATTCATGGGCGATGCGCTGCGCGATGCGCTGGATCCGCGGAAGGCCGACCGATGAGCACGCCTTTGCTGCAGGTTCGGGGCATGCGACTGTCCTTTGGCTCCCAAGAGGTGGTGCACGGCATCGATTTTGAAATTGCCGCTGGAGAGAAGCTCGCTCTGGTGGGTGAATCGGGTTCGGGCAAGACGGTCACCGCCCTAGGCCTGTTGGGACTGGCCCAGAATGCCCGCGCCACCGGTCGGGCCCTGATGCAGACCGCGCAGGAAGGCACGCAAAACCTGCTGGGCCTGCCCGAGTCCGATCTCAGGCGTTTGCGCGGCCAGGACATCGCCATGATCTTTCAGGAGCCGATGACCGCCCTCAATCCACTTTTCTCGGTAGGCGAGCAGATCGCCGAGGTGATCGAACTCAAGCAGGGTCTGACGCGTTCGCAGGCCTGGGAGGCCGCCGTGCAGGCACTGGCTCAGACCGGAATTGCCGAGCCACAGCGTCGTGCAAGGTCGTTTCCACATCAGCTTTCGGGAGGTCAAAGGCAGCGGGCCATGATTGCCATGGCTTTGGCTTGCAAGCCCAGACTGTTGTTGGCCGATGAGCCCACCACTGCGCTGGATGTTTCTCTACGCGGACAAATCCTGGATCTGCTCGGACAACTGCAGCGCGACCATCAGATGGCGGTGATGCTGATCACCCACGACCTCAATTTGGTGCGCCGCTTCGCTGACCGGGTGGCGGTGATGGAGAAGGGCCATATCGTTGAACAGGGTCCGGTGGAGGAGGTCTTTCACAAGCCGCGGCATCTCTACACCCGACAGCTGCTGGAGAGCCGGCCCGAGCGACAGGTGGTCGATCCCGATCCGTCGGCCGCCCCCTGGCTTAAGGCCAGGCGGTTGCGGGTGAGCTATCCGGTGCGCAAACCCGGCTTCCTGGGCTGGTTCGGCTCCGGGAGTTTCGTGGCCGTGCAAGGGGCTGACGTAGCCATTGCACCGGGCTGCACGCTGGGCGTGGTCGGTGAGTCCGGATCAGGCAAGTCCACTCTGGCCCTGGCCCTGCTGGGCTTGCAAGCCTTCGAGGGCGAGGTGACGATGGGCGATCAGCCCTGGGGCGCGGGCTCGGCTGCCAACAAGGCCTTGCGCCGACAGGTGCAGGTGGTCTTTCAGGATCCGTTTTCTTCTCTGTCTCCGCGCATGACGATTGAAGAGATTGTGGGTGAGGGCCTGCGCGTCCACCACCCGGAGATGACGCAGACTGAAAGAAGGAAGCAGGTGGTTCAGACCCTGGCCGATGTAGGTCTGACCGAGGCCCAGTTCGCTGGCCTGCTGATGCGCTATCCACACGAATTTTCAGGGGGGCAGAGGCAGCGCATTGCCATCGCTCGCGCGCTGGCGGTGCAGCCCCGCCTGTTGATCCTGGATGAGCCGACCAGCGCGCTGGATGTCACTGTGCAAAAACAGGTCCTGGGCTTGCTGCAGCGCCTTCAGGGCGAGCGCGGTCTTAGTTATCTTCTGATCACCCATGATGTGCAGGTGATCGAGGCCATGGCTCATGAGGTGATGGTGATGAAGGACGGCGAGGTGGTCGAGCAGGGACCGGCTTTGCAAGTGCTTGCGCAGCCTCAGCACCCCTACACCCGCATGCTCGTCAATTCGGCCTTCCAAACGATGCAGTCGACTCAAGCCGGCCTGACCTGAGAACTTGTTATTTTTTCTGGATTTGTCTTCAGTGGTCGATTTTCAGTCTGTGCGTGGACCGCCCGCTCGTCATCCGCCTGCACCCTGAAACTTTGCTTCAAGCACTAAATTCCTATACAATCTTAAGCTTCACGACCAAATGGGCGGGTTACCACCGCCCATTTTTTTTGGTCGATCGTTTTGCAGGTCAGGTCGTCCTCTTGGGGGTCGATCGGGCCTTGAAAGTGGTGGAGTTCGGAGGGCCTTATGGCGCTTCACGATGCAGTGGCACAGGCAGTCCAAGGACTGGGTTACGAGTTGGTCGATGTCGATCGAACCGGCGGTGGGCTGCTTCGCGTGACGATTGACTGGCCCTGGGTGCCCGGGCAGGAGCACTTCATCACTGCTGAGGATTGCGAGCGGGTGACGCGCCAGTTGCAGTTTGTGCTCGAGGTCGAAGGGGTGGATTACGCCCGGCTTGAGGTCAGTTCTCCCGGCCTGGATCGGCCGCTTAAAGGAGCCCGTGATTTTGAGCGCTTCGCCGGCGAGATGATTGATTTGACTTTGCGTGCGCCGATCGGGCCCTCTGGCGCGTCGAGTGTCTCGGCCTCGCGCAAGAAGTTTCGCGGTCGGCTCGAGCAGTTGGCCTCGGGCTGGCGCTTGGCCTGGTCGGACGAAAAGCCGATGCAGCCAGGCACGAAGGCGCGTCGCAAAAAAGAGCCGGCACCTGAGCTGGCACTGGACTTCACGTTGGAAGACGTGGCCCAGGCCCGCTTGGTGCCGGTAGTGGATTTCAAGGGGCGCAAACCCAAGGGTGCGCCGGTTGGTGGACAAGTGGAGTCTTGAGGAAAGGCAGGCCAGTGATATGAACCGCGAACTATTGATGCTAGTCGATGCGATCTCGCGCGAGAAGAACGTAGATCGGGAAGTGGTGTTCGGTGCGGTTGAGCTGGCTCTGGCGTCGGCCACCAAGAAGGTCTATCCCGAAGGCACCGACATTCGGGTGTCCGTCGACCGTGAAAGCGGCAACTACGAAACCTTCAGGCGCTGGCTGGTGGTGCCCGATGAGGCGGGCCTCCAAAACCCTGAAGGCGAAGAAATGCTCAGCGATGCCCGCGATGAAATCGCCGACATTGAAGAGGGCGACTACATTGAAAAACCGGTGGACAGCCTGCCCATCGGGCGCATCGGAGCGCAGGCGGCCAAGCAGGTCATTCTGCAAAAAATCCGCGATGCCGAGCGCGAAATGCTCCTCACCGATTTTCTCTCGCGTGGCGAAAAGATTTTTGTCGGCACGGTCAAGCGCATGGACAAGGGCGACATCATTGTCGAGTCGGGTCGTGTCGAGGGGCGCCTGCGCCGCACTGACATGATTCCCAAGGAAAATCTGCGCTCAGGTGATCGGGTGCGGGCCATGATCATGTCGGTGGATGCCACCTTGCGAGGAGCGCCGATCCTGCTGTCGCGCACTGCGCCAGAGTACATGATCGAGCTGTTCCGTCAGGAGGTCCCGGAGATCGAGCAGGGTCTGCTCGAAATCAAATCCTGCGCCCGTGACCCAGGGTCACGCGCCAAGATTGCGGTCCTCTCGCACGACAAGCGGGTGGATCCGATCGGGACCTGCGTAGGCGTTCGCGGCACCCGGGTCAATGCGGTGACCAATGAACTGGCCGGCGAGCGGGTCGACATCGTTCTGTGGAGCGACGACCCCGCTCAATTTGTCATTGGCGCCCTGGCGCCAGCCAACGTGCAGTCCATCGTGGTCGACGAAGAGAAACACGCCATGGATGTGGTGGTCGATGAGGAGAATCTGGCTATTTCCATCGGACGAGGCGGACAGAATGTGCGCTTGGCCTCCGAACTGACCGGCTGGAAGATCAACATCATGACGGCCGATGAGTCGGCACAGAAGCTCGCGAGCGAGACCGAATCGGCGCGCAAGCTGTTCATGGAAAAGCTCGATGTCGATGAGGAAATTGCCGACATTCTGATTGCCGAGGGCTTCAATAGCCTGGAAGAGGTGGCCTACGTACCCCTCCAGGAGATGCTGGAGATCGAGTCTTTCGATGAAGACACGGTCAATGAGCTGCGCGACCGAGCCAAGGACGCCTTGCTCACCATGGAGATTGCGCGCGAGGAAAACGTGGAAGAGGTCTCGCAAAATCTCAAGGATGTCGAGGGTCTCAGCCCCGAATTGATCGCCCGTCTGACCGAGGCCGGGGTGCAGACCCGCGACGATCTGGCCGACCTTGCAGTCGACGAGCTCACCGAAATCACCGGCCAGTCGCCCGAAGAGGCCAAAGTGCTGATCATGACCGCGCGCGCCCACTGGTTCGCCGAAGAACCCGCCTCGCAGGCGCAGTGACCATGGAGGCCGGGAAACCCAACTATGTCCAGTACAACCACCGTTGCTGAATTTGCAGCAGAACTCAACAAGCCCACTCAGTTGCTCCTGGAGCAACTCGCCAGTGCAGGCGTCAGCAAGAAAGCTGAGTCGGACCCGCTGTCCGAGTCCGACAAGCAGAAGCTGCTGAGCTTTCTGCAGGCAGCCCATGGCACGGCTGCGCCAGAGCGCAAAAAGATCACCCTGGTCAAGAAGCAGACCACCGAGATCAAGCAGGCCGATGCCACCGGCAAGGCCCGCACCATTCAGGTCGAAGTGCGCAAGAAGCGCACCTTCGTCAAACGCGATGAGTCCGCCGAGGCTGCAGCGCCTGAGCCCGAGGTGCAGCCCCAGGCAGTGGCCGTGCCAGCCATTGATCCGGCTGAACTGGCTCGACGCGAGGAAGAGGCCAAGCGCCAGGCCATGTTGTTGCGTCGCCAGGAAGAAGATCTGGCGGAGAAACGCCGTCAGCGCGAGGAGCAGGAAGCGCGTGAGCGGGCTCGCATGGAGGAAGAGGCCAAGGCAGCCGAGGCAGCCCGAGCGGCCGCTGCGGCGGTGCCTCAGACTGATGAGGAAGCCAGCGCCCGCGCGTCCCAGGAGGCCATTCGCGCAGCAGCGGCAGCGGCCGAGGCCGCAGCCGCCAAGGCCAAGGCGCAGGCAGAATTTCAGGCCGAATCGGCGCGCGCTCATGACTTGCAGGAGCGGCGTCGCAAGGCCGAGGCCGAGGCGGCCAATATCAGGGCCATGCTCAGCGCACCCAAGCGGGTCCTCAGTGCGGCCCCCCCTCCAGCCGAACCCGCAAAAGCTGCGCTCAAAGGCACTTTGCACAAGCCAGCGGCATCCCCTGCTACGGCCAAAACGCCAGCGCCGGCCGCGCCTGCGGGTGGAGGGCGCAAGGAAATCAAGTCCGAGAATCTGTCATCGACCTGGAAGGACGACGCCAGCAAGAAGAAAGAAATCAAGACCCGCGGTGCCACCGCTGTGCCCACGCGCAGCGGCTGGAGGGCGGGTCCCAAGGGCGGGCGACGCAGTGACCGCGATGCCCGGACCGAGTCCACCTTTGCCGCGCCTGCCGAATTCAAGGCACTCGAGGTGCATGTGCCGGAAACCATCACGGTGGCCGAACTGGCCCACAAGATGAGCATCAAGTCTTCAGAGGTGATCAAACACCTGATGAAGCTCGGTCAGCTGGCCACCATCAATCAGCCACTGGATCAGGATACGGCCATGATCGTGGTGGAGGAAATGGGCCACAAGGCCGTCACTGCGGCCTTGGATGATCCCGAGGCATTCACCGCTGAGGAAGTGCAGGGCCAAAGCGCCGAAGCCATGCCTAGAGCCCCTGTGGTGACGGTCATGGGTCACGTCGATCACGGCAAGACATCCTTGCTCGACTACATCCGTCGCGCCAAGGTGGCCGCTGGCGAGGCCGGTGGTATCACTCAGCACATTGGGGCCTATCACGTAGAAACCCCTCGCGGCATGATCTCCTTCCTGGACACCCCGGGTCACGAGGCCTTTACCGCCATGCGGGCACGCGGTGCGCAAGCCACCGATATCGTCATTCTGGTGGTGGCCGCCGATGACGGCGTGATGCCGCAGACCAAGGAGGCGGTCAAGCACGCCAAGGCGGCCGGTGTGCCGATCGTGGTGGCGATCAACAAGATCGACAAGCCCGAAGCCAACCCCGACCGTGTCAAGAGCGAGTTGGTGGCCGAAGAGGTGGTTCCCGAAGAATTTGGGGGCGACTCCCCCTTCGTGCCGGTGTCTGCCAAAACAGGGCAGGGCGTGGATGACCTGTTAGAGCAAGTGCTGCTGCAGGCGGAGGTGCTGGAACTGCGCGCCCCGGTAGATGCCATGGCCAAAGGTCTGGTGATCGAGGCGCAGCTCGATAAGGGCCGGGGTCCGGTCGCGACGGTTCTGGTGCAGTCCGGCACGCTCAAGACGGGCGATGTGGTGCTGGCTGGCCAGACCTATGGCCGCGTGCGTGCGATGTTGGACGAAAACGGCCGCAAGACCGAGTCGGCAGGGCCTTCGATTCCAGTGGAAATTCAAGGCCTGACCGAAGTGCCGCAAGCCGGCGATGAATTCATGGTGCTGGCTGACGAGCGTCGGGCCCGTGAAATTGCCACCTACCGGGCTGGTAAGTTCCGCAACACCAAGTTGGCCAAGCAGCAAGCAGCCAAGCTGGAGAACATGTTCTCCGACATGGCCGCCGGTGAGGTCAAAACCTTGCCCATCATCATCAAGGCTGATGTGCAGGGCTCGCAAGAGGCCTTGTCGCAGTCGCTGCTCAAGCTCTCCAACGAGGAGATCAAGGTGCAGCTGGTGTATTCCGCGGTGGGTGGCATCTCCGAATCGGACATCAACCTGGCCATTGCATCCAAGGCGGTGGTGATCGGCTTTAATGTCCGCGCTGACGGGCAGGCCCGCAAGGTTGCCGAGCACAACGGCATTGATGTTCGCTACTACAACATCATTTACGACGCGGTCGACGAATTGCGCGCGGCCATGTCGGGCATGTTGGCCCCCGAGAAGAAGGAAGAAGTCATCGGCGGGGCCGAAATCCGTCAGGTGTTCAAAGTCAGCAAGATCGGCTCGATTGCCGGCTGTATGGTGACCTCAGGCCTGGTGCGCCGCAGCGCGCGGGTGCGCCTGCTGCGCAACAACGTGGTCATCTTCACCGGAGAACTCGAATCGCTCAAACGCTTCAAGGATGATGTGCGCGAGGTCAAAGAGGGCTTTGAGTGCGGCTTGAATATCAAGGGCTACAACGACATCACCGAGGGTGATCAGTTGGAATTCTTCGAGATCAAGGAAGTGGCACGCACGCTCAGCACCTGACGCCTAACAGGCGTGGGTCAGCTCCACACTGGGCTGACCCTTGATCCCTCATGCGCAAGAAGTCTCCTACCGCTCATCGTGGTTTCCGTGTAGCCGATCAGATCCAGCGCGATCTGACGGAATTGATTTCGCGCGAGCTCAAGGATCCCCGGGTGGGCATGGTCACCCTCAGTGCGGTAGAGGTCACCCCCGACTACGCGCATGCCAAGGTTTTCTTCAGCGTCCTGACCGGCGATCCGGTGGAGGCGGGTGAGGGGCTTAATGCAGCCGCTGGTTTTTTGCGAAACGGCTTGTTCAAGCGCTTGCAAATCCACACCGTGCCCACCCTGCATTTTGTCTATGACCGCACTACCGAACGAGCCGCCGATATGAACGCGCTGATTGCCAAGGCGGTGGCTTCGCGGGCGAAGGACGACACCTAAAAATGACTGCTGCTGCTCGTGCACGGGTGCAGCGTCGCCCCGTGCATGGGGTGCTGCTGCTCGACAAGCCGCTGGGGCCTTCCAGCAATCAGGCTTTGCAAAAGGCCAAGTGGCTGCTGCGCGCTGAAAAAGCGGGCCACACCGGCACGCTCGATCCGCTGGCCACCGGCGTTCTACCACTGTGCTTTGGTGCGGCTACCAAATTCAGTCAGTTGCATCTGGATGCTGACAAGACCTACGAGACGGTGGTTCGGCTGGGCATCCAGACCCGAACGGCCGATGCGGAGGGCGAGGTTCTTCAAGAGCGGCCGGTCCACTGCAGCTTGGCTCAGGTGACGGACGTACTCAGGCGCATGACCGGTCGCATCCCACAACTGCCGCCGATGCACAGCGCCCTGAAGAAAGAGGGCCGGGCACTCTACGAGTACGCCCGCGAGGGCCAGACCGTCGAGCGCACGCCTCGTGAGGTACTGATCCACGACCTGCAACTGCTGGAGCATCAGCTTGACGGTCCGGCGCCTTTTCTTCGGCTGCGGGTGCATTGCAGCAAGGGCACCTACATCCGCACTGTGGGTGAAGACATCGGCCAAGCCTTGGGTTGTGGGGGCCATCTGACCGCCCTGCGTCGGGTGCAGACTGGCCCTTTTCGGATCGGCCAGTGTCACACGATCGAACAACTGGAGGCCATGGACGAAGATCAGCGACTGCGAACCCTCGAGCCGCTGACTTGCCTGCTGCAAGAGGGTCACCGCCGAATCGAGTTGGGGACGGAAGACGCCGGCCGCTTTCTCAGTGGCTTGCGTCGCCGCGGCCATTGGCCAGATGCCGAGCAGGTCATGGTGTTCGCGCCAAAGCCTGTGGCACAAGCGCCAGGCACCGCCCCGTCCCTCAAGGATACGGAGCAAGAAGAGTGCAGCAGCGTTTTGCTGGGTACCGGCCATGTGAAGGCCGGCGAACTGATACCGGGCCGTTTGTTGAGCCCGCTGGAAATTCAACAGATCTTGGAGAGTGAGCCGCGCGCTACAGCGTCAGTGGCCTGAAGGAAACCGTATGAGCAAGCAGATCAGAAACATCGCCATCATCGCCCACGTCGATCATGGCAAAACCACCATGGTGGACCAATTGCTGCGTCAGTCGGGCACGTTTGCCGAGCACGAAAAAATCATTGATACGGTGATGGACAGCAACGCGATCGAGCGCGAGCGCGGCATCACCATTTTGGCCAAAAACTGCGCCGTGTCCTGGCAGGGCACTCATATCAACATCGTCGACACCCCGGGTCACGCCGACTTTGGCGGTGAGGTCGAGCGAGCCTTGTCCATGGTCGATGGCGTGGTGCTGCTGATCGACGCGCAGGAAGGTCCCATGCCGCAGACTCGCTTTGTCACCAAGAAGGCACTGGCCCTGGGCCTCAAGCCGATTGTGGTGGTCAACAAGGTCGACAAACCCGGCGCCAAGCCGGATGCGGTGATCAACGCAGCGTTTGATTTGTTCGACAAGCTCGGCGCCAATGACGAGCAGCTGGATTTCCCGGTGGTCTACGCCTCCGGCATTAACGGCTGGTCTTCTCTGGAAGAGGGCGAACCAGGGCAACAGTGGGGCACTGATATGTCGGCCCTGTTCGAGACCATCCTCAAGCACGTGGCGCCGCACGAGGGCGATCCCGATGCGCCTTTGCAATTGCAGATCTCGGCTATCGACTATTCGACCTTTGTCGGCCGTATCGGGGTCGGCCGGATCAATTCAGGCACCCTGCGACCGAGCATGGACGTGTTGGTGATGGAAGGGGCTGACGGGGCCAGCGTAAAGGGCCGAATCAATCAGGTGCTCAAGTTTCAGGGACTCGATCGCATCCAGGTCACCCAAGCAGGGCCGGGCGATATTGTGTTGATCAATGGCGTAGAGGCCATCGGCATCGGCGTGACGGTGACCGACCCGATCGACCCGCAGCCCTTGCCGATGCTCAAGGTCGATGAGCCAACTTTGACCATGAATTTTTGCGTCAACACCTCGCCTCTGGCTGGACGCGAGGGCAAGTTTGTGACCAGCCGCCAGATTTGGGATCGGCTGCAGAAGGAGCTTCAATCGAATGTGGCCCTGCGGGTCAAGGCCACTGACGAAGATGGCATTTTTGAAGTCTCTGGCCGTGGCGAATTGCACCTGACCATCTTGCTGGAAAACATTCGACGCGAGGGATCAGAACTGTCGGTCTACAATCCACGCGTGGTGTTCAAGGACATCAACGGTGAGCGTTGC
>JBEIHE010000070.1:0-15367 GCA_040381515.1 Polaromonas sp.
CCCCGATGCCGCTTTTTTCGTGGGCACGGGCAAGGCCGAGGAAATCAAGTCTCTGGCCCGAGAGTCGGGAGCGTCGGAGATCTTGTTCGATCAGGCCCTCAGCCCGGCCCAACAGCGCAACCTTGAGCGCAGTCTGGAGCTTCCGGTCAATGACCGCACCCTGCTGATTCTGGAGATCTTCGCGCAGCGGGCCCGCAGCCATGAGGGTAAATTGCAGGTCGAACTGGCCCGCCTGCAGTACTTGTCGACGCGCCTGGTGCGACGCTGGTCGCACCTGGAGCGTCAGGCCGGTGGGGCGGGTCTGCGCGGCGGACCGGGGGAAAAGCAGATCGAACTGGACAAGCGCATGATCGGTGAGGCGATCAAGCGCACCAAGGAGCGACTTGTTCGCATCAAGCGACAGCGGCAGACGCAGCGACGACAGCGGCAGCGGCGGGAGACTTTTACTGTGTCTCTGGTGGGCTACACCAATGCCGGAAAGAGCAGCTTGTTCAACGCATTGGTCAAGGCCCGGGCCTACGCGGCCGACCAGTTGTTTGCCACGCTGGACACCACGACGCGGCAGCTTTACCTCGGTCCTGCCGACGGCGGGGCTGCGGGCGGGGACGATTTTTTCGTTACGCTTTCCGATACGGTTGGATTCATTCGCGATTTGCCTCATGGGTTGATCGATGCCTTTGAGGCAACTCTGCAGGAAGCGGCCCAAGCGGACCTGTTGTTGCACGTGGTTGACGGTTCAAATCCCGATCATCCCGAGCAGATCGCGGAGGTGCGCAAGGTTCTTGAGGAGATCGGCGCCGGTCATTTGCCTCAGGTGCTGGTTTTCAACAAGCTCGATGCCATGCCATCCCAGTCCCGGCCGCTGGAACTGCATCAACGTTCGCCTGTGTCAATTCCGGGCCCCGATTCGGTGGTGGACCGGATTTTTGTCAGCGCCCGGACGGGGGAGGGCCTGGGGGCCCTGCGAAAACTCCTGCTCGGGCACGCCTCGGCCGGGTCCGCGATCGCCGGGGTCGAGGCGGGGTTATGGCCGCCCGCGGCGGACGGGCTGCGCGGTTTAGGCACAATGTCAGTTACAGAATAAAAAATCCTTACGTCGACCATCATGAAGCTCAACCCTGTGCTGCAAGCGTTCGTGGCGTGTCCGCAGCGTCTGCTGCCGCGCGTGCGCGGCATGTTCAATCTCAACGATTCCCGTTGGGGTCGGGACGAGCCCCCGTCCGGAGACTCCTCTTCACCGGGGTCCTCCGACCGTCCGGGTGCGCCGACGCCTCCGCCTGCCGCGTCACCGACGCCTCCTGGTGGTTCGCCCCAGCGCCCCAACGGACCGTCCGGCTCGCAAGGCCCGACCCAGGGCCCACCGGACCTCGATGAGCTCTGGCGAGACTTCAATCGCAAACTCGGTGGCTTGTTGGGTGGCCGCCGTGGCGGTGGCGGCCGTCCGGGCGGCGGCTCAGGAGGAGGTCGCGGTGGCTTTCAGCCTCCGGACATGAAGAGCGCCGGTATCGGTGCGGGCCTGATCGCGCTGGTCGCCTTGCTGATTTGGTTGGGCACTGGTTTCTTCATTGTGCAAGAGGGTCAGCAGGCCGTGATTACCCAGTTCGGGCGCTACCACAGCACGGTGGGCGCTGGTTTCAACTGGCGGTTGCCTTACCCCTTCCAGCGCCATGAGATGGTGGTGGTCACGCAGATCCGGTCTGTCGACGTCGGTCGTGACACCATCATCAAGGCCACTGGTTTGCGTGACTCGGCTATGTTGACCGAAGACGAGAATATCGTCGAGATCAAGTTCGCGGTGCAGTACCGGCTCAGCGATGCGCGCGCTTTCCTGTTCGAGAGCAAGGATCCCGCCGCCACGGTGGTGCAGGCCGCCGAGACTGCGGTGCGCGAGGTGGTGGGCAAGATGAAGATGGATTCGGCACTGGCCGAGGAGCGCGATCAGATCGCCCCCCGGGTCCGTGCCCTGATGCAGACCATTCTCGATCGCTACAAGGTCGGTATTGAGGTGGTGGGCATCAACCTCCAGCAAAGTGGCGTGCGTCCCCCCGAGCAGGTGCAAGCGGCCTTCGACGATGTGCTCAAGGCGGGTCAGGAACGTGAGCGGGCCAAGAATGAAGCGCAGGCCTATGCCAATGACGTCATACCCCGTGCGGTGGGCTCAGCCTCGAGACTCGAGGAGGAGGCTCAGGCTTACAAGGCCCGTATCGTGGCGCAGGCGCAAGGTGATGCGCAGCGTTTCCGTTCGGTGCTGGCCGAATACCAGAAGGCGCCGCAGGTCACCCGCGAGCGTATGTACGTGGACACCATGCAGCAGGTCTTTACCAACGTGAGCAAGGTCATGATCGAATCGCGCCAGGGTTCTAACTTGCTTTACCTGCCCTTGGACAAGCTGATGCAGGCCACCGCGAACGGGGCTCCGGAGCCCACTGCCGGGGGGGCGATGTCAACGCCTGCCCTGCCCACCGCTCCCGCTGCCGGCGCAGCAGGCACTGACTCCCGCAGCCGCGATGCCTCCCGCACGCGAGAGCGGGACGGACGCTGAAGGGAAATCGATCATGAACCGTATTGGATTTGTTGTTTCGTCGGCGCTGGTGTTGTTTGCCCTGCTGGGTTCGACCCTGTTTGTGGTGGACCAGCGCCAGTTTGGCGTGGTGTATGCCTTGGGGCAGATCAAGGAAGTGATCACGGAGCCGGGGCTCAATTTCAAGCTGCCTCCGCCCTTTCAAAATGTTTCGTATATCGACAAACGGCTCCTGACTCTCGACAGCACTGACCCTGAACCGATGCTGACCGCGGAGAAGCAGCGGGTGGTGATCGATTGGTATGTGCGCTGGCGCATCACCCAGCCCAGCGATTACATCCGTAACGTTGGTCTTGACGAGCGCACCGGGGCCAACCAACTCAGTCGGGTGGTGCGCAACGCCTTTCAGGAAGAGATCAACAAGCGCACGGTCAAGGATTTGCTCTCGCTCAAGCGCGAGGAGTTGATGACCGACGTGAAGACTGAAGTGCAGCAGGCGGTCAAGGGCACCAAGTCCTGGGGCGTCGAGATTGTTGACGTGCGTATCACTCGCGTGGATTACGTGGAGGCCATTACCGAGTCGGTGTATCGGCGGATGGAGGCCGAGCGCAAACGCGTCGCCAATGAGCTGCGTTCTACTGGAGCGGCCGAGGGCGAAAAAATCCGCGCCGATGCCGATCGGCAGCGCGAGGTGACGATTGCCAACGCCTACCGGGACGCCCAAAAGGTCAAGGGTGAGGGTGACGCGCAGGCTGCGCGCGTCTACAACGAGGCCTTCGGACGAGATCCGCAGTTCGCCCAGTTCTACCGCAGCCTCGAGGCCTACAAGGCCAGTTTCAACAAGAAGTCAGATCTGGTGGTGGTCGACCCCTCATCGGAATTTTTCCGCGCCATGCGGGGCTCGGGCGCTGGCCAGGCGCAGCCCAATCCGCCGCGACGCTGATCGGTCCGTGCCTTGGACAGCAGCACGTTCTGGCAGGCGCTGGCGCTGGTTCTTGTGATCGAGGGTTTGTTGCCGCTGCTGGTACCTCAGCGTTGGCGACATACCTTCGAGCAGCTGCTCAGGCTCAGCGACGGGCAGCTTCGCTTTTTCGGCCTGCTCAGCGTGGCTTTGGGTCTTTTGGGGCTCTGGCTCTTGTCTTGACCCGGGTGGTGTGCCGGCGGCCGGTAGAATCCCTGCTTTAACAGCTCATCCGCATCGCGATGCCTGCTCGGTCCTCGTCCTGGCAACTGCCGGACCAAATTGCTGATGTCCTGCCCTCGGAGGCCCGACACATCGAAGAGCTCAGGCGGCTGCTTCTAGACAGCGCCCGCAGCTACGGCTATGAGCTGGTCATGCCACCGCTCTTGGAGCATCTCGATTCCTTGCTGACCGGTACCGGCGAAACGTTGGGCTTGCAGACCTTCAAGCTGGTGGACCAGCTCTCCGGGCGTACGCTGGGCTTGCGCGCAGACACCACCCCGCAAGTGGCCCGCATCGACGCCCACTTGCTCAATCGGGAAGGGGTGACCCGTCTTTGCTATTGTGGGTCGGTGCTGCACACTCGCGCCGATCGCCCGCACGCCACCCGAGAACCCTTGCAGTTTGGCGCCGAGATCTATGGCCACGCGGGTCTGGAGGCCGACCTTGAGGTGCAAGGCTTGGCCATCGAAAGTCTGCGCGCTGCCGGCTTTGGTGCCCTGCAGGTCGATATGGCCGATGTCCGGATCGTCAACGCTCTTTTGGCAGGCGCTCGGCTGGGTGCCTCGGCTCAGGCTCGCATTCATTCGGCCTTGGCGGCCAAGGACGTCACCGAACTGCAGGATGTGCTGGCGCGTCAGTCCGATGTACCCGCGGTTTGTGCCGCTGGCCTGATGGCCTTGCTCCAACTCTATGGTGACCGGCAGGTGTTGGCCGAGGCCAGGCGTGCGCTGCGTGGGGTCGAGGGTGTGGACCAGGCACTCGATGAGATGGATCGTCTGGCCGTGCAGCTTGCCTCTCTGCAGCCCGAGCTTGCGCTGAGCTTTGACCTGGCCGATCTGCGCGGCTATGCCTACTACAGTGGAATTCGTTTTGCCATCTACGGGCGGGGCGAGGAACTTGTACGCGGCGGACGCTATGACGAGGTCGGCGCTGTTTTCGGGCGCAAGAGGCCTGCTGTCGGTTTCAGCCTGGACCTCAAGGAGCTGGTCAGCGTGCTGCCGGCCCGTTCTCCGCGCCCTGCGATTCGAGCCCCTTGGAGCGAGGATCCGGCGCTCAGGCAGGCGATTGCCGGGCTGCGTCGCGAAGGTCACACGGTGGTGTGCGTACTGCCTGGCCATGAGCATGAAGTCAATGAATTTGACTGTGATCGTGAATTGGTCCGAGCTGCGGACCATTGGGTGGTTCAAGCCCTCGACCGCGCCGTCTGAGGACGGCGCGCCCATTTCTTGTAATTGAGCTATGAAGATGACACATGATCAATCGACCACGCCTGGGCGCAATGTCGTCGTGGTTGGCACCCAATGGGGCGACGAGGGCAAGGGCAAGCTGGTGGACTGGCTGACCGAGAAATCCCAGGGGGTGGTGCGCTTTCAGGGCGGGCACAACGCGGGTCATACCCTGGTCATCAACGGTGTAAAGACAGCCTTGCACCTGATCCCCAGCGGCATCATGCGCCCCGGTGTCCGGTGCTATATCGGCAACGGTGTGGTGTTGTCGGTGGCCAAGTTGCTCGAAGAAATCGAGGGGCTGGAGAAAGTCGGCGTTGAGGTGCGTTCCCGGTTGCGCATCAGCGAGAGTTGTCCGCTCATCCTGCCTTTTCATGCAGCGCTTGATGTGGCACGCGAGGCGGCCAAGGAAAAAGCCGGCGCGGCCAAGATCGGCACCACCGGCCGCGGCATCGGGCCGGCCTATGAAGACAAGATTGCCCGTCGCGCCCTGCGCGTGCAGGATCTGCGTCACCCGCAGCGTTTTGCCGACAAGCTGCGTGAGCTGTTGGATCTGCACAATTTTGTGCTCACCGGCTACCTGCAGGCGCCAGCCGTCGATTTTCAGGCGGTCTATGACGAGGCGATGCGCCATGCCGAACTGATCAAGCCCATGATGGCTGACGTCTCACGTGAACTCAATGAGGCTCACAGGTCCGGAGCCAATCTTCTGTTCGAAGGTGCTCAGGGCACCTTGCTTGATGTCGATCACGGCACTTATCCTTTCGTGACTTCCAGTAACTGCGTTGCGGGCAATGCGGCAGCCGGTGCGGGCGTAGGGCCGTCCTTGCTGCACTATGTGCTGGGCATCACCAAGGCTTACTGCACCCGGGTGGGGGGGGGGCCTTTCCCGACCGAACTGGACTGGCAGACGCCGGGCACAGTGGGCTATCACCTCTCGACCGTGGGTGCCGAAAAGGGCGTCACCACCGGTCGCAGCCGGCGCTGTGGCTGGTTTGACGCAGCGCTTCTGAAGCGATCCGCTCAGGTCAATGGCCTGTCGGGTCTGTGCATCACCAAGCTGGATGTGCTCGATGGCCTGCAGGAGCTCAAGCTGTGCGTGGGCTATCGTCTCGACGGGCATACGGTGGACCTGCTGCCCATGGGCGCCGACGATATCGCCCGCTGTGAACCGATCTATGAAACCATGCCCGGCTGGAGCCAGACCACTGTAGGCGTGACCGATCGCGATCGGCTGCCGCCTGAGGCTCGTGCCTACCTGCGCCGCATCGAAGAGACCACGGGCGTGCCCATCGCTATCATTTCGACCAGCCCCGACCGCGATCACACCATCGTGTTGCGCGATCCCTTCGTGGCCTGATTTTCAAAACCGATTCCAACAACCGATTCCACGCCCAGGAGACAGAGCCCATGTTGACCGAAGACGGCAAGCATTTGTACGTGAGCTATGACGAATACCACAACCTTATTGAAAAGCTCGCGATCCGGGTGCATCAATCGGGCTGGGCCTTCGACACCATCCTTTGCCTGGCGCGAGGCGGCATGCGCCCCGGCGACATTCTTTCCCGTATCTTTGACAAACCCCTGGCCATCATGTCGACCAGTTCCTATCGGGCAGATGCGGGTACTGTACAGGGCACTTTAGACATTGCCCGCTACATCACTACCCCGAAAGGTGAGATTGCCGGCAAGGTGTTGTTGGTCGACGATCTGGCTGATTCGGGACACACGCTCAATGCGGTGGTCGATCTGCTGCGCTCCAATTACAAACCCATCACCGAACTGCGCACCGCGGTCATCTGGACCAAGGGCCTGTCGAGTTTCAAACCCGATTATTCGGTGGACTTTCTGCCGACCAACCCCTGGATTCACCAGCCATTCGAGAGTTATGACGCGATGGGGCCGGACAAGCTGCTGGAGAAGTGGCGGGTTTAAGGCCGCGGTTTTCTTAGGAGGATCTGTGGTTTGTCTGATTGTTTGGCTCGGAGTTTCAGACGCTGTCCTCTAAGATTGGGTCATGACTGACACCGCGACCACCCTCATTCATCACCCCTACCAGCCGCCGGCTGGCTTTGAGGCCGTCACCGTAGGAGTACACAAGGCCTCCACCGTGATTTTTCCGAACGTACAGGCCTTGCGCGCGCGCGACTGGACGCACCAGAGCGGGTATTCCTATGGGCTGGCTGGGACGCCTACCAGCTTCATTCTCGAGGAGCGTCTGGCCACCCTGGAGGGAGGGCGCTATTGCGCGCTGACGCCCAGTGGTCTTTCTGCTCTGAGCCTGGTGGACATGGCCTTTCTGGCTGCGGGCGACGAGGTGTTGATCCCTGAAAACGCCTATGGCCCGAACAAGGCCTTCGCGCAGCATGAGCTGCGCAATTGGGGCGTGACCTGCGACTTTTACGATCCGATGAATCCGGCCGACTTGGCGGCGCGGTTGAGCCCCCGTACTCGTTTGGTTTGGTTGGAGGCGGCCGGTTCCATCACCCTTGAGTACCCGGACTTGCCGGCGCTGGTGGCGGTGGTGCGGGCCTTTAGCCCATGCCATCCCAAGGGCATCGTCACTGCACTGGACAATACATGGGGCGCAGGCCTTGCTTTTTGCGCCTTTGACATGGGGGCTGACGTCAGTGTTCAGGCCCTGACCAAATACCCCTCAGGCGGAGCGGACGTGCTCATGGGGTCGGTGGTCACCCGTGATCAGGCTTTGCATCACCAGGTGCTGCACTGTCATTCACGCCTGGGTTTGGGCGTAGCTGCCAATGATGTGGAACTGGTTTTGCGCGGTCTTCCTTCGATGGCGCTTCGATATGCGGCGCAGGACTCGGCCACCCGAGAGCTGGCGCACTGGTTGCAGGCCCAGCCCTACTTTGAACGGGTGTTACATCCCTGTCTGGCCGATTCTCCGGGCCACCAGGCCTGGAAGCGAGATGCACGGGCGGCGGCTTGTTTGGTCAGTGTCGTGTTCGATCCTCGGTTCGCGCAAGAGCAGGTCGATCGTTTTTGCGACAGCCTCAAACTGTTCCGCCTGGGCTTCAGTTGGGCGGGCCCCATGAGTTTGTGTGTGCCTTATCTCTGGCCAGCGATCCGCAGCAAGGAAGTCCCCTATCGGGGTGGCCTGGTGCGCATGGCCGTTGGATTGGAGGCGGTGGACGATCTGAAGGCCGATATCGCACAGGCTCTGGCCGCGATCTAGCGCTTGTCACCTTTGTGGCGATTCGCCCGAGAAGGCCCTCTTCAGTTGTCGTGTACAGCCAGAATCTCTTGGGCCAACTCCTGCATGGCTTGATGGCTATGGTCGCGAGCAGTCAAGGTGAGGGCCTCGGGATACCTGAGGAAATTGCGCTGCATGGACTGCAGGTAGGTCGGGTCATAGTGGCGAACCAAGAGGTCCTGCACCACCTCTGCGGTGCGCCCGCTGCGTGCGAGCGCTTGCCAATGGCGCACTACATCACCCCCTCGTATTTCCATCAAAGTGCCCAGACGTTGACAAAAAAACTCCGTATCGCGAACGAAGAAGTCGTACTCCTGTAGCAGGAGTTGGACACGTTCGCTCATGGGCAAGGTCAGAATCTGGCAGGGACTGGCCCGCACAGCGCTGATGAGGCTTTCGGGCACTGCCACATTGCCCACCTTCTTGCTTTCGCTCTCCACGTAGACCACCCGCCCAGGATCGAACCGCCGAAGGGCATTCCAAAGGCGGGTATCGAAGGCCTTCTGGCTGGGTTGGTTTTGCCCGGGTATCAGCCCCAGGACTGAACTGCGATGGCAGGCCAGCGCTTCAAGATCGAGCACCTGTGCGCCTTTTTCTTTCAGGGCGTGCAGAAGGCGCGTCTTGCCCGATCCGGTGGTCCCGCAGATGACCTCGAACTTCAATCTGCCGACCTGCCGTGGCAGGTCGGTCAGCATGGCGCTGCGGAACGCCTTGTAGCCTCCCTCCAGCACGGTTACCCGAAAGCCGATCTGGTCGAGGATCAGGCCCAGGGAGCCGCTGCGTTTGCCGCCGCGCCAGCAATACAAAAGGGGGGCCCATTCCTTAGGCTTGTCCATGAGCTCGCGTTCGATGTGCGCCGCGATATTGCGGGCGGCCATGGCCGCCCCGCGTTTCTTGGCTTCGAAGGCATTGACCAGCTTGTAGTCGGTCCCAATCTGGTGGCGCTGCTCGTCGTCGAGCGTGGGCCAGTTGATCGCCCCGGGCAAATGGTCCAGTGCAAACTCAGCCGGTGAGCGCGCGTCAATGAGGGCTGAAAATCCGTCCAGGCGTTCCAGTGCTGTTTCGGCGGGGATGGTTTGCAGACTCACTTTAAAAGTTTCTTCAGCTCGGGCCAGACATTGTCGAGCATCAGAGTCTGGGCCTGCTCGTTAGGATGAATGCGATCGGGCTGAAACCACTCGGTCGGATCGGGTCGATCGGCCACGCCCTTGAGGAAGAAGGGCACCAGTGCACTGCCCGTCTGGCGGGCGACCTTGGCGTACAGGCCTGCAAAATCGGCTGCGTATCGGGCGCCATAGTTGGGCGGCATCTGCATGCCCAGAAGCAGGACGCGGGCTCCGATCGCTCGGCTTGCTCGGGCCATGGCGAGCAAGTTATCCTCGGTTTGACTCAGCGGCAGGCCGCGCAGTGCATCGTTACCCCCTAGTTCGATGATCACGACAGCCGGTCGATGCTGCTGCAGCAAGGTCGGCAGCCGAGAGCGACCTCCGGCAGTGGTGTCGCCACTCACGCTGGCATTGATGACCCGGTCCTTGCGACCCAGCTGACGCACTCGCTGTTCGAGCAAGGCGACCCAGCCGCTGCCTCGGCGCAGACCGTATTCGGCGCTGAGCGAATCGCCAATGACGAGCACCCCGGGCCCCTGCGCCTGTGCGGCTGGACTTTTGGTCTGACCCCGGGCGAGGCCCATCACACTCAGTCCAGCGATCAGCATGAAGCCTCTGCGCTCAGATAAAGCCCCGTCAGGCCGGAGGATTGAGGCCGACTTGTTAAAGTGCCTGTCTTGCCTGCTCGGGGCTGCATGGCCCTGTTGTGTGCGTAACCTTTTGATCACTGCCTTCATGTCCTTGTCCGTCCCGGCTTCCGAATTCGTGTCCACTTCCCGCGTCGGCCAAGGGTCGCCCGAGCCCATCATCGTCGTTGAGCATGTCTCCAAGACCGTCCAAGACTCCACCGGAACGCTCACCATTTTGCGCGATATCAACATCCAGTTTGCGCCTAAGGAAACTGTGGCTATTGTGGGAGCTTCCGGCTCTGGCAAGAGCACTTTGCTGTCCATCATTGCGGGGCTGGATCGACCTACGCAGGGGACGGTTCGTCTGGACGGGCAGGATTTGTTCGCTCTCGATGAAGATGCGCGGGCTGCCCTGCGCGCGCAGAAGATTGGCTTCGTGTTCCAGAGCTTTCAACTCATGGCGCACATGAACGCCCTTGAAAACGTGATGCTGCCTCTAGAGCTTGCGGGTGTGCGCGGGGCCCGAGAGCAAGCGCTCGATATGCTCGAGCGGGTGGGGCTGGGGCAGCGTCTGGGTCATTACCCTCGCGTGTTGTCGGGCGGAGAGCAGCAGCGTGTCGCTCTGGCGCGCGCTTTTGTGGTCAAGCCGGCCGTCTTGCTCGCCGATGAACCCACCGGCAGTCTGGACTTCGCCACCGGTGAGACGATTCTCTCCTTGATGATGGCTCTCAATCAGGAACAAGGTACCACGCTTATTTTGGTCACGCATGACCAGCAACTGGCCGCGCGGTGTGGTCGACGCGTGGTCATTGAGGCTGGGCGCGTGCGAGGTGCATGAGCCAATCGAGCCCGATGGCTGGCCCGCCTAGAGCGGATAATCGGCGTCGTGACCTCATCGGCTAAAACCCTGTTCGGATTTCATGCAGTCGGCGTTCGGCTGAAGACGGCACCTCATTCGGTGCTTGAGGTCTACATTGACACCTCCCGGCGCGATGCGCGGATGCGTCAGTTCCTGCAACGGGCGCGCGAGGCTGGCGTTCGGCTGATCGACTCCGATGGCTTGCGATTGTCCAGGCTGTGTGGCTCTCATGGGCATCAGGGGGTGGTGGCGCGTGTTCAGCCCATCGAGCAGGCCCGGTCCCTCGATAGCTTGCTCGAACAGTTGGAGTCCACTGCCCGTTCTCCTCTGCTCTTGGTCCTCGATGGCGTGACGGATCCTCATAATTTGGGGGCTTGCCTGCGGGTGGCCGATGGGGCGGGTGCCCATGCTGTCGTGGCGCCCAAGGATCATGCGGCCGGCCTGAGCGCTACCGTGGCAAAGGTTGCCAGCGGCGCCGCCGAGACCGTGCCCTACTTCATGGTGACCAATCTGGCCCGCACCCTGGGTGAGCTGCAGGAGCGGGATATCTGGTGTGTGGGGGCTAGCGATGAGGCACCGCGGTCCATTTATGACACCGATCTCGTTCGACCGGTAGCGCTCGTGCTTGGTGCAGAGGGAGCAGGCCTGAGACAGCTGACCCGCAAGAGTTGCGATGAACTGGTGAGCATTCCCATGCAGGGGGCGGTAGAGAGCCTCAATGTGTCGGTGGCCAGTGGCGTGTGCCTCTACGAGGCCTTGCGTCAGCGGCGTTTGGCCTCAGGATAGGAAGAACGCTCCTACCAAGGCGCCTGCGAGTAAAAGCCACAGGATATGCAGTCGGGTGCGCCAGACCACCACGGTGGCTGTGGCTGCGATCAGCCAGACCAGCCCATCGCGCGCATGGGGTGCGCTGGCGGTGGCCAGAATTAGACCGGTGGCAATCAGCAGACCCACTACCGTGGGGGCTAGCCCCTGCTTGAAGGCTCGGATGACGCGCAGTTCTCGATTGCGATGGCTCCATTGACCGGCTGTGTAGGCCAGTAGGGAGCTGGGCAGCATGATGCCCAGCATGGCCAGCAGGGCGCCCATCAGGGGCAGGGGGCCGCCGCCTGCGTTGAGCCCCACATGCCAGCCCATGAGCGCTACAAAAAGAATATTGGGCCCCGGTGCAGCCTGTGCCAGCGCAACGCTCGTATTGAATTGGCCATCGCTGAGCCAATGTTGCTGATCGACCAGATAGCGATGCATGTCGGGCAGGGTGGTGATGGCTCCGCCCACCCCCAGAAGCGACAGCGTGGCAAAGTGCAGCAGGATCTGCAGCCAATCGGCCAGGTTCAGGACGATGCTCATGAAGGCCTGAGCTTGCGATACGCCAGACCCATGCCGATGACGCCCAAGACCAGCAAGACCCAGGCCAGCGGTAAGCGCAGCCAGGCTACCGCAGCCAGACAGGTCAGGCCCAGGGCGATGCACACCGGGGCGCCCAGTACATTGGTTTTCAGACCGGCGATGAGCTTGATTCCTGTGGCGGTGATCAGGCCCGCTGACACCGCCCCCATGCCGCGAAGTGCGCCCTCAACCTCAGGGTGATGCGCAATTGAGCCGTAGAACAGGGCCAGCAGCACGATCATCAGAAAGGGCAGGGCCAGCATACCGGCCACTGCCGCCGCCGCGCCGCGCCAGCCAAAGTGTCGCCCGCCGAGCATGATGGCCATATTGATCACATTGGGGCCGGGCATGATCTGGGCAACCGCCCATTCTTCGACGAATTCCTCACGGGTAAGCCAGCGCTTTTTTTCCACCAGCTCGCGTTGAGCGACCGCCAACACACCTCCAAAGCCTTGTAGGGCGAGCCAGCTAAAAGACAGGAAGAGATCGCCCGGGGATCGGGGATCGCGGCGCTCCGATTTCTGCGGTGCCGTCGCCTCAGGTTCGATGTTCATGGAGCCAGGCCTTGTGTGCCTTCGCGCGCGTTCAATGTAGCAATGGCCTCAGACCGTCATTCCGCCGCAGACTTCGATCACGGCGCCATTGATATAGCTGGCCTCATTGCTTGCAAGAAAGGCGTAGACGTTTGCAATCTCCTCCGGACGACCCAGCCGCTTGAGGGGCACTCTCTCTCGCATGGAAGCCAATACCTCGTTGGGCATGCTGCTGAGAATGGGTGTTTCGATGAAGCCGGGTGCGACAGCATTGACCCGAATACCCTTGGGTCCGAGCTCGCGACTCCAGGTTTTGGTAAATCCGATGACCCCAAACTTGCTGGCCGCATAGTTGGTCTGGCCGAAGTTCCCGTAGATTCCTACAACTGAGCTGGCATTGAGAATCACTCCGCCGCCCCTTTGGATCATGCCGTCAGCGACCGCCTGAGCGCAATGAAACACGCCGCGCAGGTTGACGTCGATCACGCGATCGAACTGCGCCTGCGTCATCTTGACCAGGCGGGCGTCCTGCGTAATGCCCGCGTTATTGACCAGCACGTCGATGCGGCCATAGCGATCGCAGACCTGCTGAACCACTGCATCGACTTGGTTGCGGTCCGTCACATCCATCAGAAAGCCCTCGCTGGCAGCCGTGCGTTCCCGGCACGACTGCACGGCTGCATCGACGCCGACCTGACGCACATCACACACGATTACTTGGGCGCCCTCGTCAGCAAACTTGAGCGCAGTCGCCAGTCCGATGCCCTGGGCTGCGCCCGTGATCAGGCAAACCTTGTCTTGAAGCCGTCCCATATGCGCAATTTGATTTTCTGGAGGAAAAGCCCCGACTCCTGCGGCTCAGATGGAAGAGCCTAAGAGGCGGCGAAAAAGGCTGAGTTTAAGTCCCCGCCCCTTGTTTTGTCGAAGCGGTGCTTCGCCTACCGTAAGTCTGCAGTCGCACCTGCGTCTCTACGGCCTCCGGCGAGTCGATCTTGGGCTTGGGCACGCGGGGTGGCAGCTGGGGCGAGTGGCCGTCAAGGCAGCCCGCGAGCCCGCTGCAGAGCAGGATTGGGGCAAGTCTGCGGGCCAGGCGTATAGGCCGGTGGTGCATGACCCAACTGTGCCCCTCGCGCGCGCACAGGCGCTGTGCGCCGGCGCCGCGTGCGAGGGTCAGACCTGAGGAGACGGACGCTGCTGAGGCGACGTTGGCGTGACTATTGGGGCTTGATGCCCGCTTCACGCAGGATGGTCGCCCATTTGCGGCCCTCAGCCTTAATGAAGCTCTCGGTTTCTGAGGGGCCCAGCGTAAAGACTTCACCCGCAGTGGACTCAAACCTCTGTCTGAGTTCACGGTTGTTGAGTACTTGGCCAAGTGCCGATCGTAGTTTTTCGATCACCGCAACTGGGGTCTTGGCCGGCGCAAACAAGCCCACCCAGGATTCGATCTCCCAGCCGGGCACTCCCGCCTCGGCCGAGGTGGGTACGTTCGGATACAAGCTGCTGCGCCGTGGGCTGACGATGGCCAGCGCCTTCATGTTGCCAGACTGAATGTGAGGCCGTGCCGACGGTGAGGTGTCAAACATCACATCTGCCCGACCGGAGATCAGATCAGGGTAGGCCGCTTGCGAGCCTTTGTAGGGTACGTCGGTAAAACGCACTCCTGCCTGCTTCATCAGATACATGCCCATGATGTGGGCGCCCGTTCCACTGCCCAGGTGTGCCATATTGAATTTTCCAGGCTGCGCACGCGCCTGATCCAGAAACTCCTTGAAGGTATTGGCTGGGAAATCCTTTCGTACCACGGCGACATAAGGCACGGTGTAAGCCAGACCAACCGGAACGAAATCGCTCAGGCCGTCATAGCCTGGGTTGCTGTAGAGGTGCATGTTCCAGATGATGTTGCTCAGTCCCCCTGCAAGCAGGGTGTAGCCATCTGGCGCAGCCTTGGCTGCGAACTGCGAGCCCACCAGCGTGCCAGCGCCGGTTCGGTTTTCAATCACGATGTTTTGTTTGAAAACCTCGCCGAGGTATTGCCCAAGGATGCGCGCCACGACATCGAAGCCTCCCCCGGGGGTGGAGGGCACGATGATTCGAATGGGTTTGTCCGGAAAAGCGGGGTCTGCAAGTGCAAGTCTTGGCGCACCCAAGGTGGCGCAAGCGAGCGCGGCCAGATTCAGTTGACGTCTGTTGAGCGACATGGAGTTCTCCTTGGCGATGAAGTCAGGTTTTTGCAAAGCTCGGCAATTTCCCGCCCGAGATGAAGGTGCCGATCCGGTTGCCTCGGGTGACCGGCAGCAGCAGATGAGAGGGGCAGTTTTCGTTGTGATGTACCGAGACGATGGAGACCATCGGGCGGGCGACTGCACCCGCTCCAATGTCTTCGTTGATGGTGGCCGGCGAATCGTTGTCGGCACTCTTGATGCGAACCCCGATCTGCTCGCCCGGCTTGAGTTCAATGCCGATGGATTGGACTTCGATATTGAACTCGTAGATCTGGTTGGGCACCAAGGGCTCGCGGCTTTGATGCAGATGGTAGGGCTGCCAAGGCTTGGAGCGTGTAAGGTCAAGCTTGCGCTGAGAGCCACGCAACCAGCCCCGGGTGAGCAGTCTTTCGTGACCCTGTGCGTCACGATGCAGCAGGCTGACGAACCACAGTACCTCAGTGTCGGTGGTCGAGCCCCAGAGGTTGAGTACCGAGGGCCCGCAC
>JBEIHE010000071.1:0-15358 GCA_040381515.1 Polaromonas sp.
CCACCCTCATCAGTCGTCGTCTGCGCCCACCAGCTCCGGAAACAGGACCTCAGTAAAACCAAAGGCCGTCAGGTCGCGCATCCGGGTGGGGTAGAGGCGGCCGATCAGGTGATCGCACTCATGCTGAACCACGCGGGCATGGAAACCGTCCACTGTCCGATCGATCGGCTGACCGCGGACATCGAAGCCCTGGTACCGGATGGTTTGCCAGCGCGGTACCCGACCGCGCAAGCCCGGCACCGACAGGCATCCCTCCCAACCCTCTTCCTCTTGACTGCCCATCGGCGTGATCACCGGATTGATGAGTACGGTGCGCGGCACCAAGGGAGCTTGAGGGTACCGCGGGTTAGCTTGGTCACTGCCAAAAATCACAACCTGCAGATCCACGCCGATCTGCGGCGCGGCCAAACCTGCGCCGCGGGCAGCGGCCATCGTGTCCAGAAGATCGGTAATCAAGGCCTGCAACTCGGGCGTGTCGAAAGTCCGTACCGCTTGGGCGACCCGCAGCAGTCGGGGATCGCCCATTTTGAGAATTTCACGTACCGCCATTGATCAACTCCAAAAATTGCGCTTCATCAATCACCCGAACACCCAGTTCCTGGGCCTTGGCCAGCTTGCTGCCCGCCTCCGCGCCAGCGAGCAGGTAATCGGTCTTGCGACTGACGGAGCCAGCCACCTTGCCGCCCGCCGCTTCAATGCGCGCCTTGGCCTGCTCACGGTCCATACCGGGCAAAGTGCCCGTGATGACAAACGTCTTGCCACTTAGCGCAAGAAGCTGCGTTGGGGCCGGCTCGCCCTCGGCCCAGTTCACGCCCAGCGCCCGCAGTTGCTCGACCACTTCGCGATTGTGGGGCTGAGCAAAAAAGGTGTGGATGCTGCGCGCCACCACCGGCCCCACGTCGGCGACCTCCAGCAGTTGCTCAGGGCTGGCCTGCATCAGGGAATCGAGCCGACCAAAATGACGCGCCAGCTCTTTGGCCGTGGCCTCGCCCACATGGCGTATGCCCAAGCCGTAAATGAACCGGGCCAGAGTGGTCTGCTTGGATTTCTCCAGCGCCGCCAGGAGATTGCCCGCTGATTTTTCGGCCATTCGATCCAGACGGGCCAGGGCACTGAGGCCCAGCCGGTACAAGTCCGGCAAATGCCGGATCAGGCCCGCATCAACCATCTGATCGACCAGCTTGTCACCCAGGCCCTCAATCTCGACGGCTCGGCGTTGAGCGTAGTGCAGGATGGCCTGCTTGCGCTGGGCCGGACAAAACAGGCCGCCGGTACACCGATGATCGGCCTCGCCCTCCTCCCGTTCGGCCACCGAGCCACACACCGGACAATGACCGGGCATGGAGAACATCGGAAGGTCCCCCTTGCGGCGCTCCAGCAGCACCCCCACCACCTCGGGAATCACATCACCGGCTCGTCGCACGACCACCGTATCGCCCACACGGACATCCTTGCGCCGCGCCTCGTCTTCGTTGTGAAGGGTGGCATTGGTCACCGTCACGCCGCCTACAAAAACGGGAGCCAGCTTGGCCACGGGGGTGAGCTTGCCAGTCCGGCCCACCTGCACATCGATGGCCAGCACTTCGGTCAGTTGCTCCTGCGCCGGATACTTGTGCGCCACTGCCCAGCGGGGCTCTCGGGTGACAAAACCGAGTTGCTGCTGCAGCCTCAGGCTGTTGACCTTGTAAACCACGCCATCGATATCAAAGGGCAAGGCATCGCGCTGCTCACCGATCTGCCGATGAAATTCGAGCAACTCCGCCGCACCCTGCGCCAGGCGGGTTTGGCCGGCCACCGGCAGCCCCCAAGCTCGCAGCTCTTTCAGCCACTGCATGTGGGTCTGGGGCAGGCTCACATCGGCAGGGGGCTGAATATGACCGACTCCGTAGGCGAAAAAACTCAGGGGCCGCTGCGCGGCGATCGCCGGATCAAGCTGTCGCACCGCACCGGCTGCCGCATTGCGAGGATTGACAAAGGTCTTCTCGCCCTTGGCCCCTTGGGCGATCTTCTGCCGCTGCCGTTCATTGAGCGCCTCGAAATCGTCGCGCCCCATGTAAACCTCGCCACGCACCTCGAGCACCGGCCAGGCACGCACTCCCTCCAGCACCAACGGGACCTGCCCGATGGTTCGAATGTTCTGTGTCACGTCTTCACCCACCTCGCCGTCGCCGCGGGTGGCCGCTTGCACCAACACACCGAATTCATAGCGCAGGCTGATGGCCAGGCCATCGAACTTCAATTCGGCCACATACTCAACGGGAGGATCCCCCTCGCGCAAGCCCAGTTCCCTTCGCACCCGGGCATCAAAGGCCAGGGCGCCTTCGGCGGTGGTATCTGTCTCCGTGCGGATGCTGAGCATGGGAACCGCATGTCGTACGCTCACAAACTCTGACAGGGGAGCGCCTCCGACCCGCTGGGTCGGCGAATCGGACGTTTGCAACTGCGGGAACTGCTGCTCAATGCGCTGCAACTCAGCAAACATCTGGTCGTACGCAGCGTCCGGGATCTCAGGTTCGTCCAAGACGTAGTACCGGTGCGCATGGTGATGCAGCTGATCCCGCAGCCAAAGCGCTCGCGCGGCTGCTGCAGCCGCATCAGAAGAAATTGGATTCATCGAAAGGCTGCGCTGAACACCTGGAACGGCCGAGTCCGCACCGGGGCCATGGGCCAACCCTCAGGAAAAAAGTCGCCGACACAAGGGCGACCCGACCGGAAGGTCACGCGACTCGAGCGTGTCGTAGAGTTTCTGCAGATCGGCGTGTATCGATTCCATGGTCTCCGATCCAATCGGATTTCCATGGTCATCGGTGATCTGCCCGTCCATGTTCTTGGCCAGAGTGATGGCCGCTTCGCACAAGCGCTCAAACGGCTGGTCATCGCGAGCGACCTGGGGCACATCGAGCCATAGAGTGATCTCGCGCAAGGCGGCGCGCTCGGGAGCCTCGGCCAAGGCGGCCTGTGAGTCAAACGACAAACCCAGGATTGGAGGCTCGCCGTCCAAGGCGGCCGGCAACACCAAACGCCCTGGAATAACGCCAGGCACAAAACCAAGTCGGGCCGCATTCTGCTGGACATAGCCCGGGCTCCAGGCCGCCACCCGCGCCCTCAGCGTAAAACTCAGCTGGGCATCATGCTGACCGGCAAACTGGTCCAACTCACGGGCGCGCGCCACCTCCTCCAGCATATCGGGCAACTGGGGCTCACCGCCGACCGCATCGGCAAACTGACGCGCCTGGGTCGCAAACTCGGAGAATTCGATCTGATTCATCGGCCCCATCCGATTGGCCATCTGAAGACCGGCCTGAAATGCACTGTAGCGCTGCCCGGCCACTGGGGTCTCCCAGCTTCCTGTCTCCGCACTCAGTCCCTCGACAGCAAAGGGTTTGGTACCGACGCGCCGGGTTGGCGGCAGCGCGGCCAGTGCAGCCTCGCCCGAAACCAGGGCCTCGACTGAAATCGGGGCAATGACATCAATCAGACTGTCAAGCTCGGGCTCTCGGCGAAGAGCCGGCAAGGACTCAAACTCCGAGGCAATGGGCCGACCCTCGTCTTTCAGAGCCGGCTCCGGGCGCTCCAAGGTCGCGTCATCGGTCACACGATCAATCGCGGCAGTGCCCTCTGACCCAGAACCCAGCTCCGGGTCGGCTTGCCTGGGCAAGCTCTTGCGGGAAGTCCAAGCACCATGGGCCACGACAGCAGCCAGCACGATGGCGCCAACAACGGCCAGGACGATGTGCAAGGAGTTCATGGATTCGCAGCTTCGGCCATTTGTACCGCCGACTCCATGTCAACAGCCACAATGCGGGAAACACCTTGCTCCTGCATGGTCACGCCAATGAGTTGCTGAGCCATCTCCATGGCAATCTTGTTGTGCGAGATGAACAGGAACTGGGTATCGGAGGCCATGGCCGTTACCAGCCGCACGTAGCGCTCAGTGTTGGCATCGTCCAGTGGCGCGTCGACCTCGTCGAGGAGACAGAAGGGAGCGGGATTGAGCTGAAAGATGGCAAAAACCAGCGCAATGGCAGTCAGCGCCTTTTCGCCACCGGAGAGCAGGTGAATGGTCTGATTCTTTTTGCCTGGAGGCTGGGCCATCACCTGAACCCCGGCATCAAGAATTTCTTCACCGGTCATCATCAAGCGGGCATGCCCGCCACCGAACAGCTGCGGAAACATCTTGCCGAAATGCGTATTGACCGTCTCGAAGGTGGAGGAGAGCAACTCGCGGGTCTCCATGTCGATCTTGCGAATTGCATCCTCGAGCGTGTTCATCGCCTCGGTCAAGTCGCTCGATTGTGCGTCAAGGAAGCCCTTGCGCTCCCGCGCCGCATCCAGCTCCTCCAGCGCAGCCAGATTCACCGCCCCAAGCGAACCAATCTCACGCTGCTGGCGATCGATTTCGCTTTGCAGTCCGGACAGCTTGACACCCTGACTCTCGATCGAGGCCTGCACAGCCTGCAGATCCGCCTGCGCATCCATCAGAAGCTGCTCATACTGTTCAAAACCCAGTCGGCTGGCCTGCTGCTTGAGTTGCAGATCCGTGATGCGCTGGCGCATGGGATCGAGCTCACGCTCAATCTGCATTCGCCTCTCGTCGCTGGCGCGCAATTTTGCAGTGAGATCGTCATAGTGACTGCGGCGTACACCCAAGTCAGTCTCGCGCTCAGACCGCACCGCCAGGGCAGCCTGCAGGCCGGTCTGCGCCGCCGCGTCTGAGAGACGATCAAGCTCATCTTGCACGCGCTGTCGCTCCTGGGCAATCTGCGCCCTCTGACCATCGGCAGTCTCCAGGCCGCGACGCGCTTCCTCAATTCGCAACTGCAGGGTGCGCAGGGCAAACTCGGCCTCCTGCAACTGGCGCTCCAGTGATCTGCCTTGCTCTCGGCCCTGATTGAGCGCCGCCTCCGTCTGCATCAGGCCATCGTCAAGCTGGGCCTGACGCTCCTGACTGTCGGCCAGCTGCATATCCAGCTCTTCAAAGCGAGCTTCGGCAGCCACCCGCCGCTCTTGCAATTGCTCGAGCTGCTGATCAATCTCCTGAAGGTCCGCATCGAGCTGCTCGCCGCGAATCCGAGTCTGGTCGGCCATCTGCTGCATACGCAAGGCCTCCACCTCAAGAGCGTGAACCTGGGCCTGACCGGTGGCGGCCTCCCGCTGCAGCGTCTGCAGTCTCTGAGAGGCGTCGGCATAGTCGGCTTCAGCCCGAACCAGCGCATTGCGCGCCTGCTCGACGATCAAGGACTGCGCTCTTTGCTGCTTGTCAAGGTTGTCGATCTCCTGGGCCCGCGCGAGCAGGCCCGCCTGCTCCGAATCCGGAGCATAAAAGGTCACCGCATGACGGCCGACCGCGTGACCGGCCGCCACATACAGCATCTGACCTGGCTGCAACTGATCGCGCAGGCTCAGCGCCTGCTCCAGTGATTCGGCCGCAAAGGCCCCTTGTAGCCAATCGGCCAGCAGGCACGCCAAAGCTGCATCCGACTGGCGCAATACATCGGTCAAAGGACGCAGGCCGGTCGCCGGCCGGACCGGGGCGGCATCGGTGGGGGGGCTGTAGAAAGCCAGCTTGGCAGGCGGCCCCTCCCGCCCATCGGTACCAGCAAAGCCACGCACGGTATCGAGGCGACTGACCTCCAGGGCCCCGAGCCGCTCACGCAAGGCGGCCTCGATCGCCGATTCCCAGCCCGCCTGAACTTGCAAGCGGCTCCACAGCCCCTGCATGGCCTCCAAGCCATGGCGGGCGAGCCAGGGCGTCAGCCGCCCATCCGTCTTAACCTTGTCCTGCAAGGCCCTCAAAGCCTGCAAACGGGCCGACAGGTCACTGAGGCGAGCCGACTCCTGACCAAGCACCTGTTGCTGGGTGCGGCGACCTTCATCGAGTTCAGGCACGCGGCTGGACCAATCGGCCAACTGTCCCTGCACCTGCTCCTGAAGAGCAAGGGCCTGGGCGAGCTGTTGTTGCAACTGCTGCAGGCGGGCCTCGTCAGGCGCGCTCAATGCATTTCGGTCGCCCGTCACACGCTCGCGACGCAGTTGCAGCTGGCTGGCAGCGTCTTGCATGTTGCGCTGCTCGGCTGCCAGAACCTGAATCTGCTGTTGAACCAGCGTCACGCTCTGTCGCTGCGCAGCCGATTCGGACTGAGCCAGACGCACCGCCTCCTCAAGTTGAGGCATCTGGGCCTCGTGATCCTCGCTCTGTGCCTGCAGCACCACCACCTGCTCAGCCGTCTGCCCTTGATTGGCCGACAGCTCCGCGACCAGGGAACCGGCGTCCTGCTGGCGCTGCGCCCAGGAGGTGTCCTGTAGCACCAGATCACCCAGGCGCTGCTGGGCACGCTCTCGTCCCTCGACCACATACCGAATCTCGGCTTCCAGGCGGGCCACCTCCGCGCTGGCCTCATAAAGACGACCCTGGGCCTGATTGACCTGATCCCCAGCCTCGTAGTGAGCCTGCCGAACCGTCTCCAAGTCCGACTCCACCCGACGCAAGTCAGCCAGACGGCCCTCCAGCGCATTGACGGCCTGATCACAGTCGGTCTGCAGTCGCAGCTGTTCGGCCTGGCTATCGGCCCGCTTGATGAACCACAGCTGCTGCTGCTTGAGCACCACCTGGGACTGCAGCTCCTTGTACCGCACGGCCACCTCGGCCTGTCGCTCAAGACGTTCGAGCTGTCCGTTGAGCTCTCGCAAGATGTCCTCGACACGGGTCAGGTTCTCACGGGTGTCCTGAAGCCGGTTGGCCGTCTCCCGCCTTCTCTCCTTGTACTTCGACACCCCGGCAGCCTCTTCCAGAAACAGCCGCAGTTCCTCCGGCTTGGACTCGATGATGCGGCTGATGGTGCCTTGCCCGATGATGGCGTAAGCGCGCGGCCCAAGACCGGTACCCAAAAACACGTCTTGCACATCGCGTCGACGCACAGGCTGGTTGTTGATGTAGTAGCTCGAGGTGCCGTCTCGGCTGAGCACACGCTTGACTGCAATCTCTGCAAACTGACCCCAGGGTCCGCCCGCCCGATGATCGGCATTGTCAAAGATCAGCTCCACACTGGCTCGGCTGGCCGCCTTGCGATGAGTGGTGCCGTTAAAAATCACGTCCTGCATCGACTCGCCGCGCAGCTCGCTGGCTCGGCTCTCACCCAGCACCCAACGCACCGCGTCAATGATGTTGGACTTGCCGCAACCGTTGGGGCCCACCACCCCCACCAGCTGCCCAGGGAGCAAGAACTGGGTGGGTTCGGCAAATGACTTGAAACCGGAAAGCTTGATGGAATTGAGACGCACGGTTGTCTTGAATCAAGGTCGGCGACCGCCGGGCAGGTCAGCCGATTGGGAAAGCAAATGAGGGGGCCGGGGCGGGTCGAACCGCTCCAGCTCTTTTTCGATCGGGGACAATTATGGCCGAGTAGAGCCTGCCCTCCGCTTTGAATGGCCCGGATCACTCATAATGCTTTGATAGTAAAAAAGCCGTCCAAATCATGGAAATTGAACACCACACTGTACTTAACGCGATTTCTCGCGCGATCATCCTGTGTGACAGTCATACAGAGGAGGCCAAGGACGGCCTGTACGCTCTGGGGGACTATCTCAAGTATTATTTTTCCGCCACCGTGCGCAGACAGTCTCCGCCGAGCCCGCAGGACATTGAACAGGTGCTTGAGAGCCTGCGAGAGCTCCGCCGCTTTATCGGCAAAACCCAGACTTGAGTCACTCGACTGTCTCGACCCGCCTGCTCCAGGAGTTCAAGCAGGCCTGACCTAAGGATCGTGGGCCGCACCGGCTTGTGCAGTACCTTGACCGACTCGTCCTGTGCCCGACTTTCGAGCTGTGCGGATACGTCGCCCGTCATCAGCATCGCCGGCAGAAATTCAGGAGAGCGAGATCTGATGGCGGCGATCAGCTGCAGACCGTCAGGCTCCAGGTCGCCCAGGTGAAAGTCGCTGATCACCACATGGATGGTCTGGTCACGCGTGACCAGCAAAGCTTCCGCCAGATCGTGCGCGGCACACACCACACAACCCCAGCCCGAAAGAGTTTGGATCATGCTGCTGAGCAGCAGCTCCACGTTGTCGACCACCAGCACGCGCAAACCCTCCAACTGGGACGGACCCAAGGCCGGCTGATCATCGGCGCGCACTTCGGGGCGGCCGGCTGCACTTAGCGGCAAATAAACACTGAAGCGAGAACCTCGCCCCAACTCGGACTCGACCGACAGGCGATGGCCCAACAGCAGGCTGTATCGCTTGACGATGGACAAGCCCAGCCCCAATCCTTCAGAACCCGACTCACTGGCATCGAGCCTGACAAATTCCTTGAAAATCAAATCGAGCTTGTCCTCGCGTATGCCGATGCCGGAATCTCGTACCGACACGCAGACTTGGCCCTCGAGCACCTCGAGCTCTACCCTCACCGACCCCACGCTGGTGTACTTGATCGCGTTGGAGATCAAATTGGCCAGCACGCCATGCAGAAGCACCGGGTCCGATAAGACCCAGACAGACGATGGGGTCATGAACATTTGAAGCCCCTTGCCTCGCGCCGTGGATTCGAACTCGGCCTTCAAACGACGCAGCACTTGGTCCAAGGCCAATGGAGCAACCCGCGGCTCCACCAGACCAGCGTCCAGCCGAGTCAAATCCATCAAGGTGCTCAAAGAGGCGCTGAGCGACTGACTGAGCGCATTCAATCATTAAGGCTCTGACGGGTGTTCATCGGAGAGGAATCGAGCAGCGCGCGTTCGGCCAGCAGCCCGATCGCATGGGCCGGCTGCCTGAGATCATGACTGACAGTGGCCAGCAGACGGCTGCGCGCCTGCGCCACCTCCTGCAGCTCCGCATTTTTCGATTGAAGCTGCCGAGCCAGTTCTCCGTTGAGCTTGGCCAGCTTGAAGCCGCGCTGGACACTCCTGCGTTGATTGTTCGCGTAGACCGCGTACAAGCCAAACATGGCCAAGGTAAAAAAGGCCAAGCCTTGAGAGTAGACGTGCCCCGCGTGCCAAGTCATCCAGGCAAAGCTGACATAAATCGGTGGCGCATAGACCGCAATGGAGAGCCAACGTCCGGACAGGCTGAAGGCAGTGGCGCCGACCAGAACCAACGTTGCAGCGAGCACCGCCGACTGGGCTACAAGATCCAGGGCGGGATAGATGAACAGCGCCAACATCGAGACCAGCAATCCATCGACGGCCTGTATGCCGATGGCGATCCAGTTCCAGCGGCGCAGCGCCGATTCGCTTTTGGCCGGCCGCTGCCCATAGAACAAGCCCACGACGAAACGCGCAACCAGGTAGACCACCCAGAAAAGCATCCACACTTCCAGTGCAGGCCAGGGCCGCTTGTCCTCGCGTGCCAGATAGAAGTAAATGCTGATGAAGAGGGCCAGAGGACTGTTGAAGACATAGTCCCGGTAGATGACCCTCAAGTACTCAGTCAAACTCTCGGGATCCTCTCACCACAAGCCAGAGAGCAGATGGGGCCCGGCCTGGTCGACGCGCACATTCTTGATCCGACTGACCATAATGACCTCGATCAAAATGAACCAGACACCGATCTGATCGCGCTGTAGGAAAACAAGATCTGTTTCTGTTTTTTTGAATAAATTTCGTTCATGCCCCGACTTTAGCGGGCTCCATCGGCCAAGACAACGAGGACGTGACCGCGCGCCGGCGCTGCATCAGCGAAATGGCCCCCTTTTGAGGACCGGTGAGCGCCCGGCTGCTCTGTGAGGCGACGCCAGAGCCGACCGGGGCAGAACCCGCCAGTACTCGACGAAGGCGCCAGGAACGACATGCAAACCTCTCGCCAAGAGGAGAGACGGCGGTGGATGATCAGCTCGACGACGGCCAACGTGCGGCTTGAGCCTCTCGCAAGGCATCGGGCAGATCCATCGCATCAGCTTCGCAATCACCCAGATGAAAGTCAGTGATGACCACCTCAATCCTCTCAGGGCCTCACCGCGATCGGTCGGCACAGGGACGCGGGTGCACTGAGCCGCCACCGCTCCGCTGCTCGGAGTGAGCGCCGCTGCGGCGTCGAAAAAGGCGCTCGTTCCCTACGAGCCCGACGAAGCAATCGGCTGCGAACCGGCGGGACGATCCCTGTCTAGCAGCTCAATAAGACCGCGCTGTAAAACCTTGGGACGCACCGGCTTGTGCATGACCCGCACTCCAGCCTCCTGCGCCTGCGCCTCCAGCTGCGCAGAGACATCCCCAGTCATCAGCAGGGCAGGCATTAGGGGCCGCCCTGACCGCACCCCCTGACGCCGCAGGACCGAAATCAGCTCCATTCCACTGGGTTCACGATCACCCAGGTGATGATCACTGACGATCAGATCAGGCCAGAATTGACCGGACAGACGCAAGGCCTCGGTCATGTTACGGGCCGATTGGACATGGCAACCCCAGCCGACCAGAGTCTGTGTCATGCTCTGCAGCAGCAAGTCGACGTTATCGACCACCAGCACCTTCAGACCGCGCAGGGGATCCGGGGTCTCCTCGACAGCCGACGACGAAGACGCCGACGCGGGCTCCCGCACCACAGGAGGGTCGGTAGGCACCAGCGCAATACCAAAAACAGACCCATGGTCTGGCCGCGACTCCACGCTCAGAGGGTGGGACAACAGGCTGGCATACCGACGGACGATGGACAAACCAAGACCCAGTCCTTCAGTGCCCGAATCCGATGCGTCAAGACGAACGAACTCCTTGAAGATAAGCTCAAGTTTCTCGGTGTGAATACCCATTCCGGTGTCGCAAACCTGGACCAGTACCAAATCCTCGCGCTCTGAGACCGTCACCTCCACCCGACCCTTGCGGGTGTACTTGACCGCGTTGGACACCAGGTTGGCCAAAATGCCATGGAGCAAAACGGGATCGGACCGGACCCAGGCGCCGGATGTCTGAACCGAAAAGTTCAGACCCTTGGCACGCGCCGATCCACCGAACTCGGCGTCCAGTCGCAGCAAGACTTGAGCAAGACTGACCGGGCCTATCGTTGCCTTGACCAAACCCGCATCCAGACGAGTCAGGTCCATCAGGGTGGTCAAGGAGGCGCTAAGCGACTGGCTCAACTCGTTGAGGTCGCGCAGGCTGGCCTTGACGTCAGGAAAAGACGTCTCCAGCAGAGCCCGCTCGGAAAGCAATCCGATCGCATGCGCCGGCTGACGCAAATCATGGCTGACCGTAGCGAGCAAGCGACTGCGGGCGCTGGCCAATTCCTGAAACTCGATGTTCTTGAACTGCAGCTCCCGCGCAAGATCGGCATTGCGCCGGGCCACCGCGAAACTTGCGACGATGGACCGACGCTGATTGCCTGCGTACACGAGATGCAGAACGAACAAGGCCAGAATGAGCAGCCCCACCCCCTCGGCGTAGGGATGATCCTGCTGCGCGGTCGCCCACGCAAAGCTGAAATAGATGGGAGGGGCATACACCAGGGTCTCGGCCCAACGCCCCGACAAGCTGTGCGCAATCGCGCCCACCAGAATCAGGGCCACCATGGTTCCGATGACTTGTGCGTAGAGGTCTAGCGAGGGCAGAACCACCAGGGCCAAGATGGACAGCAGCACACCATTGCAGGCCTGAACCGCAATGGACAAACCCGACCAGAAGGGCACCACGGCAGGGTCGACTTCGCCTTGCCTCGGATAAATCAGGCCAACGACCCAGCGCAAGGCCAGGTAGATACAAAAGACCGTGGACCATACAGACAACAGACGCCCACCCTCAGCCTGAGAGGTCAGATACATCACAAAGACCAGAGAGACAGGGCTGCTGACGCTCAGGTTGCGATAAATCAGGCGCAGGTACTCGGCGGTCACCTGCGCTGGCTCAGGACGACGCTTGAACCAAGAGATCCACAAGCCGTGCAAACGTTGCTTGACGCGCCCCAGCCAAGGACCACTGAGGGCTTCGGGGTTCGCGCTCACGACGCAATCTCCTGAGCCTTTTGAGGCCCCCACCTCTGCCCTCTCCTCCTGAGCCCGATGTTCATGGTGTCGTGATAAAAATAGCCAGGGTTTAAAGCATATCGCATTGTCCCTGCGCAGCGCTACTTGATAATCGCGAGCATGAACCCCCTGCTTCAGCGCCTGCACCCCTACCCCTTCGAGCGCCTGCGCCAGCTGCACGCCGACATCACCCCCAGCCCCAAGCACACACCGATCAGCCTGGGTATCGGCGAGCCTCGTCATGAAACCCCGGATCTGATCAAGCAAGCCCTCGTCCAGGCCTTGGGGTCCCTGGCGGTTTATCCCAGCACAGCGGGTGAGCCCGCCCTGAGGAATTCGATAGGTGCATGGATCGAACGGCGCTATCAGGTCACACTTGACCCCCAGCAACACACTTTGCCGGTGAACGGATCGCGCGAGGCCCTGTTTGCCCTTGCGCAGACGGTTATTGATGGCAGCAAGCCGGCGACCGTGGTGGTACCCAACCCTTTCTATCAGATCTATGAGGGGGCTGCCCTCCTCGCCGGCGCTGAGCTCTACTATGCCCCCAGCGAGCCCGCCCTGAACTTCGGGATCGATTGGGCTCGCATCCCCGAGTCTGTCTGGGCCAAGACGCAGCTCCTCTTTGTGTGTACCCCGGGCAACCCCGCTGGAGCGGTGATGGGACTTGATGAATGGCGGCTGCTCTTTGAGTTGAGCGATCGCTTTGGCTTTGTCATCGCATCCGATGAGTGTTATAGCGAAATCTACTTTCGCGAAGAAGCCCCCTTGGGCGGCCTGCAAGCGGCCTGGCAACTCGGCCGCACCGACTTCAAGCGCTTGGTGATTCTGACCAGCCTCTCCAAGCGCAGCAATGTGCCCGGATTACGCTCAGGTTTCGTCGCTGGGGACGCCACCATTCTCAAACAGTTTCTTCTCTATCGGACCTACCATGGAGGGGCTATGAGTCCGGCGGTTCAAGCGGCCAGCCGGGCCGCCTGGCAGGACGAAACCCATGTGGAGCTTAATCGTCAGCTCTACCGAGAAAAGTTCGCGCGGGTCACGCCCCTGCTTCAAGCGGTGATGGATGTGAAGCTTCCCGATGCGGGCTTCTACCTCTGGGCCGGCGTACCGGCTGCCTTTGCGGGATCCGACACCGAATTCTCCCGGCAGTTGCTGGCTCAATACAATGTGACCGTTTTGCCCGGCAGCTTTCTGGCGCGTCAAGCCCCTGGGCCTGATGGCAAACCCTTCAACCCGGGCGCAGGTCGGGTTCGGATGGCACTGGTGGCCAACGTCCAGGAGTGCCTTGAAGCGGCTGAGCGCATCGTGCAATTGATCCAATCCAAAACTCTTTGAACCATGAACCAACCCGCGCTACAAGCCCTCATCGAAGCTGCCTGGGAAGATCGCAGCCAGTTTTCACCAGGCAATGCTCCGCAAGATATCCGCGACGCGGTCGATAGTGTCATTGGACAGCTCAACAACGGCAGCCTGCGCGTGGCAACTCGCCAAGCGGTCGGCCAGTGGACGGTACATCAATGGATCAAGAAAGCCGTCTTGCTGTCATTTCGACTCAACGACAACGAGATCATGCGCGCCGGCGATCTCGGCTTTTTCGACAAGGTCAAGACCAAGTTTTCCCATCTCGATGCCCAACAGATGCGCGCTGCAGGCGTGAGGGTGGTGCCCCCGGCCGTTGCGAGGCGGGGCAGCTTCATCGCCAAGGGAGCCATCCTGATGCCCAGCTACGTCAACATCGGCGCGTGGGTCGGCGAAGGCACCATGGTCGACACCTGGGCCACCGTGGGCAGCTGCGCACAGGTGGGCAATCATGTGCACCTCTCAGGCGGCGTGGGACTTGGCGGCGTGCTTGAGCCACTGCAGGCCAATCCGACGATCATCGAGGACAACTGCTTTATTGGCGCTCGCTCTGAGGTGGTCGAAGGCGTGATCGTTGAAGAAAACTCGGTCATCTCCATGGGGGTCTACATCGGGCAAAGCACGCCCATCTATGACCGCGAGAATGACACCGTCAGCTACGGGCGCATCCCGGCCGGTTCTGTGGTGGTCTCTGGCAATCTGCCCAAGGCCGGCGGCAAGTACAGTCTGTATTGCGCGGTCATCGTCAAACGAGTCGATGCCAAGACCCGTGCCACGACCAGCCTGAACGACCTGCTGCGCGACTGACACGCTGGCCCTCCCCACCATGAATTCAACGCTGGCGCTGGCTGAGGAACTGATCAGTCGCGCCTCGGTCACCCCTGAAGACGCAGGCTGCCTGGAGGTACTGGCAGACCGTCTGCGTGCGCTAGGCTTTGTCTGCGAACGCCTGGACAGCGGGCCCGCCGATTTTCGGGTGAGCAACCTGTGGGCGCGCCGACTCGGTCGTCCGGGTTCGCCCACCTTGGTTTTTGCGGGCCACACCGACGTTGTACCCTCGGGTCCGCTGGAGCGATGGAGCAGCGCCCCCTTCATTCCCAGCCACCGCGAGGGTCGGCTCTACGGCCGTGGCGCAGCCGACATGAAGACCTCGTTGGCGGCCATGGTGGTCGCCTGCGAGGAGTTTCTCGCCGCGCACCCGCAGGCTGCACTGACCATCGCTTTCTTGCTCACCAGCGACGAGGAGGGGCCATCCAAGGATGGAACGGCGGTGGTGGTGCGAGAGTTGAAGGCCCGAGGAGAGCCGCTGCACTATTGCATCGTGGGCGAGCCCACCAGCGTGAACCAACTGGGCGACATGATCAAAAATGGCCGTCGCGGCACTCTCAGTGGCAAACTGCGGGTCAAGGGCGTTCAGGGACATATTGCCTACCCCCATCTGGCGCGCAACCCCATCCACCTATTTGCGCCCGCCCTCTCTGAATTGGCCTCGATGGAATGGGACCGGGGCAATGCCCACTTCCCGCCCACCACATGGCAGATCTCCAATATCCATGGCGGCACGGGCGCCACCAATGTGATCCCTGGTGAGTTGGTGGTGGACTTCAACTTCCGCTTCAGCACCGAATCAAGCGCCGAAGGGCTCAAAGAGCGCCTGGTGGCCGTCCTCCAACGGCATGGTGTTGAACACGAAGTGCAATGGACGCTAGGCGGCGAGCCCTTTCTGACTCCGCAAGGACGTCTGGTCGAGGCCCTGCGCGCGGCCATCTTCTCGCGCACCGGCTTGCAGACCGAGTTGTCCACCACCGGCGGCACCAGCGACGGTCGCTTCATGGCCCAGATTTGCGAGCAGGTGGTGGAGTTCGGACCCATCAACGCCAGCATTCACAAAATCGATGAGCATGTCGCGGTGGCCGACATCGAACCTCTGAAGGACATCTACAGGGGCGCACTTGAGCGCTTGGCTGCGGCATGAGTTCCTTGCGCTTGTTGCCGCTGATCGAGGCGGTAGCGGCGCAATTGCAGGCCGCAGGCATAGACGCCAATCAAGGAC
>JBEIHE010000072.1:0-14998 GCA_040381515.1 Polaromonas sp.
AACCTTATCCGCCGCCAACTCGCCTTGCTAGGCCTGGCACTGTGTTGCAGCAGCGCACTGGCGCAAGGCAGTTACCCAGACAAACCCATTCGAATCGTCGTGCCTTTCGCGCCGGGCGGCGGCACCGACGTCCTGACCCGCATCGTGGCACAGCAGATGGCGGAGAACATGAAGGCGCAAATCGTGGTCGACAACCGGCCCGGCGGAGGCGGCAGCCTGGGTACCGGATTGGCGGCCAAGTCGCCGCCGGATGGCTACACCTTGTTTGTAGGCACTAACGCGACGGCCATGATGCCGGCGCTGAGCAAAGGACTTAACTTCGACCCCATTGGGGATTTCGTGCCCATCGCCCTGATCGGAAGCTCCCCCTTCCTGCTGGTTGTCAACAACAAGGTGGGCGTCAGCTCTGTACCGGAATTGCTGGCCATGGCCAGAGCCAAACCAGGCAGCCTGTCTTACGGATCGGCGGGCAATGGATCTGTGAACCATGTGGGCATGGAGTTGTTCAAGTCGATGGCACAGGTGGACATCCTGCATGTACCCTACAAGGGCAGCTCCGCCGCGCTGGCCGATCTTCTGGGTGGGCAGATCACCATGATGATGGACACCATCGTCTCCTCCGCGCAGCATGTCAAGACCGGTGCGGTGAAGGCGCTGGCCGTCACCAGTCAAGAAAAATCCTCTCTCACCCCCAACATTTCCACGGTCGCCGAACAAGCGATCAAGGGCTTTGATGTGACCGTTTGGTATGGCTTCGTTGCCCCCAAGGGAACTCCGCCGGCCATCCTTCAAAGGCTCAACGCAGAAGTGAACAAGGCGCTGGCCAACCCCGCCGTGCGCGCCCGCTACGAAAAACTCGGGGCCGAGCCGGTCAGTAGCACCCTGGAGAGCTTCGGCCAGCTGTGGGTGGCCGAGGAGAAAAAGTGGACCCAGGTCATTCGCACCGCCGGCATTCGTTCAGAGTAAGGGACCCCTCATGCATACACATCAAAGCACACGACGCGGTCTTGTAATGGCCGGCTTGGCCAGCCTGGCTGGAGCCGCCTGGGGACAGCCCGCCTTCCCCAGCAAACCTTTGCGCATCATCGTGGCGTTTCCGCCCGGGGGCAGCACGACCGTAGTGGCACGACTGCTCGGCCAGAAGCTCACTGAGCGATTGGGCCAGCCGGTCGTAATCGACAACAGGCCCGGTGGCAATGGCGTCATCGCCTCAGAAGAATTGCTCAAATCGCCCGCAGATGGACACCACATGCTGTTGGTCGTCAATACACACGCGATCAACCCGCTGATGATGGCCCGGCTGCCCTACAACACCGAGCGGGATTTCGCGCCGGTGAGCACGCTGTATCGATTCGACTTGATCATGGTCGCGCATCCGGCTGTTCCAGCGAACAATCTCCGGGAATTCATCGCGCTGGGCAAATCCAATCCGGCGGCTCTCAATTTCGCAGCCGGTGACAACGCCGGACTGACTCATTTGGCAGCCGAGACTTTCAACACGATGGCCGGTGTCAAGCTGCAGGTCGTGCCCTACAAAGGCAGTGGCCCCGCACTGAACGACACCTTGGCGGGTCATGTCCAAGCCTACTTCAGTTCTCCTACCGTCGTGATTTCTCACATCAAGGCAGGCAAGCTCAAAGGGGTTGCCATTTCAGGGCGGGCGCGCTCACCGGCCCTGCCCGATGTGCCCACCTTCGCCGAAGCAGGTCTGCCCGGCTACGAGGCCGGGACTTGGGCCGGCATACTGGCCCACGGTTCGACGCCCAGAGAACTGGTCAACCGACTGTCGACCGAAATTGCCGCAGTGATGGCGCTACCGGATGTACGGGAAAGTCTGCTCAGTCAAGGCTTGGAGCCGATTACGAGTACGCCCGCCGATTTCGCCGCCACCATCAAAAATGATATGAACCGGTTTGAAAAAGTGATCAAGGCGGCCAACATCAAGATTGAAAAGTAAGTCGCCACATGGAAAGTCCGAGCGCAAAGGCCGATGATCTGAAGCCTCCCCTTGATGGCCTGCTGGTCGTCGATCTGACCCGCGCGCTGGCCGGGCCCTATTGCACCATGATGCTTGCCGATCTTGGGGCACGGGTTCTGAAGATAGAGCCGGTGCAAGAGGGGGAGGGCGACTCCACCCGCGGCCTGGCCCCGCATCTGGGCCATGGCGTGTCGTCCTACTTTGCCTGTATCAACCGAAACAAGGAAGGACTGACACTGGATCTAAAACAGCCCAAGGGTATCGATCTGCTGCGACAGATCTGCAGGCAGGCTGACGTCATCATCGACAACTTCAGACCTGACACCATGTCTCGTTTCGGGGTCGACTACGATGAGTTGCGCGAGTCCATCAATCCGCAGCTGGTGTCTTGCTCAATCTCTGGCTTCGGCAGTACGGGGGCTTATCGACTGCGGTCGAGCTTCGATCTAATCGTCCAGGCCATGGGCGGCGCCATGAGCGTGACCGGGCTGCCCGGCGGCCCGCCGGTCCGGCTGGGCCTGCCCATGGGCGATCTGGCCGCAGGAATGTTTGCCTCCACCGGAATCTTGGCCGCGATTGAAGCCCGGCACACGACGGGCAAAGGCCGACATGTGGAAATCAGCATGCTCGACAGCGTGACCGCGCTGCTGACCTATCTGGGCGCCAACTATCTCAACACCGGCATCGTGCCCGGGCCACAAGGTTCAGGCCATGTGGTCAATGTGCCGTACCAAGCCTTCGAGACCCAGACTCAATGGATCGTCATCGCCATCTTCGGGGAGCGCTACTGGAGGGAGACCTGCGAGGTATTGGGCATACCCGAGCTGGCCGCCGACCCACGCTACATCACAGCTGACAAGCGATCTGAAAACCGTGAAGAGCTGCTTGGCCTGATCAGGTCCATCCTGAAGAAGCGACCGGCGCAAGACTGGCTGGAGGACTTGCTGGCTAAACGCGTGCCTTGCGGCCCGATCAACACGGTCGATCAAGCGCTCAATGACGAAGTGGTTCTGGGTCGGCACATGGTGGTTGAAACTGAACATCCCGCCTACGGCAAAGCCAGATCGCCCGGCAACCCCATCAAGGTGGCGGGCATTCGCGACGGACAAGCCACTGCTGCGCCGCTGCAGGGCCAAGACACTCATCGCGTTCTGCGCGAGCTACTCGGGATGACCGAGATCGAATTCAACCAGCTCAAAAGCGAGGGAGTGGTATGACCGTTAGCGAAGCCCTGGCCCGGTTCATCAGTCAGGCCCAATCCGAACATTTGAGCCCGACCGAACGAGCTGTTGCCACGGCGGCCATCTCCGACTGCATCGGCTGTGCGATTGCGGGTTCGGCAACCCAAACCGGACAAATCGTGCGAAAAGTGGCCGAAGGTTTTGGTGGGGACGGTAGAGCATCCGTGATTGGTGGCTCCCGCAAATTGACTGCGCAGGCCGCCGCACTGGCCAACGGGACAGCCAGCCACGCCCTGGACTATGACGACATCCTTTGGAGCCAGTATGGGCACCCCTCCGTTGTCGTATTGCCCGCCGCATTGGCCCTTGCGGAGAGCATCGGGGCTTCAGGTGGCGAGCTGATTACCGCCTATGCGGTCGGGGTCGAGGTGATCGGGAAATTCGGGCGCTTTGCCAATCCTGCTCACTATGAGCACGGATGGCACTCCACTTCCACCATGGGTGTCATCGGGGCTGCGGCTGCCAGCGCCAAACTTCTAAAGCTCAGCGAGTACCAAACCGCCATGGCCCTGGGTATCGCTGCGTCGCAGTCCAGCGGCGTACGCCGCAATTTCGGCACCATGACCAAGCCGTTTCATGCAGGCAACGCGGCCAGCGCGGGCGTGCTGGCCGCCGAGCTTGCACGCGAAGGCTTTACCGCCGACCTCCGTGCGTTTGAAGGCGAGGTGGGCTGGGCCAAAGTCCTCGGCGCGCGCAGCATGCCCGATGACCGTCAGTGGCTGGATGCACTGGGTCAGCCTTGGGAGCTGAGCGCCCCAGGCATTGTCCTCAAGCGATATCCGGCCTGCGGCTGCACGCACTGCGCCCTTGATGCGATTTTGGCTATTTGCGCAGAGCAAAAACTCCAACCGGAGGAGATTGATCGAATCGAATGCCAAGCCAGTCCGCTGGCAAAGAAAGTCTTGTTGTACTCACAGCCTCGCACGGGCCTGGAGGGCAAGTTCAGCATGGAGTTCAGCCTTGCAGTGGCGGCGATCGATGGCAAGGCGGGGCTGCAACAGTACACCGATGAACGCGCGATGGATCCCAGGGTGATCGAGATGATCAAACGGGTGAGCTTCCATTCACGCGCAGATCTGCAACCCGGACTCGCAGCCGATGCCGTGCCCGCCGAGGTTAGCGTTCACGCAAGGGGGCGGGCCTTCATCCGCCGGATGATGGTTCCATCGGGTGATCCGCGCAACCCCATGACCTTAAGTGAGCGTCGAGAGAAATTTCTAAGCTGTACATCGGGCATTCTGGATGAACCCCTCTCCAATCGGCTTTTCGAAAATCTGGAGGCCCTTGATCAATCGCCCGATGTGGCCGCGCTGATGGCCCCGCTGCGAGAGCTTTAGGAATTTTTCTCACGCGCTAGCTCCAAGGAACTGCACAGAAGACATCATGAGTGACGGAACGGTCCGACTGAAGATCGAGGGGGCCTTGGCCTGCATCCTGATCGACAGGCCGCAAGCACAAAACGCCCTGACCCGAGCCATGCTGGGTGAGCTGACGCAGCTGCTTGAGGATTGCTCGGCTCGGGAATCGCTTCGCCTGGTCGTCATTCGCGGCGCAGGAGATCTGGCCTTTTCAGCCGGCTACAACCTTGAGGAATTACCGAGTGGCGAACTCACGGCCGCGCAGGCGCGTGCGCTGCACGAGCCGGTTCGGCGAGCCGCCCAGGCTATCGTCGAATGCCGCCACCCGGTCCTGGCGGCAGCTCAAAAGTTCGTCATCGGCGCCGCTCTTGATCTTTACTGTCACTGCGATCTTCGTCTCTGCGAACAGGGCACAAAGTTTTCGATGCCTCCCAATCGCTATGGGTTCCTATACCCGTCGGAAGGCATGCGACAAATGGCACAGGTGGCCACCACGTCCTTGACTCACGAGATGCTCTATACCGGGCAATCCATCTCGGCCCAGCGGGCATTGGCGCATGGCTTGGTCAACAGAGTCGTCGACACAGAACAGTTTGATCAGGAGCTGGGCGAACTGTGCGAGGCCCTGCAGGCCAATGCGCCTTTGAGCATGCGCGCAACCAAACGAGCCTTGCGCGACTTGGCGCAAACTGCGGCCAGCGATGAGGGCGCCTACCAATCAATCGCAGACTGCTTGAACAGCCAAGATGTTCGGGAGGCCTTGAGCGCCTTCAGAGAAAAACGGCGGCCTGTTTTCAGAGGAATTTAGTCGACGAGGGCTCTGGCATGAGCCCAATCTGTCTTCTAAATAGACTGATCTACCAAACGAAAAAGCCCGACCGGATAAGGGTCGGGCTTTAGAAAGTTGGTTGCGCGGGCAAGATTTGAACTTACGACCTTTGGGTTATGAGCCCAACGAGCTACCAGGCTGCTCCACCGCGCGTCTGAGTCTCTATTCTAATCGCAATCGCGGGATCCAGAGTCACTCGGCCAACGATTTGTTGCAAAAAAATAAGCGCGCGCTCAAGCTTACTCAGCCTTGGACTCCTGAGCCGGCTCCGTGGTATCCGGACGGTCGACCAGTTCCACCAGCGCCATCGGGGCGTTGTCCCCCACACGAAAACCCATCTTCAGGATGCGGGTGTAGCCGCCTGGGCGAGTCTTGTAGCGCGGACCCAACTCACCGAAGAGCTTGACCACCATGTCGCGGTCGCGCAAGCGATCAAAGGCCAAGCGCTTGTTGGCCACCGTCGGCTCTTTGGCCAAGGTGATCATCGGCTCGACTACACGGCGCAGTTCCTTGGCCTTGGGTACGGTGGTCTTGATGGCCTCGTGTTGAATCAGCGAGTTCATCATGTTGCGCAGCATGGCCAGCCTGTGGCTGCTGGTGCGATTGAGTTTGCGAAGTCCGTGTCCGTGACGCATGTGCTTGTCCTTTCCAATTTTCTAATTCGGACAGCCGTATCAGGTACTGCCCGTGCACAACCTTCCCGAAGAAGGTGTTCAGCGCTTGTCGAGGCCGGCCGGTGGCCAGGCTTCCAGGCGCATGCCCAAGGTCAAGCCGCGAGAGGCCAGCACTTCCTTGATCTCGTTGAGCGACTTGCGCCCCAGGTTCGGGGTCTTGAGCAGCTCGTTCTCGGTGCGCTGGATCAGGTCACCGATGTAGTAAATGTTTTCGGCCTTCAGGCAGTTGGCTGAGCGCACCGTCAGCTCCAGCTCATCGACCGGACGCAGCAAGATGGGGTCAAATTGCTGCGAGCTGCGCTGCACCGGCGCATCGAAGGCGGCCAGTTCACTGCCCTCAAGCTGGGCGAAGACGGCCAGTTGCTCCACCAGGATCTTGGCCGAAGCACGCACCGCATCTTCTTCGGTGACCGCACCATTGGTCTCGATCTCCAGCACCAGCTTGTCCAGATCGGTGCGCTGCTCGACGCGGGCGCTCTCGACGGTGTAACTCACCCGACGCACGGGCGAGAAGGACGCGTCCAGCACGATACGGCCGATCGACTTGGTGGCATCGTCACCAAAACGGCGCAGGGTGCCAGGCACATAGCCACGGCCACTTTCCACCTTGATCTGCATATCAATCTTGCCCGACTGGGCCAGGTTCAAAATGACATGGTCAGGATTGATGATCTCGACATCATGGGGGGTTTGGATGTCGCCAGCCGTGACCGGACCCTCGCCGTCCTTGCGCAGGCTCAGCGTAACCTCATCGCGGTTGTGAAGCTTGAACACCACGCCCTTGAGATTGAGCAGAATATTGACCACGTCTTCTTGGACGCCGTCGATAGAGGAGTACTCGTGCAGTACGCCGGCAATCGTCACCTCGGTGGCGGCGTGGCCGACCATGGAAGACAAGAGCACGCGACGCAGCGCATTGCCCAGCGTGTGTCCGTAGCCACGCTCGAAGGGCTCGAGCGTCACTTTCGCGCGGTTGGGGCCCAACTGCTCGACGTTGATGGTTTTGGGTTTCAACAGATTTGTTTGCATGCAGTCTTCCTCTCAATACCCTCGGCTCGTTACACCGATAAGGCCGGGTGAAGAACCCGGGCCGCGCATGAACACGGTCCGGGAATGAAAATTTTCAACGCGAGTACAACTCGACGATCAGCGACTCATTGATGTCGGAGGCGAACTCATCGCGGTCCGGCGTCTTCTTGAAAGTGCCCTCGGCCTTGTCCACACTGACCTCCACCCAGGCTGGCAGACCCACCTGCTGGGCCAGCTGCAAGGCCTCGACAATGCGGTTTTGTTTCTTGGACTTCTCGCGCACCGCAATCACATCACCGGTTTTGACCAGATAGGACGGGATATTGACGCTCTGACCGTTGACCGTGATGGCCTTGTGCGACACCAGCTGACGAGCCTCGGCGCGGGTGGAGCCAAAGCCCATGCGGTAGACCACATTGTCCAGACGGCTCTCGAGCAAGGTCAGCAAGTTGGCGCCGGTGTTACCCTTGCGGCGGTCAGCCTCTTCAAAGTAACGGCGGAACTGACGCTCGAGCACGCCATACATGCGCTTGACCTTCTGCTTTTCACGCAGCTGCAGACCGTAGTCCGAAGTACGAGCGCCAGAGGTGCGACCGTGCTGACCCGGCTTGGAGTCGAACTTGGCCTTGTCGGCGATGGCGCGGCGCGCACTCTTGAGAAAGAGGTCTGTGCCTTCGCGGCGGGATAGTTTGGCCTTGGGGCCCAGGGTACGTGCCACTTGAGTCTTCCTTCATTCAACTGCTGCACCACTTGGGCGCAGGAGCCGGCGGACCTTGGATCTGCCGGCGGTGGGCTTGGGTTAAAACAGAACGAGGCCAGCGCCGCTTTAGCGGCAAGCCGGCCGAACTTGGCTTAGATACGGCGACGCTTTTGTGGGCGGCATCCGTTATGGGGCACCGGGGTCACATCAGAAATTGAGTTGATCCGGATGCCGAGCGCGCCGAGCGCGCGCACCGACGATTCGCGACCGGGGCCGGGGCCTTTGATCTCGACGTCGACGTTCTTGATGCCCTGCTCGATCGCGGCGCGACCGGCCACTTCAGAGGCCACCTGGGCTGCAAAGGGGGTCGATTTGCGCGAGCCCTTGAAGCCCTGACCACCCGAAGAAGCCCAGGACAAGGCATTGCCCTGGCGGTCGGTGATGGTGATGATGGTGTTATTGAAGGAGGCGTGAATATGGGCGATGCCATCGGCCACGTTCTTGCGAACCTTCTTGCGAACGCGCTGAGCGGCGTTGGAAACAGGTGCTTTTGCCATGGGGTGCTTTCTTTATTTCTTGAGAGCGGCTGCGCCCTTGCGCGGACCCTTGCGGGTACGGGCGTTGGTGCGGGTGCGCTGGCCGCGCAATGGCAGGCCGCGACGGTGACGGAAGCCGCGATAGCAGCCGATGTCCATCAGTCGCTTGATGTTCATCGTGGTCTCACGACGCAGGTCACCCTCGATGGTGTAAAGGCCAACCTGATCACGAATTTTCTCCAGGTCGGCATCGGTAAGGTCCTTGACCTTCTTGCTGTAGGCAATACCGCAGGCTTCGCAAATCTTGCGAGCGCGCGTACGCCCAATGCCGAAAATAGCCGTCAGGCCGATTTCGGCATGCTGATGCGGCGGAATGTTGATACCAGCGATACGTGCCATAGCGTCCTCTTCAAATTCCTCTAATCAACCCTGGCGCTGCTTGTGACGCGGATCGGTGCAGATGACCCGAACCACACCCTTGCGACGGATGATCTTGCAGTTGCGGCAAATTTTCTTGACCGAAGCTGAAACTCTCACTTTTGCTCTCCTAGATACCGGCCCACCCCTGGGGCCGGCCTCAACAATCGGGGTGACCTGCCTTGCTTAGGGGCTGGTCTTGAAATTAGCCTTCTTCAGCAGCGACTCGTACTGTTGGGACATCAGGTAGTTCTGCACCTGAGCCATAAAGTCCATGGTCACGACCACAATAATCAGCAAGGAAGTGCCTCCGAAGTAGAAGGGCACGTTGTACTTGAGGATCAAAAACTCGGGCAACAGACACACAAAGGTGATGTAGATCGCACCGGCCAGCGTCAGGCGCAGCAAGATACGGTCAATATACCGGGCGGTCTGATCTCCCGGCCGAATTCCGGGAACGAATGCCCCGCTCTTCTTGAGGTTGTCGGCCGTTTCGCGGCTGTTGAACACCAGCGCCGTGTAGAAAAAGCAGAAAAAGATGATGGCCGCTGCATAGAGCAACACATAAATCGGTTGCCCAGGGGCCAAGGTGGCCGCCAGATCTCGCAGCCAAGTCATGCTCTCGCCGGTTGAAAACCAACCCACCACGGTAGCGGGCAGCAAGATGATGGACGAGGCAAAGATTGGCGGGATCACACCGGCCATGTTGAGCTTGAGCGGCAGGTGCGAAGACTGACCGCCATAGACCTTGTTGCCCACCTGCCGACGGGCGTAGTTAACCAAGATCTTGCGCTGACCGCGCTCGACAAACACCACAAAGTAAGTGACCACGCCGACCAGGATCACAATGACCAGGGCCACCAAAATACTCATGGCACCGGTGCGCACCAGTTCCATCAAGCCGCCCATGGCGCTCGGAAGTCCTGCCGCAATACCGGCGAAGATAAGAATCGAAATGCCGTTGCCCAGACCGCGCTCGGTGATCTGCTCACCGAGCCACATCAAAAACATGGTGCCAGCCGTCAGGCTCACCACTGCGGTCATGCGAAAACCGAAACCCGGTGCCAACACAAGGCCCGGGGAGCTCTCCAGCGCCACCGCGATACCGATGGACTGGAAGATCGCCAGGGCCAAGGTGCCATAGCGGGTGTACTGAGTGATCTTGCGACGCCCCGCCTCGCCCTCTTTCTTGAGCTGCTCAAACGTCGGAACGACGTAAGTCAGCAGCTGCATGATGATGGAGGCCGAGATGTAGGGCATGATGCCCAGAGCGAAGACGGTGAACCGCGACAAGGCGCCGCCTGAGAACATATTGAACAGGTTCAATATGCCGCCCTGCTGACTGAACAACTGCTTGAGCTGGGCCGCATCGATACCCGGCACCGGAATGTGGGCGCCGATCCGATAGACCACCAAGGCCAGAAGCAGGAAGATCAGGCGCGAGCGCAGATCCCCGTACTTGCCGGTCTTTGCCAGAACTGAAGTCGAAGTGGCCACGCTGTCGAGCTATCCGATGTTCAATTGAAATTCAGGCGATGGAGCCGCCGGCCGCCTCAATGGCCGCCTTGGCCCCTGCGGTGGCGCCGATGCCCTGGAGCTTGACCGCCTTGCTCAGCGAACCCGACTTGATCACCTTGACGGTGCGGGCGAGCTGACCCACCAGACCCGCGCTCTTGAGCGCATTGACATCGACCTCAGGCAGGCCGAGCTTATCCAGCGCGGCCAAGGTGACCTCGGCATTGAAACGCAAAGTCTGCGACTTGAAGCCCCGCTTAGGCAGGCGGCGCTGCAGCGGCATCTGGCCGCCTTCGAAGCCCACCTTGTGGTAACCGCCGGCACGCGACTTTTGGCCCTTGTGGCCACGACCTGCGGTCTTGCCCAGACCGGAACCGATGCCGCGGCCGACACGACGCCGCTCGCGCTTGGCGCCCTCGGCGGGCTTGATGGAATTGAGTTGCATGGAAGCCGCCTCTTACAGAATCTTGACCAGATAAGCGATCTTGTTGATCATGCCGCGCACTGCCGGCGTGTCCTCGAGTTCGCTGACGCTGTTGACACGACGCAGACCCAGGCCACGAACCGTGTCGCGGTGAGACTGCTTGGTGCCGATCGGGCTGCGAACCAATTGGACCTTGAGTTTGTTAGGGGTCGTCATGATGGGTCTCCTCAGGCGAGGATTTCTTCAACGCTCTTGCCGCGCTTGGCTGCAATCTCGGCAGGCGTGGTGGACTTGTTCAGCGCATCCATGGTGGCGCGCACCATGTTGTAGGGATTGCTCGAACCATGGCTCTTGGCCACGATATCGGTGATGCCCATGACCTCAAAGATGGCGCGCATCGGGCCGCCGGCAATGATGCCGGTACCCTTGGGGGCCGGAGCCATCATGACGGCGGAGGCGCCGTGGCGGCCCTCGACCATGTGGTGAATGGTGCCGCTGCGCAGCGAGACCTTAACCATGTTGCGGCGCGCCTCTTCCATGGCCTTTTGAACGGCCGAGGGCACTTCCTTGGACTTGCCTTTGCCCATGCCAACACGGCCATCGCCGTCACCGACCACGGTCAGGGCGGCAAAGCCCAGAATGCGACCACCCTTGACCACCTTGGTCACGCGGTTGACCGCAATCATCTTCTCCTTGAGGCCGTCCTCGGGAGCGTCGTTTTGCGATTTAGCTTGAAACTTGGCCATATCTGGAATCCTGCTTAAAACTGCAAGCCCGCTTCACGGGCGGCCTCGGCCAGCGCCTTGACGCGACCATGGTAGGCAAAGCCGGCGCGATCAAACGCCACCTTCTCCACTCCTGCGGCACGGGCCTTTTCCGCGATACGCCGACCAATGGTCTGCGCTGCGGCCACATTGCCCCCTTTGCCCGACGCGCCCAGGCTCTTGCGAACCTCGGCCTCTGCAGTGGAGGCGCTGGCCAACACGCGAGCGCCGTCGCCAGAAATAACGCTGGCATAAATGTGCAGATTGGTACGGTTGACCGTCAGGCGGGCCACGCCTTGTTGCGCAATGCGCAACCGGGTCTGGCGCGAGCGACGCAGGCGCTGCTCTTTCTTGTTCAGCATGGTGCAGCTCCTTACTTCTTCTTGGTTTCTTTGATCACAACCGTCTCGTCGGCATAACGGATGCCCTTGCCCTTGTAGGGCTCGGGCGGCCGCACCGCACGCACCTCGGCGGCCACCTGACCGACACGCTGACGGTCAAACCCCTTGATCACCACCTCGGTAGGCGAAGGGGTTTCCACCTTGATTCCTGCAGGCATGTCCATCACGACCGGATGCGAATAGCCCACATTCAGATTGAGCTTGGCGCCCTGGGCCTGAGCTTTGTAGCCCACGCCGATCAGAGTGAGCTTTTTCTCAAAGCCCTTGGCCACGCCCACCACCATGTTGTTAACCAGCTGGCGCATGGTGCCACTCATGGCATCAGCCTGACGGCTGTCGTCAGTCGGCACAAAAGTGATCTTGCCGCCCTCGCTCTTGACGGTCACCAGGGCGCTCTGAGCCAACGAAAGCGCACCCAGAGAACCCTTCACACTGATTTGATCTTCTTTAATGGCCACGTCCACACCTTGCGGCACGACGACGGGGCTCTTGGCAACTCGAGACATTTTGCTGTTCCTTTCTGTCCCGGCATCAAGCCACGTAGCACAGGACTTCGCCGCCCACGCCACTGGCGCGGGCCTTGCGGTCGGTCATCACGCCCTTGGGCGTGGTGACGATGGCCACACCCAGGCCATTCATGACCTGCGGGATGGCATTGCTGCCCTTGTAGACGCGCAGGCCCGGACGGCTGACACGCTCGATTCGCTCGATGACGGGGCGACCGGCGTAGTACTTCAGGGCGATCTCGAGCTGCGCACGGCCCTCGTCGTTCTTGACCTGAAAGCCCTCAATGTAGCCCTCGTCCTTGAGGACCTGGGCAATGGCCACCTTGACCTTGGACGAAGGCACCTGCACAGAAGTCTTCTCGACCATCTGGGCATTGCGGATACGCGTCAGCATATCGGCGATGGGATCACTCATGCTCATTTCGTGTTCTCCTCGTGCCTGGCGCTTACCAGCTGGCCTTGGTGATGCCGGGAATATCGCCAACGAAGGCCATTTCACGGATCTTGGTACGACCCAGGCCGAACTGACGGAAGGTGCCGCGCGACCGACCGGTCACCGCGCAGCGATTGCGCTGGCGGGTGGGGTTGGCATTGCGGGGCAACTTTTGCAGGTCGGCGCGAGCCAGGGCGCGCTCGTCTTCGGAGCGCTTGGCATCGGCAGCCACGGCTTTGAGTTCGGCATGTTTCTTGGCGAACTTGGCGACCAGCTTGTCGCGCTTGAGTTCACGTTGCAGAAGAGCTTTCTTTGCCATGATGCGCCTTCAATTCTTGAACGGGAAACGGAAAGCGGCGAGCAGTGCCTTGCACTCCTCATCGGTCTTGGCCGTCGTGGTGATGCTGATGTTGAGGCCGCGCAAGGCATCCACCTTGTCGTACTCGATCTCGGGGAAGATGATCTGCTCCTTCACGCCGATGTTGTAATTGCCGCGGCCATCAAAGGCACGCCCGGAAATGCCGCGGAAGTCACGCACACGCGGCAGAGCCACGGTGACAAAGCGGTCCAGGAATTCATACATGCGCACGCCACGCAGGGTGACCATGCAACCAATGGGCAGGCCCTCGCGAATCTTGAAGCCGGCAATGGCTTTTTTAGCCTTGGTGACCACCGGCTTCTGACCGGCAATCTTGGTCAGGTCGCCCACAGCGTTGTCCATGACCTTCTTGTCCGCCACCGCCTCGCTCACGCCCATATTGAGGGTGATCTTGGTGATGCGCGGCACCTGCATGGGCGAGGCGTAGCCGAACTTCTGAATCAGGGAGGGTGCGATTTTCTCGCGGTAGAGGGATTGCAAGCGAGCCATGGTCATGCAGCCTTGATTTCTTCGCCGCTGGACTTGAAGACGCGAACCTTCTTGCCGTCAGCGAGCAGCTTGATGCCAACACGATCGGCCTTGCCGGTGGCGGCGTTGTAGATGGCCAGGTTGGACTGATGGATGGGCATGCTTTTCTCGACAATGCCACCGGTGGTGCCCTTCATTGGATTGGGCTTGGTGTGCTTCTTGACCAGATTGATGCCGTCAACGACGAGATGCGCCTCATCCGAACGACGGGCCACGCGACCGCGCTTGCCCTTGTCTCGGCCGGCAATGACGATGACTTCGTCGCCCTTGAGTATTTTGTTCATGGCGGTCGTCCTCAGATGACTTCGGGGGCCAGCGACACGATCTTCATAAAGCGCTCGGTGCGCAGTTCGCGCGTGACCGGGCCGAAGATGCGGGTGCCAATAGGCTCGAGCTTGGCGTTAAGCAGCACGGCGGCATTGCCGTCAAACTTAATCAGCGAGCCATCACCGCGGCGGATGCCCTTGGCGGTACGCACCACAACAGCGCTGTACACCTCGCCCTTTTTGACGCGCCCACGCGGGGCCGCCTCCTTGATGCTGACCTTGATCACGTCGCCCACACTGGCGTAACGGCGCTTGGATCCGCCCAGCACCTTGATGCACATGACAGACTTGGCACCCGTGTTGTCAGCAACATCGAGTTTCGATTGCGTTTGAATCATTTGTATATTCCCAACTTGTCCCGGCTCCGAGGGGTTCAAAGCGAACCCCTTTGCATAGCCAGTCAGTCTTGGGCCCGTCGTCTGCGCTGCAAACCGTTTGCAGCACCTCCGCTTGGGGCGAAAACCTACGCGCTGCCCCAGTCGGAGAAATGCGAAGCCCTCCACTATAACCAATTCCGGGGCCGGGGTCAAACAAACAACTGAAAACTTCTGAGAAAGGACCTTGCCCAGACCCGGGCCAGGGGCAAATGCGCCGCAAGCGCGAAGTCAGACCGCCGAGATTGCACCAAAACGGTGCAGCATGGATGGCAAGGCGACGCCAGGCCAAAACCCGTGCCGCGGGCCGGTCGCTTTCCGCGTGGTCGCCTTCTGGGTGGTGGTCTGCTGCATCGGTCTGCTAACCTCGGGCTCCCTTTATCGCCCTTGCCCCGCCATGACCACCCCTGCACCCGACGCCCAAGCCATCGCCTTCATCGGTGGAGGCAATATGGCCAGCGCCCTGATCGGTGGGCTGCGGCGCCAGGGGGTAGACGGTGATCTGATCGAGGTGGTCGAGCCGCTGGATGAACAGCGCCAACGACTGCAGACCCAATGGGGGGTTCGAACCTGCTCTCAAGCCCAC
>JBEIHE010000073.1:0-14878 GCA_040381515.1 Polaromonas sp.
CGCACCCAGAGCCTCCAGCAGCCGAGCCGGCAATGGCTTGGTGGTCAGGCCCGCCGGCAGGGGTTGACCGATTCTCCAACTGCGGGTGGCAGTGGCCGACTCGCATCGGCCTGCCTTGAGGATCAGGTCGGCCGGGCAGGGCCCGTTGCCCCGGTTGGCGGTGAAGTAGTCCTGAACTGTCTTGCGCAGGGCAGGGTCAAAGAATTTTCCGGGCTCGGGCTTGCGATCGGCCGAGGCCGCCGGCGCGGATCCGACGGGGACGGGCACCGGGACCGCCACAACGGGGGCGGTTTGCGCCACTGCGGGTGTGCCCGGCGCCACCACCGGGGCCGGACGCGGAGCCAGATCGCCGGCCCGCACGGTTTCGCTGGCCGGGGCGGCAGGTCTGGGCGGCGCACCGAAGAGCGCGGCCAGTTGTTCGGGCTTGCCCTTGAGCCGGTTCTCCAGGGCACCTTCAATCTGGGCGGTCAGTTGCATCGAGTCTGCATGACCGAGCCAGTTGCTCCGGTTGGCGTAGAGGATGCGCAGTTGATCCTCATTGCAGCTGGCTGCGTGGCGGCGCAGCCACTCGCTGGCCTTGGCCGCCCTTTCCTTGAGGTCATGGGTGTTCAGTGCCATGGCCCTGAATTCGGTCACCAGACAATTGGCCGGCGGTTCGGCCGGACGGGCGGGCGCGGGCCGCGCCGCTTGTCGGGTCGGTGTGGCGGGCGCCTGAGCCTGCAGACCGGTGGATGCCGAAAGGAGCCCAATGAGCAGGGGCAGAAGGATGCGAGTTCGGATCATGGCGGTCGATGGGGTCGGATCGGGCCCGGGCTGGGGCTGAGCAAGAAGCGCTACCTGATTATCGGCACCAGGGCCGGGGCCTTGAGGACGGCCCCTGGTTGGAGCCGTCTCGTCAGAGGCTCTCCACCCGAATGCCTTGGGAGGCCACCACCTTTTGCCAATCACTGAAGTCTTGCGCAAGGAAGGCGGCCAAGGCAGTGGGGCCCAGTGTTGCAGGCTCCAGCGCATCGCCCTTGAAGCGGGCCACGACGTCAGGCAAACCCAGCAGCCGCGGCAGCGCCTCGTGGATCCGCTCAGTCACGGACGCCGGGGTGCCGCGGGGTGCCACAAGGCCAAAGTAGTTGCTCACGTCAAAGCCTGAAAAGCCCATCTCGGTCATGCTAGGCACATCGGGCAGGGCGCTTGTGCGTCTGGCGGTGGTGACCGCCAGCGCCTTGAGCCGCCCGTCGCGAACAAAAGGCGCGAGCGCTGGGATGGTGCCTGTGATCACGTCGAGCTGACCGGCGACCAGGTCGACCGTCGCCGGTGCAATGCCCCGATACGGTATGTGAGTGATGAAGATGCCGGTGCGTGCTTTCAGACTCTCAAGCACCAGATGGTTGATGCCTCCAGCGCCGGCAGAGCCGTAGTTCAGACGTCCGGGCCGGCTGCGGGCGTACTCCACCAACTCGCGCAGATTGGAGACGGGCAGGTCCTTGTGACAGGCCCACAGCAGCGGCCCCTGAGCGACCATGCTGATCGGGGTGAAGCCACGCAGAGGGTCGTAACCAGCCTGGGGCATGACAGCGGCCACCGTGGTAAAGGGTGCGGCGATCAGTAGCAGCGTATGGCCGTCTGGTGCGCTCTGGGCCACATGCTGGGCCCCGATGGCACCCGAAGCGCCGGCCCGGTTGTCCACCACGAAGCTCGCGCCCAGTAGCTCGCCGAGCTTTTGCGCAAGCAAGCGTCCCATGGCATCGGTCCCCGCCCCCGGTGCGAAGGGCACCACGATTCGCACCGGCCTTTGCGGCCAGCCGCTTTGCGCCCGTGCAGGCAGGGCCATGATGGCGCAGCTCGCCAGGGCCAGTCGGCGGGTGATCGAGATGTTCATGTGTCTCGGGTGGTCCCTCACTTGGTCAGTAGCCGCATGGCGTCTTCCAGGCCGCGCAAGGTCAGGGGGAACATGCGCTGGCTCATCAACTGCTGCATGATCGAGATGCTCTGGCGGTATTGCCAGACCCCCTGGGGCTCCGGGTTGATCCAGGCAAAGCGGGGGAAGGCCTGAGTGAGTCTGGAGATCCACTGCGCGCCAGCTTCTTCGTTGTTGTATTCCACGCTGCCACCCGGCTGCAGGATCTCATAAGGACTCATGGTGGCATCGCCAACAAACACGAGCTTGTAGTCCTTGTTGTATTTGCGGATGATGTCCCAGGTCGGGAACTTCTCGGCAAAGCGCCTTCGGTTGTTCTTCCACATGAAGTCGTAGACGCAGTTGTGGAAGTAGTAGAACTCCAGGTGCTTGAACTCGGTACGGGCAGCAGAAAAAAGCTCCTCCACCCTTGCGATGTGTTCGTCCATGGTGCCGCCCACATCCATGAGCAGCAGCACTTTGACGTTGTTGTGGCGCTCGGGCACCATCTTGATATCCAGATAGCCGGCATTGGCCGCTGTGGAGCGTATGGTGTCGTCCAGATCGAGTTCGTCGGGGCTGCCCTCGCGGGCAAATCGCCGCAGGCGCCGCAGCGCCACCTTGATGTTGCGGGTGCCCAGTTCCTGGCTGTCGTCGTAATCTTTGTAGGACCGCTGGTCCCAGACCTTGACGGCGCTCTTGTTGCCCCCCTTGCCGCCGATACGGATGCCCTGCGGGTTATAGCCGCCGTTGCCAAAGGGCGAGGTGCCACCGGTGCCTATCCATTTGCTGCCGCCCTCGTGTCGCTCTTTCTGCTCTTCAAAGCGTTTTTTGAGCGTTTCCATCAGTTCGTCCCAGCCCATTTTTTCGATGCGGGCTTTCTCTTCGGGGCTCAGATTGAGGTCCAGATTCTTGCGCAGCCATTCCAGGGGGACCTCCTGGCTGAAGTCGGCCACCATTTCCACGCCCTTGAAATAGGCCCCAAAGGCGCGATCGAACTTGTCGTAGTGCTTCTCGTCCTTGACCATGATGGCCCGGCTGAGAAAGTAGAAGTCGTCGATCTTCCAGGCGCCTTCGCCCTTCATCTGTGGGTCAGAGGCTGGCCCCACCACGCCTGCGCGCAGGGCCTGCAGCAGGCTCAACAATTCGTGCGTCGAGACCGGCAGCTTGGCCGAACGCAGGGTGTAGAAAAAGTCGATCAGCATGTCTGCGTCCTCCGCTGGCCCTGCTCGAGTCGCTCGAGCAGTCGTTTTTGCACCTCTGGCCATTCCTCGCGTGTGAGGCTGTACATCACGGTATCACGGATCGTGCCGTCGCGGCGCAGAGCGTGGCGCCGAATCACGCCGTCCTTGCGTGCGCCCAGCCGCTCAATGGCCTGCTGCGAGGCAAGGTTCAGGCCGTCGGTTCGCCAGCCCACCACGGGACAGTGCAGGGTCTCGAAGGCATGGCGCAGCAGCAGCCATTTGCAGGTGGTGTTGACATGCGTGCGTTGCCAGCGCTTGGCGTACCAGGTGTAGCCAATCTCCACCCGCCGCACCTCTGGCACGATGTCGTGATAGCTGGTGCAGCCGATGACCTGACCGCTGGCCTGCTCGATCACGACAAAGGCCAGCCGACTGCCCTGCTTGCGCAGGCGCAGCGCGGTTTGGATGTAGCTCAGGGTCTGCCCCGGGGCGGGCACCGAGGTCACTCGCAGTTCCCAGAGCTTGCCATCGGCTGCAGCCTCGGCCAAGCCGGCTTCGTCTTGCAGTTGCAGGGGGCGCAGCAGCACGCCGTGGGCCGACAGTTCCACCGGCTCGGTCAGACTCATGACTTGTTCAGGAGGTCTCATCTTCATCCTTGGCGCGCTCACGCCATTGTCGGGAGAGCCGCCGACCGAGTCCGGCGCCCAGGCCCACCAAGATCACTCCGCCGAGGGCCGGCACGCTGTATCCCGGAGCAAAAAGATCGAGTCCGATCAGCTGCCCGAGCCAGAAGCCGGCCAGGCCGCCGGCCACGAAGCCCAGGGCGTCGCCGAACCCTGCAAGTCCTGAAGAACGCCCCGCCGGCATGCGTCCCGCCCCGATCTCCCGGTGGTCACGTGCTTCAGCGATTGCGCTGGTTCATGAAGACCAGCTTCTCGAACAGCGTGACATCCTGTTCGTTCTTAAGCAGGGCCCCCACCAGCGGCGGCACCGATACTTTGTCGTCCTTGCTCTGTAGCGCTTGTGCCGGAATGTCTTCGGCCACCAGCAGCTTGAGCCAGTCGAGCAGCTCGGAGGTCGAGGGCTTTTTCTTCAGGCCCGGCAGGTTGCGGATATCGTAGAAGGTCTTCATCGCCGCGCTGAGCAGCTCTTGCTTAAGGCTGGAAAAGTGCACCCCGACGATCTTCTTCATCGTATCGGCATCGGGGAACTTGATGTAGTGGAAAAAGCAGCGACGCAGGAAGGCGTCGGGCAGCTCTTTCTCGTTGTTGGAGGTGATAAATACCAAGGGCCGGTGTCGAGCCTTGACCAGCTCGCGCGTCTCGTACACATAGAACTCCATGCGATCGATTTCGCGCAGCAGGTCGTTGGGAAACTCGATGTCGGCCTTGTCAATCTCGTCGATCAGCAGCGCCACAGGCTGTTCAGCGGTAAAGGCCTGCCACAGCACACCCTTGACGATGTAGTTGTGGATGTCCTTGACCTTCTCGTCTCCCAACTGCGAATCGCGCAGACGCGAGACCGCGTCGTATTCGTAGAGGCCCTGTTGCGCCTTGGTGGTGGACTTGATGTGCCACTGCAGCAGCGGCATGTCCAGAGCCTTGGCCACTTCTTCTGCCAGCATGGTTTTGCCGGTGCCCGGTTCACCCTTGACCAGCAGGGGTTTCTTCAGGGTGGTGGCGGCGTGTACCGCCAGCATCAGGTCGTCGGTGGCGACGTAGTTGTCCGAGCCTTTGAATTTCATGGTGTCGGCCTGCTTGGGAGGTTGGGCGCTGGCCGGCCGCATTTGCTGCACGGTCAGCAAGAGTTCAGATTGCGCCTGGGTCGCTGGCTATAATCTGCCGGTTTTTTGATCCTTCGATTGTGCGCTCAAAATGACGAAGTTGTTCTCTGCGATTTTTACTGCTCTTGTCTCTTTCGGGACGTCTGCGGTCTGGGCCCAGGATCTCAAGGGCGACGCCAAAGCCGGTGAAGGTATCGCAGCCATGTGTATTGGGTGCCACGGGATTAAAGGTTACCAAGCCAGTTTCCCTGAGGTGTATCGGGTTCCGATGATCTCTGGTCAGACCGCCAAGTACATCGTGGCCGCACTCAATGCGTACAAGAAGGGTGATCGCAAGCACCCGACCATGCGCGCCATTTCTGAGTCCCTGACCGACCAGAACATGGCCGATCTAGCGGCTTTCTACAGCGAGCATGGACTGCCGGGCGGCAAGTCGGTTGCAGCCAAAGAGCCCAAGGTGCCGAGCGCTGCGGTGGCTGCCTTGCTGGCCAGGGCCAATTGCGCCTCTTGCCATGGGGCCAATTTCAGCACCCCGATTGACCCCTCCTACCCCAAGATCGGCGGGCAGCATGCCGACTACCTTTACGTGGCGCTCAAGGCCTACAAGCGCGATCCCAACCATGTCGTTGGCCGTAACAATGCCATCATGAGCGGCTTTGCCAAGCAGTACAGCAATGCGGAGCTCAAGCAAATCGCCAACTACCTCGCTTCGCTTGAGGGCGACTTGAAGGTGGTGCCGCAGAGCCGCTTTCGCTGAGCGCGCTGCGCCTGCAAAAAAGCCCGTCCCTTAGACGGGCTTTTTTATTGGGTTGTGCGTTGTTCAGTCCCGGGTGGCGCGTCGCTGCACGCAGTCGAGATACTCTTGCCCATCGGGCGGGCGGCCGGCGCGCTGGCTTTCCCAGATCATGTGAGCCAGGCATTCCATGGCCTCATGGTGCGCTTCGTGCAGACAGTGCCGTGCCGTCAGCAACTCCACCGCCTGCCGGATGCCGCGCGGTTGGTCGATGGAGCATTGCTCACTGATCGACAGGTGCAAAGACAGATGCAGAAAGGGGTTGGTTCGGGCCTCGAGGATTTCTTTCATCGAGGCCAGGGCTGCTTCTTCATCGGCCAGATCCGCGTGGTACTCCGGATGCTCGGCGACCCACTGAGCGGCCAGTGTTTGCAGCGCGTCCATGGGCAGACCGTCGCGCTGCCTGGCGTAGACATCACAGAAGAACTTGCGGACGTCCGCTTGCGAGGGGCTGAACATGGTGCAAGCTTAACCGGCCCGGGCGGGTTCAGGCCTGCTTGGCCGACAAGAGGGCTGAGATCGTGTCGGCTGCCTGGCGCAGGGCGGGCAGCATGGTGTCCTGCATCTGGCGTGCCGATGTGCGGTTGACCTGGCCGCTGATGTTCAAGGCGGCCACTGTGCGGCCGCCGCGGTCTCTCAGCGGAGCGGCCAAAGAGACCAGGCCTTCTTCGAGTTCCTGATTGACCAGGCACCAACCCTGTTTGCGGGCTTGGCGTACCCTGGCCAGCAGGTCCTGCGGATCGGTCAGGGTATGCCGGGTCAGGGCGCGTCGCGGGCTGCCCTCAATCACCCCAAGGGCTTGCTCATCGTCCAGGTCGGCCAGCAGCATGCGCCCCATGGAGGTGCAGTAGGCCGGCAGGCGTGAGCCAACCCCCAGGCCGATACTCATGATTTTGTGTGTGGGCACCCGCATCACATAGATGATGTCGCTGCCCTCGAGTACCGCCGCTGAGCATGATTCCCCCACTCGCGAGGCCAGGCCTTGCATGGCCGGTTCGGCCAGGTTCCAGATCGGCATAGAGGACAGATAGGCAAAGCCCAGATCCAGAATGCGTGGGGAGAGTCGAAACAGCCGACCATCGCTAGTGACATAGCCCAGGGTTTGAAGGGTGAGCAGGATGCGTCGGGCGCCGGCCCGGGTCAGGCCGCTGCGACCGGCCACTTCGGTCAGCGTCTGTTCAGGGGCTTCGGCGCTGAAGCAGCCAATAACTTGCAGGCCACGTGCGAAAGATTGCACATAGGTGTCGCCCGGCACCGGCGCACCGCTTTGTTTTTTTGCACGGCTGAGTTGGGTGGGCTGGGTTTGACTTGCCATGGTCAAGACGATTCTCTTAAAATTCATTATACGAACAAATGTTCGTTATACGAACAAGTTTACGAACAAGCCTACAAACATGGTGGCGATGCGGGGCCCTCCAGTGCCCTGTGTGGCCCACAACGGCTGGAGTCCTTGCATGATCAACAAAATCGCGCCCAGCGTGGAAGCAGCCCTGGCAGGCCTGCAGGATGGCGCCACGGTCCTCATAGGCGGGTTCGGCACCGCAGGCATTCCCAACGAATTGATCGACGGCCTGATCGCACAGGGTGCGCGCGATCTGGTGGTGGTCAATAACAACGCGGGCAATGGCGATGTCGGGCTGGCGGCCCTGCTCAAGGAGGGGCGGGTGCGCAAGGTCATCTGCAGCTTTCCGCGCCAGACCGACAGTCACGTCTTTGACGGCCTTTATCGCAGCGGCAAGATAGAGCTGGAGCTCGCCCCGCAGGGCAATCTGGCCGAACGCATTCGCGCTGCGGGTGCCGGGATCGGTGCCTTTTTTTCGCCCACCGGTTACGGAACCGAACTGGCCCGTGGCAAAGAGACGCGTGAGATCAATGGGCGCATGTACGTGCTGGAGATGCCCATCCACGGTGATCTGGCTCTGATCAAGGCCGAACGCGGAGACCGCTGGGGTAACCTGACTTTTCGCAAGGCTGCGCGTAACTTCGGGCCCATCATGGCCACTGCTGCCCGCAAGACGGTCGCTTCGGTGCATGAAATTGTTGAGCTTGGCCAGATGGATCCCGAGACGGTGGTCACGCCCGGCATCTTCGTCAGTCACATCGTCAAGATTGATCGCGTGGCCACTCAGGCCGGCGGCTTCAAGAAGGTGGCATGAATATGACTTACACCAAACGCAGCAAGGACGAACTCGCGCGGCGGGTGGCCCGCGACATTCACGATGGGGCTTATGTCAATCTGGGTATCGGTCAGCCTACGCTGGTTGCCAATCATTTGCCGGCGGGCATTGAGGTCATCTTGCACAGCGAAAACGGTATCCTGGGCATGGGTCCGGCACCGTCAGCCGGCCAGGAGGACTACGACCTGATCAATGCGGGCAAGCAGCCTGTGACTTTGCTGCCCGGTGGCGCCTTCTTCCATCATGCCGACAGCTTCGGCATGATGCGGGGTGGCCACCTCGACATCTGTGTGCTTGGCGCCTTTCAGGTCAGCGCAACCGGCGACCTTGCCAATTGGCACACCGGAGAGAAGGACGCCATTCCCGCGGTTGGTGGCGCGATGGACTTGGCGATCGGAGCCAAGCAGACCTGGGTCATGATGGATCTGCTGACCAAGAACGGGGCCTCCAAGGTGGTGCACCAATGCAGCTACCCCCTCACCGGTATCGCTTGTGTCAAGCGCATCTACACCGACCTGGCCACTTTCGAATGTTCCCCGGCGGGCCTTCGACTGATCGATCGGGTGGATGGACTCTCTCTGGCTGAACTGGAAAAGCTGGTCGGACTGCCGATTGCGACCTGAGGCAGGTCGCTCCGACCGGATCGACCCGCATGAGCGTATCGCCTCTTTTGACTATCAAACCTGTATTGGAAAGCTTCAAATGAACTCAGCCTATATTTGTGACGCCATCCGCACCCCGTTCGGCCGTTACGGCGGCGCATTGTCCAGCGTGCGCACCGACGACCTCGGCGCTGTCCCGCTCAAGGCCCTGATGGTGCGCAACCCCCAGGTCGACTGGGCGGCTGTGACCGACGTGCTCTACGGCTGCGCCAACCAGGCCGGTGAAGACAACCGCAACGTGGCCCACATGGCCAGCCTGCTGGCGGGCCTGCCGATCGAAGTGCCCGGCGCCACGATCAATCGCCTGTGTGGCTCGGGCCTGGACGCGGTGGGCTCCGCCGCCCGTGCGATCAAGGCCGGTGAAGCCGGCCTGATGATCGCCGGCGGTGTGGAGAGCATGAGCCGTGCCCCGTTTGTCATGCCCAAGGCCGAGAGCGCCTTCAGCCGAGCCAATGCCGTTTATGACACGACCATCGGCTGGCGCTTTGTGAACAAGCTGATGAAGGAAAAGTACGGCGTGGACTCCATGCCCGAGACGGCCGAGAACGTGGCGGTGGATTTCAAGATCGAGCGAGAGGCCCAGGACCGCATGGCCCTGGCCAGCCAGATGAGGGCGGTGGCTGCGCAGAAGGCCGGTCACCTCGCCCGCGAAATCTGCGCTGTGACCATTCCGCAGAAAAAAGGCGATGCGCTAGTCGTCGACACCGACGAGCATCCGCGCGAGACCAGTCTGGAGGCGCTGGCCAAACTCAAGGGGGTGGTGCGCCCGGACGGTACGGTGACGGCCGGCAACGCCAGCGGCGTGAACGACGGCGCCTGCGCACTGCTGCTGGCCGATGAAGTGACCGCCGCCAAAAACGGCCTGACCCCCAAGGCCCGCGTGGTCGGCATGGCCACTGCCGGTGTGGCCCCGCGCATCATGGGTATCGGCCCGGCGCCAGCCACGCAGAAGGTGCTGGCGCAGACCGGCCTCAAGCTCGAACAGATCGATGTGATTGAACTCAACGAAGCCTTTGCCGCGCAGGGTTTGGCCGTGCTGCGCCTGCTGGGCTTGAAAGACGATGACGAGCGCGTGAACGCTTGGGGCGGAGCCATTGCCCTGGGCCATCCGCTCGGCGCCTCCGGTGCACGCTTGGCCACCACCGCCATCAACCGCCTGCACACCACCGGAGGTCGTTATGCGCTGTGCACCATGTGCATTGGTGTGGGACAGGGCATTGCGCTGATCCTCGAGCGCGTTTGACACCGGGAACTGCGGGTGCTTTTTTCGCAATCGGGAAAACTGATTTCCACTGACTTTCTTGTCGCATGGTGAGCACTGGTTCACACTGGCAAGTTCTAACACCCTAGGGGAGTCATAAATGGGCATGCGAGTAGGCTGGATTGGTCTGGGCCGGATGGGCGAGGCCATGGCCAAGAAATTGATCAAGGCTGGCCACGATGTAAACGTATGGAACCGCACGGCCTCCAAGGCCGCGCCGCTGGCCGAGGCCGGAGCCACCCTCGTGGCGGGCAAGCAGGACCTGGCCAGTTGCCAAGCGGTGTTCACCATGGTCTCCACCACGGACGACCTGAAAGAGGTGCTGTTTGCCCCAGGCGGATTGGTGGCTGGCGCGGAAAAGCCGCGCATGGTGATCGATTCGTCTTCCATCTCGCAGGAGGGGTCTGCAGAGATTCGCCAGCGGCTCGAGGCAATGGGCGTCGGCTATCTGTGTGCCCCCGTCTCGGGCAACGCCAAAGTGGCCAAGGCTGGCAAGCTGCTGCTGGTCGCTTCCGGCCCCAGGGCCCTGTATGAGCAGGTTGAGCCCATGCTGCAGGCCATGGCGCGACGCGTCATGTGGGTCGGCGAGGGTGAACTGGCGCGGGTTTGGAAAATTGCGCATAACACCATGTTCGGCGTCGTAATTCAAAATCTGTGCGAGATCACGGTGATGGCCGAGAAAGCAGGTATCCCCCGGCATGTTTTTCTCGAAAGCATCAACGATTCGGTTGTGGGCTCGATGTACACCCGCTACAAGTCCCCGATGCTGACCAATCTCACTTTCGATCAGGTGACCTTTACCCCCAAGCTTTTGCTCAAGGACATGGACCTCGGGCTCGGTGCCGCCAAAGCCTACGGGGTACCGATGCCCGCGGCGGCGGCCACCCGTGAGTCGATCGCACGCATGGTGGGGCGCGGCTACGATGACATCGACTTCGCGGTTCTGCTCAAGGAGGTGGCCGGTGATTCGGGCCTGGAGTTGAAGCCCGAGAATGTAAAGATGAGCGACGGTCTGGAGTCCTGAGCGCATGCGCCAGACGCTGATTCGCGGCGCGACGGTCATCACCATGGATCGTCAGGGTGATCTGCCCCGTGGCGACGTGCTGGTTCGCGATGAGGTGATTGCCGACATTGCGCCCCGAATCGCGGTAGATGCGGCCGAGGTCGTTCAGGCAGACGGTTGCATCGTCATCCCGGGCTTGATCAACGCCCATATGCACACCTGGCAGACCGCCCTGCGGGGGCTGGCGTCCAACTGGACGCTCCTGGAGTATTTCTCCAAGATGCATGCGGGATTGGCGACGGTTTTCTCGCCCGAGGACCTGCACATAGCCACCTTGGTGGGCGCACTCAACCAGATTCAATGCGGCACCACCACCTTGGTCGATTGGTGCCACAACAATCCCACCCCGGCGCACAACGATGCCGCCATCGACGGTTTGTTGCAGTCGGGTCTTCGTGCTGCCTTTTTTCACGGCACCCCCAAGCCCGACCCGAAACCTGGACAGGCCCCCTTTTGGGAGGTGGCGCATCCGCGTGCCGAAGTGGAGCGACTCTTGAAGGCGCATCAGGGCCGGAACTTGTTGAGCGTACATGCGGCGGTCTTGGGGCCGCATTACTCGACGCTCGAAGTGGCGCTGCATGACTTTGCCATGGCCCGTGATCTGGGCCTCATCGCCTCCCTTCATCAAGGCGGCGGACCACCGCGCACGCCTGAGGGCTGGCAGGTCTTGCAGGACCGCGGTTTGCTCGGACCTCATGTGAATATTGTTCATGGCCATGCACTTGACGACGACCAGCTCAAACGATTCTGTGATCTCGGCATGAGTTTTTCGGCGGCAGCCGAGAATGAAATGACGCAGGGCCATGGCCACCCCCTGACCGGACGCCTGCGACAACTCGGCTCGGCCCCCTCGCTCGGCGCTGATCTGGAGAGCGTACTCAGCGGCGACATGCTCTCCCAGGCGCGTATCGCTTTGGGCATACAGCGATCCCTGGACAACGTGGCCTATCGTCAGGCCCATGGCAGCATTCCGCCGACTTCCACCATCACCACCCGCGAGGCCTTGGCCTGGGTCACGATCGAGGGTGCCCGCATGCTCGGGCAGCTCGACAAAATCGGCACGCTGGCGCCAGGCAAGCAGGCCGATCTGGTGCTCATTCGGGCCAGCGATCTGAACATGCAGCCGGTGCACGATCCCGTCAGCAGTGTGGTGTTTCAAACTTCGTTGGCCAACATCGACAGCGTGATGGTGGCCGGTCAATGGAAGAAGAGGCAGGGTCAACTGCTCGGCGTAGACCTGCCGCCCTTGCTTGAGCGCCTGCAGGCCTCCGGCCGTAAGATCACGCAGGCCATGGGGCTGGCTTAAATGCCCGATCCGATTTTGAGATCAAAGATTTTTCTGGAACCACCAAGGAGACTTTCATGAAACGCTTGTTCATCGGAGTGGCGGCCGCGCTGGCACTGGCCAGCAGCTGGGCTCAGAACTATCCGAGCAAACCCATTAAGATCGTGGTGCCCTTTACCGCTGGCAGCGCCACTGACATCATGGCCCGCGTGGTGGGCGAAAAACTGCAGGCGGCCTGGGGGCAGCCGGTGGTCGTGGAAAACCGGCCCGGCGCTGGAGGCACCTTGGGGGCCACGCAGGTGGCGCGATCAGAGCCGGACGGCCATACGCTGGTGGTGGTCTCCACCGGCCATGTGGTCAACCCCGCGCTCTACGCCAACCTCCAATACGATACGCTGGGCGACTTCGCGGGGGTTTCTCCCCTGGCGACCCTGCCCAGTGTGTTGGTCGTCGGTGCGGGTAGCCCGATCAAGTCGGTTACAGAACTGATTGCGGCCGCTCGCGCCAAGCCGGGTGCCCTCAATTACGCGTCAGCGGGTGTCGGCAGTGCGACGCATGTCAATGCCGAAAAATTCCGGGCCACGGCCAATCTTCAGCTCACGCACATCCCGTTCAAGGGCACGCCTGAGACCATCGTCGAGACCAGTACCGGACGGACCGATTTCATGTTCACCCCGGTGTTGGCTTCGATACCGGCCATCCGCGAGAACCGGTTGCGCGCCATTGCGGTGAGCACAGCCAAGAGATCAGCCGCCCTTCCCAACGTGCCCACTGTGGCCGAATCGGGTCTGCCCGGCTTTGCCTTTGATTTCTGGATCGGCATGCTTGCACCGGCCAAGACGCCCAAGCCGGTCGTGGCGCGACTCAATGCGGAGATTGCCCGCATCTTGGCGCTGCCCGATGTGAAGGAGCGCATGGCCACCCTCGGTGCCGAGCCCATGCCGATGAGTCCAGAGCAATTCGACGCGTACATCAAGGATGAGTACAACACCCTGGGCGCCGTGATGCGCTCGGCTCCCAAACAGTAGGCCCCTGATGAGAAGCAGGCCTGTCCAGCGGGTTTGTTTCCCTCTTGCGCATGGCGCACACCACGGTTCACTTTGAGCTCAACGGCCGGCCCTGCCAGATGGAGGGGCCGGCATCCATGCCCTTGCTCTACGCGCTGCGCGAGCGCGGCCTGTTCGGTACGCGAATGGGCTGCGGAGCAGGTCAGTGCGGGGCTTGTCATGTCCTGATTGACGGGCGAAGCCGGCCGTCTTGTGATACCCCTCTGGAGGCGCTGGCCGGTTGTCGTGTCACCACGGTGGAGGGCCTGTCCCAGGCCGATGTACCAGGCTTGTTGCAGCAGGCTTTCCTGGATGAGCAGGCGGCTCAATGTGCCTACTGTCTATCGGGCATTCTGATCAGTGCCACCGAGCTCCTGCAGCGACAGCCCAAGCCATCGGCAGACCAAGTTCGTCAGGCCCTGGATGGCCATTTGTGTCGCTGTGGCTCGCACCAAAGAATCGTGAAGGCGGTTTTGCGTGCAGCCAGCGTCCTCGAACGGAGAGCAGCGTGAGCCTCCAGGACAAAGTCCGGGGGCTCGCCAGCTTGAAGGCCAATCCTCGCCTGGGGCAATGGTTGAGCTTTGACTCCAAGGGCCTGGTGACGGTTCGCAGTGGCAAGGTTGAATTGGGCCAGGGCATCCGCACTGCGCTGGCACAGGTCGTGGCGCATGAACTTCATGTGAGCATCGAGCGGGTTCGAATGGTCAGCGCGGACACGGCGCTCTCGCCCAACGAAGGCGTCACGGCGGGCAGCCTGTCCATCACCGATTCCGGCGGGGCCTTGCGTCAGGTCTGTGCGCAGGTTCGCCAGATCTTCCTTGGCCGGGCTGCGCTGGCCTTGGGTCTGCGCCCGCAGCAGCAGGCGCAGCTGCGTATTTCAGAGGGTTGTATTGGCTTGCCGGGTGCCACCGTGAGCCTGAGCTACTGGGAACTTGCCGACCCCGCTTTGCTCGATGTGGAGGTCGCCGATTGGGTCGAGCCTCGCGACACGCCGCCGCCGCAGGCCGAGCGCCTGGATCTGCCGGACAAGCTGATGGGCCGCCCCTCTTATCTGCACGACCTTGTTCTGCCGGGTCAGCTGTTTGGAACCGTCGTTCAGCCGCCTTCTCCCTCGGCGCGGCTGGTCAGTGTCAATCTCCAGGATGTCCTTGCCTTGCCCGGTGTAGTGACGGTGGTTCGTGAGGGCAGCTTCCTGGGTTTGGTTGCTCGGTCCGAATACCAGGCCCTGCAAGCGCGTCGACGCTTGTCGTCCAGCGCCCGATGGACGGAGTCTGAGACCCTGCCGGACGGTCATGCGATGGCAGACCATCTGAGGCAGGGACCTGTGGAAACCACGACCGTCAGCAGCAGAGCAGCCGATGAGGACCGGGCGGCAGCGATTCGACATGAGGCCAGTTACCAACGGCCTTTCCTGGCGCATGCTTCGATCGCGCCGTCCTGCGCGGTGGCGCTCTTTGATGCGGTTCAGGATATCCGGTTGCAGGTCTGGACCCATAGCCAAGGCGTATTCAACCTTCGAGCCGATCTGGCCGCCTTGATGGGGCTGCCTGTGCCTTCAGTGCAAGTGCGCCATGTCGACGGGGCAGGTTGCTATGGCCATAACGGCGCAGACGACGTAGCGGCAGAGGCGGCCTTGCTGGCGCGTGCGGTACCGGGCCAACCGGTGCGAGTGCAGTGGAGTCGAGAAGATGAGCTTACCTGCGCGCCTATGGGCGCGGCCATGCGGGCGGATC
>JBEIHE010000074.1:0-14124 GCA_040381515.1 Polaromonas sp.
CAACAGCATTGGATGCGGGCGCTCTGCGGGTGTTGCTCATCTGGGGTGACTGCTCTTGTCACCAGGCTCTTCTCAAGCGACGTGTTGTACCGGTCGGAAGCGTAGACAAAAAATTGCATTTCGGGTACTTACATTTTTTGTTTCAATGACTATAGTCCTGCGGCAATTTTTTTGTTCTTGTCGTACGGGCCCGTTAATGCGGTGGTCAGGGGTAAGTCACTGATGTCAAAGCAATTTTCTATCTCGTTGCGGCCTTGTTACACAGCAGTTGGTTTTGTTATCTGGTGATTGATCGGATACATCAAAATTAGGCGTTACATGACACCTTCTCTTTGTACCCTCTTCGCTGAATACAACCGCACGATGAACGTGCGCTTGTACGAGGCCGCTGCGAAGGTGTCTGCCGAGGAACTGATCAAGGAACGCGGCGCCTTCTTCGGTTCGTTGTTCAACACAATGAACCACATCATGGTGGGAGATCTGCTTTGGCTGCACAGGTTTGCAACCCTGCCAGCCCTATCGTCGCTCCAAGTCGAACTTTCAGCCCTTCCTAGGCCTGCGTCTCTTCGCGAACCACTTGCAGAGTCACTTGCCGGACTGACTGTCATGCGAACGCGCGTTGATGCTGCGACCGTCAGCCTTGCATCGCTACTCACCGACGACCTACTCGGCAGCACCCTGCGCTACACCAACACCGCCGGGCAGCGTAGCGCAAGGAACTTTGGCTTACTGCTTCATCACTTCTTCAATCACCAAACGCACCATCGCGGTCAGGCCAGCACGCTTCTCTTCCAGGCCGGTGTCGACATTGGGGTCACGGACTTCGTCGCTCACATCCCAAGTGAAGCCTAACCCTTCGCTCAACCCCCGACCCGCTACAGCACCTGCCTTGCGTGGGTCGATCCGTGCCCGCGCGCGCCGCATGTCTGTGCCCCGCTCAAAAATTTTCTGGCTTGCCATCGTCTACACCGTGGCGAGCTTGGCCCATTTCAGCCACAACGCCGAGTACATCGCCTTTTATCCTGGCCTGCCCTCATGGATGAGTCGCGAATCGGTCTATCTCGCATGGATGGGTGTGGCTTTCGTGGGTCTGCTGTCGCTCGGATTTTGGCAGCGAGGCTATCCCCGGATAGGTGCTGTCTTTCTGATGGCCTATGGTCTTCTGGGCGTGAACGGACTGCTTCACTACACCCTGGCCTTGTGTTCAGAGCACACCTGGGGTGCCAATCTCACGATCTGGTCCGAGGTCGTCACCGGAGTTGCGCTTGCCTGCGCAGCTGCGGTCAAACTCAGAAGGCTGACGAGTAAAGATCTGTTTGCTGGGGCCTGACTGCTCGGCAATCCAGATCTGGCTGCGAGTTAGTGCAGGCGCAAGCCCAGCATCAGGCGCTGCGACTGAAGCAGTTGCTTACTGGAGTGCAGCGAGGATCTCGGCCCTCACAAAGGCACGGCCAGCATGGTGTCGATGCCGAAGGAGTCGACCACCACTGCCATGCGGCTAATCTTTAAAGCCTGCTCTTGCCTGAGCAGTTCGAGCTCGTAGCGGGCCACCATGTACAGCGATGAAACGCCTTCCTCGCTGGATTGGTAGACCACCAGATGGGCGCGGGCCTTGACTGAAGTATCAGTGCAGGACAACACTTTTACGTTACTCACCTGCCGCAGCAGCTTGTCGCGCCGGTAGGTAAGCACGCCCTTGGCCAGCATGGCTACCCGGTCTTGCACCATGCCGTGGCTAAAGCAGCCCATGATGGGCAGGCTCAGGCCCAGATCGCGGTTCTCGCGTGAGAGCACTTCATAGCGGCAGGTGTCCCGGTCGAACAGCTCTACCCAGCCGTCAAACTGCTCGCGGTCCAGCAGATCGGCGTAGCGATAGAAAAACTGACTGACCTGCATCCACAGGTTCAGGTCGTGGGGATCAGAGGGCGCGTTCATACACTTACCTGCGCGCCCGGCAGCCCCATGATGCGGTGATAAAAAGACCAAAAGCCGCGGATAGAAATTTCCTGCGACAGGTAGTCGGTGTCCTCAATCGGCCCGACGCCGCCCATCTCCAGTACCTCGCTGCCCCCGGGGTGGCGGTGGCGTATGCCTTGCTGGACCAGACGCAGGGCCTCGCCGTCTTCCAGCGAGATGTAGCCGGCCGGGCCGATGAAGTTGGCGGTCAGCATTTTGTCCTGGGTCATCTCGGGCGTATCCGACTCAAAGCCCAGATAGGTCAGGTGCAGTTCCACCAGGTCCGGGCCCTTGGGCCGAAGGTGCCGGATGGCATAGGTGTTGTCCACCTGGGCCACCACCAGAGAGGGAAAGATCGACAAGATGGTGGTCTTGTAGCCGTCGCCCAAGTCCAGCGGCACTTGCGTGAGCGCCGGGTCGGCCATGCGCATGTTCGGGTTGTATTTGCCGGTGCCTTCGTAGGCCTGGGCCACGATGGCCTGGTTGTCCTTGTCTTCGGCACTCAGGATGGAATGGTTCCAGGTGTTCTTGCGCTCGGCGTCAAGCTTGATGCCGCCCTTCATGGTGGGTTGCTGCAAGCCAAAGGACACCTGAAACTGATGCAGCAGCGAGCCGTGATACGGGTCGCGCACGTTTTCGTTGTAGAGCTTCCAGTTACCCGGGATGCGCTGGCGCAGATAACCCAGCACCTTGGGTTTGCGCTGCACCAGCAGGCGGTCAATTTGCGATAGGCTGTGCGGCCCCAGAAACTGCTGCAGTGGCGGCGCCTCATCGCTGAAGGTGCCAAAGATCAGCCCGCCGTAACAGTCCACCCGCATCGTCTTGAGGCCGTGGTCTTTCTTTTCGAAGCAAGGCGGCATGCCGCCCTTGCCCTTGACGCCCGACGCCATGGGCCCACCGGTGAGTTCGCCGCTCAAGTTGTAGGTCCAGAGGTGGTAAGGGCAGGAAAAGCGTTGCGCGTTGCCCCGCACCGCGGTGACGATCTGCGCGCCGCGATGCGCGCAGGAGTTTTCAAAAGCATGAAAGCTGTCGTCCCGAGCATGCGTGACCACCACTCGCGTCTCGCCGACCCAGGTGCTGACGAAATCGCCAATTTGCGGCACTTCGGATTCGTGGCACAGGTAGTTCCACACCGGGCCCCGGAAGATCTTTTCGTTTTCCTGTTGATAGATCTCAGGGTCGGTGAAGACTGCATAGGGGACGCGAGAAAAATCGCTGCGCGTCCACTCGATGCGGCCTTTGCGGTCCTGGTTCATGCGTCATCTCCCCCGGCCGTATCGGCCCTCGGGTCAGTTTAGCAAGCAGGGCAGTCGCCTTAGGCGGTGACTGGCTCGTGCATGAGGCTGCGCGCCACCGCTTCGGCCACTTCAATGCCGTCGACCCCGGCCGACAAAATGCCACCCGCGTAACCGGCGCCTTCACCGGCCGGGTAAAGACCGGCGGTGTTTAGGCTCTGAAAATCCCGCCCACGTTCGATGCGCAGTGGCGAGGAGGTGCGCGTTTCCACGCCTGTAAAGACCGCATCGGGCCGGTCAAAGCCGCGGATCTTGCGCCCGAAGGCGGGCAGGGCCTCGCGTATCGCGGTAATGGCGTAGTCGGGCAGGGCGGCGGCCAGATCGGTCAGGTGCACGCCCGGTTTGTAGGAAGGCAGCACTTCGCCGAAGGCGGTCGAGGGGCGGCCAGCCAGGAAATCGCCCACCAGTTGGCCGGGTGCCTCGTAGGTGCGCCCGCCCAGCTCGAAGGCTTGCGATTCAAGCTGCCGCTGGAAAGCCATGCCTGCCAGCGGGTGGACCGCACCACCAGGCATCGGGCCCGGCGCAAAAGCGGCGTAGTCTTTCGGCGCGATGCCCACCACAATGCCCGCATTCGCATTGCGCTCGTTGCGCGAATACTGGCTCATGCCATTGGTCACCACCCGGCCCACCTCGCTGGTGGCGGCCACCACGGTGCCGCCCGGGCACATGCAGAAACTGTAGACCGAGCGGCCGTTACCGGCGTGGTGCACCAGTTTGTAGTCGGCCGCGCCGAGCAGTGGATGACCCGCGTGCGGACCCAGCCGAGCCCGGTCGATCATGCCTTGCGGGTGTTCGATACGAAAGCCCACCGAGAAGGGCTTGGCCTGCATGTACACGCCGCGGGTGTGCAGCATCTCGAAGGTATCGCGAGAGCTGTGGCCCAGCGCCATCACCACATGGCGGGCGGCCAGCTCATAGCGGCTGCCATCGCGCAGTTTTTCAATGCACAAGCCGCGCAGCTGGCGCTTCGGGCCCTCGTCGATCAGCAGATCGCAGACGCGCTCCTCAAACCGCACCTCGCCGCCCAGGGCGATGATCTGCTCGCGCATGTTTTCCACCACCTTGACCAGCTTGAAGGTGCCGATATGCGGCCGATTGATCTGCAAGATGTCCTCGGGTGCACCGGCCTGCACAAATTCGCGCATCACCTTGCGGCCCAGGTGTCGTGGGTCCTTGATCTGGCTGTAGAGCTTGCCGTCAGAAAACGTGCCGGCGCCGCCTTCGCCAAACTGCACATTCGATTCCGGGTTCAGGGTGTTCTTGCGCCACAGGCCCCAGGTGTCGCGGGTGCGCTCGCGCACGGCCTTGCCGCGCTCAATGACGATGGGCGCAAAACCCATTTGGGCCAGCAGCAGGGCGGCAAACAAGCCGCAAGGGCCCATGCCAATGACCACCGGCCGCTCGGCCCAATCGGAGGGCGCGCGAACCGGGGCGCGGTAGTCCAGGTCGGGTGCCGGTCCGATGTGCGGATGGCTCTTGAAGGTCTGCAGCAGCGTTTGCTCGAGGGCGGGGTCGAGCTCGACATGGGCGATGTAGACCAGGCTGAGCACATGGCGGCGCGCATCGTAGCTGCGCTTGTGGATGTGGACTTTGCGCAGCGCCTCAACCGGCACCTCCAGGGTGCGGGCAATCAGCGTTGGCAGCGCGGCCGCCTCATGGTCGAGCGGCAGCTTGAGCTCAGTCAAGGCAAGCATGGGGATCTGTTTTCCGGATCAGGTCGTCATTGTAGGAGCCGCGCCTAGCGCCAGGCATCAGCCGTGGGAGCTGCGCTTGCGCGGCGATAGCTGCGTGTGGGAGCCGCGCCCTGGCGGTGATCGGCCATCGCGCCGAGGCGGCGCTCCTACAAGCCGGTTCGACCGATGCGGATCCATATGTAGGAGCCGCGCCCTCGCGGCGATGGGGGCTTGATGCTCGCCGCGCCGCATGCAGGCAGGATAATCAGGGCCGTGAAGCACGCTAGACCGCCGCTGGTGCAAGCTGGGAAACCAGGCACTGGAGGAAGGTCCGGACTGCACAGGACGGCGTAGGAGGCAACACCTCTCCACCGCAAGGTGAGGATCAGAGCAACAGAGACGAGCCGGTTTGGTCCGGGTGAAACGGGCAATCTCTACGCGCAGCAACACCAAGTAGGCCAGCGTTGATGTGGTTCCGCGGAGCTGGCGGGTAGGTGGCACCGAGCCGGGTGGGTGACCCCCGGCCCAGATGAATGGCGGTCACGGCGGGGCCCGAAAGGGAACCGTTGCACAGAATCCGGCCTATCGGCGCGCTTCACACTTTTATTCAACCTGGCGCAGCATGCGTCCGGTGCGCAGGGCGTGGGCCCAGTCGGACCGACCGCGCTTTTCGGCCAGTTGGGCCATGGCTTCGTGATCGTAGGGCACGCTCAGCAGCTGACAGGTCCAGTGGCCAGCGAAATGCTCTGCGATCGCGTAGCGCGCATCTCGATTTCTTCCTCAGTGGCCAGACGAGCCGCTTGACCGACTGGCGTTTCGAGCAGGTATTCGACGTCGCTGCGCGGACTGCCGTGGCACAGGGCTACCTCGGCCCCTAGCCTGTCCGCCCATCTTCGTCCTTGATGCAGATCGCTCGCACACGGCGGCGCATGCGTCGCGATCCAGTGGCGGTCTGCGGGGCCCAATCGGGCGCTGGTCCAACGGCCATTTGACAAGTTTTGAACTTTTTTCTACCATGCGGGCATTAAACATCACGCATCAATTCGGACAGCAGTTTTCATGCGTACCACCTTGAGCATCGACGACGACGTGCTTTATGCCGTCAAAAGCCTTGCGCGCCGCCAGGGACGCAGCGTCGGCGAAGTACTCTCTGAATTGGCCAGGCAGTCCTTGCAGGCGCCGACTGGGCAGGCTGCTGATCTTCGGCCCGGTGCGATGGATGCGCAATTGGCTGCCTTGGGGCTGGTGCCCTATTGGGCGCCTGAGGTGGCTGTGGTGACGCAGGCGCAGATCGATGTCTTGCGGGAAGCCGAAGGCGTCTGAGCCTGAGTCGGCGCATGCCTGTTGTTCGTGAAACCTCTGCCGCCTACCGCTTGGTCGCGGCGCCGGCCGGCCGGCGCATCAGTCTGCTCGACGTGAACGTGCTGATCGCCCTGTGCGACGGCCGTCATGAGCACCATGCGCTGGCCGCACACTGGTTCCTCGAGCACGCCGCCCAGGGCTGGGCCAGTTGCCCGCTGACGCAAAACGGCGCCCTGCGCATCATGAGCGCGCCTGCTTATCCAGGCGCACGCCCGGTGACGCAGGTGCTGGTCCAGTTGCAGACCTTGTGCGCCAGCGCCCATCACCGGTTCTGGCCCGATGCCCTGAGCCTGGTGCAGACCGACATCCTCAATCCCAAGCACGTGTTGGGTCACCGGCAGCTGACCGATGCCTACCTGCTGGCGCTGGCGGTGCATCAGCAGGGCTGTCTGGTCACTCTGGATGGCGCAGTGGCGCTTCAGTCGGTGCGCGGGGCCGAGCCCGGCCATCTGCTGCGCCTGTTGCCCTGAGAGCCTGTCTCAGAGATTGAATCCACCCAAACTTTGGATGCGCTCCACATGGGCCAGCAGCGAGCGCTTGGCCACCGGCCAGATGCGTGGGTCAACATCGTCGTAGGCCAGTTTGACCCAGTCGTCCATGCTGCCGTCGGGCTGCGCCTGCATCACTTTGAGCACCTTGGCCTCGCGCTGCAAGCGGTGGGCTTTCAGGCGCGCAATGGCTCCGGGCGCATCGCCCAGCACATAGCCGTGAGCGGGGGCGATAAAGCCGATCGCGTGCTCTGCGCAGGCGCGGGCCAGCAGGTCCAGCGAGTCCAGGTAGTTGTTCATGTTGCCGTCAGGCGGATCGACCACGGTGGTGCTGCCATTGAGGATGTGGTCACCGCTAAAGAGCAGACCGTCTTCCTCCAGCACCAAGCAGACATGGTTGGCCGCATGGCCCGGCGTGTGAAGCGCTCGCAGGGTGTGGGTGTGCTCGCCTTGGCCGAGCACAAGGCGCTCGCCGTGGGCGAGTTCGCGATCGGGCGTGAATTCGCTGGCCGCGCGTGCGGTTGGAAGCGAGGACAGGCCCAGAATCGGGGGCTTGTTTTTGCACAGGGCCTGCAGGGGCTTGGCGCCGGGTGAATGGTCAGGATGCGAGTGCGTGCAAACGATGAATCGAATGTCGCCGCCAGCGGCCTGCCACAGGGTCTGCAGGTGCTGTGCATCGCTGGGGCCGGGATCGATGCAGATATAGCCAGTGTCCGGGTCGCCCACCAGATAGCTGTTGGTCCCCGGCCCGGTCATCACCCCCGGATTGGGCGCGGTCAGTCGCATCAGGTTCTTGAGCAGGGGTACGGGGCGCTCGGTCTGCCAGTCCAGCGTGTGCACCATCTGGCCGTCCGGGCAGGTCATTTCGAGCTCACCATAGGGCGACTCGTGTTCCATGTAGCGTGCCTGATGGCCTTGCAGCACTCCGGCTCGCGGGCAGGAGGTCCATATCGGCCCACCGGCACAGGCCTGCAGCACGGCCTCCACGCTGGGGTAAGCCTGCAGGCGCTGCAGGGTGCGGACGGTCGGAAAAATCATGAACATCGTGCCGGCCGCATGGCGGGCCAGCGCCTCGGCGGGCCGCACCCACACCGGCTCGAATTGTTCGCTTTCATCGGCCACCGGTTCCTGTCCCTCTGGCATGCGCGCCACCAGAAAAGGCACATCAAAGCGCTTGGGCATGTCGCGATCGGTGATCCAGTGCGCCAGTTGCCAGACTTCGTCGGCGGCCGGCACCAGTCCCAGGGCCTGGCACTGCGCCAAGAAGGGCTGTTGCCGGTCCAGGGTCTCAATGTCAGCCGCTGTGGCGTGCTGGCCGTCCGGACGGCGCGCCAGCAGAATGCCCAATTCCTCGAAGCTCTCGCGTATGGCCGCCAGGGCCTGGGTCAGGGCTTGGGCATCCTGGTCGGGGCGCTTGCTGCAGCGCGCATGCGCCTGCGCGCTGCCGTCCAGCGGGTCGATGCCGCCGCCCGGAAAGACGAAGGCGCCCGGCGCAAAACTGGCCTGCTGTGACCGCCGGGTCATGAGAACCTCTGGCCCCTGCGCCGTCTCGCGCATCAGGATCACAGTGGCCGCCGCCTTCAATGGGGCGGGTTCACGCTGGGGATAGATCAGTTGCGAGAGACGTGGCATCGGATTGGGCGTGTGAAGGTGTGGGCCTGATGGTAAGTCAAGCGGGCTTGCATCCGTTGGGCCGCTGTCACGCACGATAATCCGAGAATGCGGATTGCCTTTACCAAAATGCAGGGTGCCGGTAACGACTTTGTCGTGCTGGACGAAACCTGTGGCGTGTTCGGGTTGACGCCCGCGCACTACCGCTGGCTGGCCGACCGGCATTTTGGGGTCGGCGCCGACCAGATCCTCAGCGTACGCTCGCCCGCGCCCGGGGCCGTCGGGGTCGATTTCGCCTATGTCATTCACAACGCGGACGGCGGCGAGGTGGAGCATTGCGGCAATGGGGCGCGTTGCTTTGTGCGATTTGTCCATGATCGAGGGCTGACCCAGCGTTCTACGGTGCGCGTGCAGACCCTCAACCGTGTACTGGAGCTGCGCTTGCTGGAGGATGGACGGGTTCAGGTGGACATGGGGCGGCCCGTGTTTGATCCCGCCAGCGTGCCGTTTGACACCACTGGCTTGAAGCCGCAGCCGGCCGGTGCCAGCCAGACCTGGCCGCTCGATCTGGGTGATGCGGCTGAGGTCCAGGTGGGCGTGTTGTCCATGGGCAACCCCCATGCGGTGACCTGGGTCGCAGATGTGGATACGGCCCCGGTGCTGCAGTGGGGCCCGAAGATCGAGTCGCATCGGCGCTTTGCGCAGCGGGTCAATGCAGGTTTCGCACAGGTCATCGCCCGCAATGAGTTGCGGCTGCGCGTTTATGAGCGTGGGGTCGGCGAAACCCTCGCCTGCGGGACCGGCGCTTGTGCAGCAGCGGTGCTGGGCATCGCACAGGGCTTGTTGGACCCGGTGGTCCAAGTGCAGACCCGCGGTGGACCCTTGCATATCGAGTGGCAGGGCCTGCGCGATCCCCAGGCACCGGTCTTGATGAGCGGGCCGGCCACCCGGGTCTTTGAGGGCGAGATCGAATTGCCTGACCGTTTGTGAGGCCGGGCGAATGCACCGGGCCCACCCTGGGGGTCTTGGACGCTGCATTCAAACCGTAGACAATGGCGGCCCATGACTACACCCGAACCGGCCGCCGTGCATCCAATCACCGAAGAGGAAATCGCCAATTTTCTGGTGAATACGCCAGACTTCTTCGAGCGCAATGCGGCCCTCTTGGCCGCGGTTCAACTCTCCAGCGGTCACGGTCAGCGTGCGGTGAGCCTGCAGGAGAGGCAGGCCCAGCTGCTGCGTGAGAAGATCAAGTCGCTGGAACAGCGGGTCATTGAGATGGTCCGCCACGGTCAGGACAACAGCGCCATCGCCGAGAAGATGCAGCACTGGACTCGGCAGTTGCTGCTGGCCGCTCAACCGCAGGACATTCCATCGGTGATCACCGCCGAGCTGCAAAAGCAGTTCCTGATTCCCCAGGCGGCGATTCGGGTCTGGGCAATTGACGAGGCGCACGCCCATCATGCTTTTGCTCGGGGTGTGAGCGAAGAGGTCAGGGCTTTTGTCTCGTCCTTGAGCCGTCCCTACTGTGGCCCCAACACTGGCATGGAGACGGTGCGCTGGCTCGATGACGCGTCGAGCGTGCAATCCATGGCCGTCATCGCCCTGCGTGCGGGCGCGGCGCCCCAGGCCTTTGGCGCGCTGGTGCTGGCCTCCTCCGACCGCGATCGCTTTCAGAGCGATATGGCGACCGACTTTCTGCAGCGGATTGGGGAGTTGGCCAGCGCTGCGCTCTCGCGGTTGCGGGCCACGGTGCCGGCTGTCCGCACGGATTGAAGCCCGATGAGCGAGCAGGCGACCGAGTTGGCGGATCGGCCCTCGCAGTTGCTGGTCGATCGCTATCTCGACTATGTACGGGTGCAAAAGCGTCTGGCGCAACGCACCCAGCTGCTGTACGCACAAGACCTCAGCAAGCTTCAACAGTTGGCCGGGCGCGAAGGCTTGGTGCTCGAGCAGGTGTCTTCACATCATTTGCGGGCTTGGGTGGCCCAGATGCACAGCCGCGGACGCAGTGCCAGGGGTATCGCACTGATCCTCTCGGGCTGGCGCGGCTTCTACAAATGGCTGGGCCGCGAGAACCTGGTGGCCGTCAATCCGGTGCAGAGCGTGCGCGCGCCCAAGCCGGCCAAGCCCCTGCCCAAGGCCTTGGGCGTTGAGGAGGCGGTGCAACTGGCCGGCTTTGAGGACGAAGGAGTCTCGCCGGAGCTGCGCTTGCGTGATCAATGCCTGACCGAGCTGCTCTACGGTTGCGGCCTGCGCATCGGCGAGGTGGCGGCTCTCGATGCGCAAGCGAGCGTGCGGGCCCGCGGTTGGATTGATCTGCAGGAGGCACAGGCCCATGTGTGGGGCAAGGGGGATAAGCGCCGCAGCGTACCGGTGGGGCGGCCCGCCTTGCGGGCTTTGCAGGCCTGGCTAGAGGTGAGGCAGCGCTGGATGGAGGGCATTGGTGAACCCGATGCGGCCCTCTTCATCACGCGTCAAGGCCGACGACTTTCAGCCCGTCAGATGCAAGCGCGGCTCAAGCGGCGATCCTTGGCTGCCGGACTCGCTTCTGCGGTGCATCCGCACATGCTGCGCCATTCTTTTGCCAGTCATGTGCTGCAGTCCAGCGGTGACTTGCGTGCGGTGCAGGAACTGCTCGGTCATGCCAACATCAGCACCACTCAGGTTTACACCCGCCTTGACTTTCAGCATCTGGCCAAGGTGTACGACGCAGCGCATCCCCGCGCACAAGCAAAGAAGCCAAGCTCTTGAGTCGGCGCCCGGAGGGTACGGCTCCCACAAGGTCTCGGCCAGTAGACGGGGGCGTGGGGGCGTCGCTCTCAGCGCGATGAGGTGTTGAACAAGACCTTCGAGGGCCAGACCCGAAGAGCTGGCAGGGCAAGCGACAATTCGCACATGAAAGTGATTCGCCTGCGTCCTGGCAAGGAAAAGTCCCTGCTCAGGGGACACCCGTGGATTTTTGAGGGCGCGGTAGCCAGGGGCAGTGCCGACAGCGGCGAGACGGTCAGGGTGGAATCGCACGAGGGCGTTTTTTTGGCCTGGGCCGCATACAGCCCCAGTTCACGCATCCGAGCCCGGGTCTGGAGTTTTCAAGAGGCCGAGCGCATCGATGCCGATTTCTTCTCTCGGCGCGTGGCCCGGGCGATTCAGGCCCGATCGCTCTGGCGCATTGAAAGCGACGCCTTGCGCCTGATTCATGGCGAGTCTGACGGCTTGCCCGGTCTGGTGGTCGATCGCTATGGCGATACGCTGGTGGCGCAAATGACGTCCTGCGGAGCGGAGCGCTTCAAGCCGCTGCTGTGCAAGGCTTTGCTCGCCCAGACCGGCTTGACCCGGCTTTACGAGAGGTCCGATGGCAGCGTGCGCTCGCTCGAAGGCCTGCCTGAAGTCAGCGGCTGGCTGGCTGGTGATGGCCCCAGCGAAAGGGTCATACAGGAGCACGAATGGCGTCTCGGGCTCGATATCGCGCGCGGACACAAGACCGGTTTCTATCTGGACCAGCGCGACAACCGTCATCTGTTTTATCAGTGGACCCAGCGGCGTCGCTTCGCTCAGGTGCTCAACTGCTTCAGTTACACCGGCGGCTTTACCGTCGCTGCCTTGGCCGGGGGCGCGGGATTTGTGAGCTCCATTGATTCGTCCGCGCCGGCGCTTGAGCAGGCGCGTGCCAATGTCCGACTCAACGGCTTGGACGAGTCGCGCACCGAGATGCTCGATGCCGATGTCAATGCCAGCCTGCGCCAGTTTTTGCAGCAGGGCCGACGCTTTGATGCGATCGTCCTCGATCCGCCCAAGTTCGCGCCGACCGCCGCCCATGCCGAGCGGGCGGCCCGAGCTTACAAGGACATCAATCGTCTGGCGCTGCAGTTACTCGTGCCCGGCGGGGTGTTGTTCACCTTCTCCTGCTCGGGGGGTATCAGCGTTGACCTCTTTCATAAGATCGTCGCTTCTGCGGGCATCGATGCCGGCGTGGATGCCTTCATCAGCGAGAGACTCTCAGGCGCTCCCGATCATCCCTTGACCGTCTGTTTTCCTGAGGGGGAATACCTCAAGGGCCTGGTGCTGGTGCGCAAAGTCTGAAGCCGGTTTGCCGGCGACGGACAGACGATCGGTGCGGCCGGGCCTAAACTTGCAGGCTTTCGCCCTTTTACCTCGTTCAGACATGAGCCTCATTCCTGTCACTATCCTCACCGGCTTCCTGGGCTCGGGCAAGACCACCTTGCTCAAGCGTGTGTTGACCGAAACCCACGGCCGCAAGATCGCTGTTATCGAGAACGAGTTTGGTGAAGAGAACATCGATAACGAAATTCTGGTCAGCGATACCGAGGAAACCATTGTTCAGAGGAGCAACGGCTGCATCTGCTGCACCATTCGAGAGGACCTTCGCGCCACCTTGCAACTGCTGGGGGCCAAGCGACGCAAGGGCTTGCTCGATTTCGATCGTGTGGTGGTGGAGACTACCGGCCTGGCCGATCCCGGCCCGGTGGCCCAGACCTTTTTCATGGACGAGGAGATCGCCGAGCAATTTCTGCTCGATGCCATCGTGACTCTGGTGGATGCCAAACACGCCCAGGCGCAGCTCAATGACAGGCAAGAGGCGCGGCGACAGATCGGCTTTGCCGATCAGATTTTCATCAGCAAGAGCGATCTGGTCAGCGCAGACGAACTGGAGGCGTTGCAGCATCGAATCGGGCACATGAACCCTCGGGCACCGCAGCGCACTGTGCATTTTGGTCAGGTCCCGGTGCAGGAAGTGTTTGATCTGCGTGGCTTTAACCTTAATGCCAAGCTCGATATCGACCCCGGCTTTCTCTCTGACTCTAGCCATGACCACCACGACCATCACGATCACGACGAGCACTGCGATCATCCCTCGCATGCGCACCATCATCACCACGATGACGACGTAAAGAGCTTTGTTTTTCGGGCCGACCGACCCTTCAATCCGGCCAAGCTTGAAGATTTTTTGGGGGCGGTGGTCAACATCTACGGGCCGCGCATGCTCCGCTACAAGGGCGTGCTGCATATGGAGGGGACGGCCTCGAAGGTGATTTTTCAGGGCGTCCATCAGCTCATGGGCAGCGACTTGGGGCCGGCCTGGGCTGAGGGAGAGGTTCGCCAGAGCAAGATGGTGTTCATCGGCATTGACTTGCCTCGCGACATTTTTCTGCAGGGGCTCGAGCAGTGTCTGGTCTGAGCGGCTAGGCCAACTCGCCGCTACAATCGCCCGCCGCAATCAGCCCCCCGGCGCTTATTGACCCGTTAGCGCGGGTTCATGAGGGGAAACCCGGGCGCTGAGGCCAGCAAATGATTCCAAAGAAAGGCTGCCTGTGCATGAGCAAAAACTGCGGTATCGTGTGCCCTCTGCGGCAACAGCCAAGCGGCGGGTCGCAGGGCTTGGGCCAACGCCCTTGAGCCGTACACAGGTCGATTGCACAGGAGACTGCCCTTGATAGCTCCCGTTCCATCCGAGAGGCCGAACCTCGGTTCTGGCCGTTCTTCTTCGGCTGCTCATCCGCAGGCTGCTGGTTCGCGACCGGCTGTCAAGAAGTCAGCCAAGTCCGTTAAACCTGCCAAGGCCGCCGCGGTCAAACCCAAGGCTGCCGCCAAACCTGTGGCCAAGAAGGGTTCCTCCAAGCCCGCAGCTAAGCCCGCAGCTAAGCCCGCAGCTAAGCCCGCAGCTAAGCCCGCAGCTAAGCCCGCAGCCAAGCCCGCAGCCAAGCCCGCAGCCAAGCC
>JBEIHE010000075.1:0-14108 GCA_040381515.1 Polaromonas sp.
CAAGATGAGATCTGCCGGGGCCTTGAGCCCCCTAAAGAGTCGTTCAAGACCAGGACGTTGATAGGTCAGGTGTGGAAGCGCAGTAATGCGTTAAGCTAACTGATACTAATTGCTCGTGCGGCTTGACCCTATAACTTTGATGATTCTTGAAGTCGTCAGGGTTGTTATGCCAAGTGACGCAGTCAAAAAAACCGGTGTGTTTGAAGCACGCCCTCTCTGAATCAAGCTGATACAGCTCTATGAATCTGGTGACTTGCCATGCGCAGGTTGCCAACCCTTTATGCCTGATGACCATAGCAAGTTGGTACCACTCCTTCCCATCCCGAACAGGACAGTGAAACGACTTAGCGCCGATGATAGTGCGGACTCCCGTGTGAAAGTAGGACATCGTCAGGCTCTTACAGCCGGCAACGCGCCCAACCCAGTCGTAAGATTCGGTTGGGCGTTTTGTTTTTTGGCTCCCGGATTCCCATGGCCTGTCACAAGGTGGGGCGAGTCGGCGTCGTTTTGCTCGCAGGGAATTTTTTGGGGCTGCGCGATGGCTGTCAAATTTCTTTGTGACCGATTGGGCTGTCTCGTGTGTCCCACTGACTGGAACGTAGTTTTGCAACGCTCTTACACGGGTCTGTGATGGAAAAACCGGTTTGCGTGTTGGGGGCAGGAGCAGGATTTGCCGGTGATCGTGTCGATCCGGCGGTCACGCTGGCTCGAGCCGGAGTCGATGCGGTGGTACTGGAGTGTCTGGCTGAGCGTACCCTGGTACCGGCTATTCGGGCCCGACGTGAAAATCCGCAAGCCGGCTTCGATCCTCGCCTGAGGCGGCGGCTGGCGCCCTTGTTGCCGGTGGCTCGCGAAAAGGGCTGCCGCATCGTTAGCAATCTGGGTGCCGCCAACCCGGTGGCTGCCGCAGAGCAGATTGCACGGCTGGCGCGCGAGCTCGGCCTGGGCGGTTTGCGGGTAGCGGCCATTGTGGGCGACGATGTTTCTGACCGCACGGATAAGGTTCGCTGGGTTCGCGAGCCAGGCGCCCCCCTGCTGGGCGCCCATGCCTATCTGGGCTGTCATCCCCTGGCCGATGCCTTGGCGCAGGGTGCTGATGTGGTGGTGACCGGCCGGGTGGCCGACTCAGCCCTCTTCTCGGCGGTGGCGCGCGATCGCTTGCAGCCTGGAGAGGAAGCGCTGGCCGGTGCGATTGGTGTGGGCCATCTGCTTGAGTGTGGTGGCCAGCTGACCGGTGGCAATTACGAACCCATCGCCGGTGCAGACGGACCGCCGCCCCTGACGGCCGATCAATACGCCCGTCTGGGCTACCCCTTGGCTCGCGTCATGGCCGACGGTTCGGCCGAGATCGGTTTGCCCGAGGGTTCACCCGGTATCGTCGATTCCTTGACCTGTACCTTGCAACTGCTCTACGAGGTGCACGACCCCTCTCACTACGCAACGCCGGATCTGGTGGTCGATTTCACTGGAGTTCGCTTTGAGCCGATGGGCCTCAACCGGGTGCGCATGAGCGGGGTGCGTTCCAAGGGGGCGCCACCCTCGCTCAAAGTGGCCGGCTTTGTAGATCGACCAGGCTTCATCATGGATTGCGAGATCACCCTGGCCGGTGCCGGGGCGGTGGCGCGCGCCGAGGTGATGGCGCAGGCGCTGCGCCAGCGCTTGCAAGCTTGGGCCGATGAAGACATTGTTGTCGACTTGGTGGGCGTAGCCTCCGTTTTGGGCCCTCTGTCGCAGGTGCCGTACGGCGCAATGCCGGAAATACGGGTTCATGTGTCGGCTCGCTGTGACGATGCCGAGCAGGCTCAGTGGGTCGAAGACGAGGTCTATGCCATGACGCTCTCGGGCCCGGCTGGAGGCTGCAGCGTGCGCAGTGAAAGGCGCCCCCGCATCGAAGTGCTCGATGGCTTCGTGGCGCACGATCAGGTGCCCACGCAGATTGTCTGGACTCGGTCATGAGGGTCGGAGATATCGCGGCGGGCCGCGCCGGTGACAAGGGCGACCTGCTCGATCTGACGCTGGTGGCACGCGATCAGGCCGCCTACGATTTACTGCACCGCGCCCTCACGCCCCAACGCCTGATGCCTTTGCTGCAGCAAGCCGTTCCCGGGCCGGTCTTGCGCTACGAGCTGCCCGGCCTGCGCGCCCTGAAGTTCGTATTGCCGCAGGCCCTGCCCGGCGGCGTCTATGCCACCCTGCACCCAGGGCTGCATTGGCAGAAGGCGGCGATCTGGCTTTTGTTGGACCTGCACATCCAGCAGGACGGCCCGGAGATCAGATTGCTCGGGCCGAAAGACCTGCCGCGCACGCAGCTATGAGCGCTTTCTCTCCGCGTCGCCACTGCGCTCAACCAGACGTGGCCCAGGTCTCAGCGGAACTCGGTGAACGGCCTGCGCCCTACACTGTGCGGTCCCATCCCTTGCTTGGCAACGCCAATGGCAAAGTATTCGAGCGTGAGATGCGCGAGCAGAGGGCCGCTAGCTTGGTATCCAGGGAGACATTCGCATGAATTCTGATTCCGCCGCGCGGGCCGGCAGTTTTGTACAGTCGATCGATCAGTTGCGCGCTTGTGTCGGTCAGGAGGTTTTCCTCACTGATTGGGTGGAGATCACTCAGCACCACATCGATCTGTTTGCCCAGGCCACCGGGGACTTTCAGTGGATTCATGTGGATGTGGCTCGGGCTCGCGCTGAGTCGCCTTATGGCAACACCATTGCGCACGGCTTTCTAACGCTCTCGTTGCTCGGTCAGTTCTATGAACGACACCTGAGTCTTCCGTTTTGCGAGATGGGCATCAATTACGGCCTGAACCGGGTGCGTTTTACCAGTCCGGTGATATCGGGCAGCCGGGTGCGCGGACAATTCGTGTTGACACAGATCGAGGACATCACCGGTGGGCTGCAGATGACCTTCAAGGTCACCCTGGAGATTGAAGGCCAGGAGCGACCCGCCTGTGTGGCCGAATCGGTGGTGCGGCAGTACTTTCAAGCGCAGCCCCCCGCCAAATCCTGATTCTTTCTAGCGAGTGACCCGATGAAAGCGCTGATTTGCAATGCCTACGGCCCGCCTGAAACTCTGCAGGTGCAGGAGGTGCCCGACCCCAGGCCCGGCCCGGGCGAGGTGGTGGTGCGGGTGCGGGCTGCCGGCGTCAACTTTCCGGATGCCCTGATCGTTCAGAACCTCTACCAGTTCAAGCCCGAGCCTCCGTTTTCGCCTGGCGGCGAGACCGCAGGGGAGGTATTGGCGGTTGGCGAAGGCGTGCAGCGCGTCAAGGTGGGTGACAAGGTCATGGCCCTGACGATTTGGGGGGGCTTTGCCGAGCAGGTGTTGGCCAAGCAGGATCAGGTGATTGCCATGCCCGAGGGCCTGTCCTTCGAGGTGGCCGGCTCGCTGTTGCTGACCTACGGAACCTGTCTGCATGCGCTGCGGGATCGGGCCGCCCTCCAGCCCGGTGAAACCGTGCTGGTATTGGGCGCTGCCGGCGGCATAGGGCTGGCCACCATCGAACTGGCCAAGGCCTTGGGCGCGCGCGTCATTGCGGCGGCCTCCAGCGCCGAGAAGCTTGCCACCTGTCGTGCCCAGGGAGCCGATGAGGTGATCAATTACCGGCAACAGAATTTGCGTGACGAACTCAAGCGGCTCACCGGGGGACGAGGTGTGGACGTGGTGATGGACCCGGTTGGCGGTGACTATGCCGAGCCGGCGCTTCGTTCCATGGCCTGGCGGGGGCGTTATCTCGTGGTCGGCTTTGCCGACGGCCAGATTCCACGCCTGCCCTTGAATCTGGTGCTGCTCAAGGGGTGCGCAATCGTCGGCGTGTTCTGGGGCGATTTCATTCGCCGCGAGCTGCGGGCCGCCCATACCGACTTGCAGGACCTGGTGGTCTGGCTGCGACAGGGCAGGATCAAACCACTGATTTCTGGTCGCTACAGCCTGGATCAAGCACCCCAGGCCATCTTGGAGCTGTCGCAGCGGCGCGCCCAGGGCAAGCTCGTTGTGCTGCCCTGAGACGGCTGCGCCTGTCCCCCCACGATGGATGCTTACGAAGGATCTACATGATCACTGACACCCCTCAAGCAGATGCGCCCGTACGGCTGTGGCGTCAGGGTGGTATCGCACATCTGCGCTTTAATCGCCCTGCCTCGCTCAACGCGATCGATCTGGCGCTGGCCCGGGCCTTTCTTGAAGGCTGTCGCCAGCTGGCTGAGGACAAGCAGGTGCGGGTGGTCGTCATCAGTGCCGAGGGACGCGCCTTTATGGCCGGAGGCGATATCGCCTCGATGCGTGCCGATCCGGTGGGCGGGAGCTCGGCGCTGATCGAGCAGATGCATCCAGCCCTGGAAATTCTGGCCCAACTGCCGGCGCCGGTCATCGCATCGGTGCACGGCGCGGTGGCCGGGGCCGGCCTCGGCGTGGCGCTGGCCTGTGATCTGGTGATTGCCGCAGCCGGCACGCGCTTTAACCTTGCCTATCCGCGCATCGGTACCAGCTGCGACTGCAGCACATCCTGGGGCCTGGTTCGGGCTGTGGGTGCGCGCAGAGCCATGGAGATCGCCTTGCTCAATGATGTGCTGGAGGCTGATGAGGCCCAGCGCATGGGGCTGATCAATCGGGTGGTGGTCCCCGAAGCACTGGCCGAGCAGACTGCTGCGCTGGCCCAGCGTATCGAGCAGTCCGCCCCCTTGGCCATGGCGCGCCTCAAGCGGCTGGTTCGCGAGGCCGATCGCAATGACCTGCACACCCAGCTCAAGCTGGAAGCCCGACTCTTTCGTGAGTGTGCGGCTTCGGCCGATTTTGTCGAAGGCATGGCCTCCTTTGTCGAGAAACGGCCGGCGCGCTTTGAGGGGCTCTAGCGCTCTCTGGCTCATCAGAGGGCAGCTTTGCCTTGCGCCGACTGCTCGGCGACCCGACGCGCAAACTCCTCACGCAGGGCACGCAGTTTTTCACGGGGGTCTTCCCGTGTGGTTTTCTGGTCGAGTGCCATTTCCGCAATAAAGCGACTGGGTGTGGCCGCCACAGTATCCCGGCCTTTCTTGCGCCGGCGCGTCCAGCTGACCGCCAGTGTGTGCCGGGCCCGTGTGATCCCTACATACATCAGGCGCCGTTCTTCCTGTAGGCGCAGGGCCTGATCAATTCCTTCTTCCTCATCAGGCTTGAAGGGGAGCAGGCCCTCGATGCAGCCGACCAGCATGACATGGGGCCACTCCAGCCCCTTGGCTGCATGCAAGGTGGAGAGGGTGACAACATTTTGCTCGCCCTCGCGCTCGCTCAGAGTGGAAAGCAGGGCAATCGTCTGCACCACCTCGAACAGTGTTTTGCCAGGCGAGGCCAGGGTGAGGCCGGCGCCCTCCTCGACCTGTCCTCCGCAGCGCTGGGCCATCCAGTCACAAAAATCCATCACATTGGACCAGCGTGCGGCTGCGGCCTGTTCGCTGTCTTCGTGGTCATACAGATGTTGCTCGTAGCCGATGTCTTTGAGCCAGTCGCGCAGAAATTCCTGGGCTGCTTCGGCGCCGACCGTGTGGCGCGCTCGGTATTGCAGATCGTTGAGGGTGCGGCCAAATTCCTGCAAAGAACCGACCGCCCTCGCAGGCAGTGCGGTGCCCAAGCTGTGGCTGTACAGGGCCTCGAACAGACTGAGTTTGTAGCGGCTGGCAAACACGCCCAGGCCGGCCAGCGTGGTGTGTCCAATACCGCGTTTGGGGCTGGCGATGGCGCGCAGAAAAGCCGGGTCGTCGTCATTGTTGGACAGCAGCCGCAGCCAGGCGCACAGGTCCTTGATCTCGGCCCGGTCAAAAAAGCTCTGGCCGCCTGAGACCTTGTACGGGATCTGCGCTTTGCGCAGCGCTTTTTCGAAGGGCTTGGCCTGATGGTTGGCCCGGTACAGCACCGCAAAGTCCTTCCACTCGCGATGGCCCTGCCCGTCGCCAGCGCGCAGGCCCTGAATGCGGGCGACGATACGCTCAGCCTCGTGGTCTTCGCTGTCGCAGTCCACCACCCGCACCGGCTCGCCCTCGCCGAGCTCAGAGAACAGTGTTTTGGGAAAGAGCTTGGGGTTTGCGCCAATGACCTGATTGGCCGCGCGCAGGATGGCGCTGGTCGATCGGTAATTCTGCTCGAGCTTGATGACCTTGAGCGCCGGAAAGTCCTGCGGCAGGCGCTTGAGGTTGTCCAGCGTGGCCCCGCGCCAGCCGTAGATGGACTGGTCATCGTCGCCCACTGCGGTCAGGCGCCCCTGCGACCCGATGAGCAGCTTGAGCAGTTCGTACTGCGTGGCGTTGGTATCCTGGTACTCATCGACCAGCAGGTGACCGATCGACTCCTGCCAACGCAGGCGCACCGCTTCGTGATGCTGCAGCAATTTAAGCGGCAATCCGATCAGGTCATCGAAGTCCACTGCCTGATAGGCGCTCAGGCGTTCTTCATAACGGGCCATGATGCGCGCCAGCGTCGCCTGTTGGTCATCGGCGGCCTGTGCCAATGCACGCTCGGCATTGAGGCCCTGGTTCTTCCACAGGCTGATGGCCCACTGCCACTGACGGGCGGTGGCGGCATCGGTGGTGCCGCCGCAGTCCTTGAGCAGGCTGGTGACATCGTCGGTGTCGAGGATGCTGAATTGTGGTTTGAGGCCCAGCGCTTGGCCGTCCTGTCTGAGCATGCGCACGCCCAGCGCGTGAAAGGTGCAGATCAGGGTGTCGTGCGCTCCCCGACCGATCAGGCTTTTGGCACGCTCACGCATTTCAGCGGCCGCCTTGTTGGTGAAAGTGATCGCGGCAATTTGGGAGGCGGGCAGGCCGGTTCGGATCAAGTGCCCGATCTTGTGCGTGATGACCCGCGTCTTGCCCGAGCCTGCGCCGGCCAGAACGAGACAGGGTCCTTTGATGTAGTGCACGGCCTCCAGTTGGGCGAGGTTAAGCGGGGCGGATCGGGCAGTGTGGGCGTGCATGGGTGTCAAGGGCCGGCTGGCGCTCTCGAGCGCGAGCCAAAGCGCGTCATCATAGCCAGCTGCAGCGGGCGCTCTGACGCCTTCGGGCGGCGCAGCCGAAGGCCTTTGCTGCGCGTGCGAGACAGTGGGCACGGGGCTGGGCGGCGCGAGCAACGAAAATACACCCACTGTGATCGCTGTTCTTCTTCAGACCTTTCCCTTTTTTGCCTTGGTGCTGTGCGGTTTCATGGCCGCCCGGCTGGGCTTGTTGCCGGTATCGGCCATCACCGGGCTCAATGCCTTTGTGCTGTACTTCGCGCTGCCTTGCATGCTGTTTCGGTTTGGCGCCGACACGCCGCTGGCGCAGCTGCTCGATGTGCGGCTGGCCTTGCTCTACCTGTTGTGCGCTTTGCTCGTGGTCGGCTTGGCGGTGCTGCTGGCCCGAAGCCGCGGGCTGAGCTGGAACGACAGTGCCTTCGGCGCGCTGGTGGCCACTTTCCCCAACACTGGATTCATGGGCGTGCCGCTGCTGGTGGCGTTCATGGGTGTGCAGGCTGCCGGACCGGCCATTGTGACCATCCTGGTCGATTTGGTGCTGATCAGCTCGCTCTGCATTGCCCTGTCCCGGCTCGACAGTGCGGATCTTCACGGAGCCGAGCGCGCGGCCGGGCAGGCGCTCAAGGGCGTGCTCTCCAATCCCATGCCCTGGGCGGTACTGCTCGGCGCACTGGCTTCGGGCCTGGAGCTCCAGCCACTGCCCCCCCTGATGAAGACCATCGGCCTGCTGGCCGATTCGGCCTCACCGGTGGCCTTGTTCACCATCGGTGCGGTGCTGGCGCGCTCGCAGATGGCCAGCACCGCTCGCGCCGTGCTGCCCTCGGGGGAAGAGGCGGCGGTGGTCATGATCAAGTTGATCGTCCATCCCTTGCTGGTGGCTGGCTTGGGCGCGCTGGCAATCGCCAGCGGTGTCGGCCTCAATGCGTTTTCGCTCACCACGGCTACGCTGGTGGCGGCCTTGCCGAGTGCCAGCAATGTGTCGCTGCTGTCCGAGCGTTTTGGGGCCAACACGGCGCGCATTGCGCGCATCATCCTCTGGTCGACCGCGCTGGCCTTTCTGACCTTCTCCGGCGCTGTGGCCTGGCTTTTATAAGCTCGCGCTCGGGTCGCGGCGAGCGCGGGTAGGAGACTCACTTCTCAGATGCCTAGCGGGTCTACATCGAGGGCCCAGCGCATCAGACGGCGAAAGGGCGCCTGGTTGCGAAGCTGTCCCAGCAGCGGCTGCCAGGCGGCCATGAATTGCTGCAGCGCCGGCCGTGAGTCGCTCTCCAGCAGCATTTGCGCTCTTTCCACATTGGCCAATCTTTGCAGCGGCATAGGTACCGCAGGGTAAAGCTGCACTTTCTGGGCACCGGGCAGACCTTGTGTAGTGGCCGCTTGTGCGGCAGCGCGCAGGAAATCTTGCGCCAGTTCCTGGGTGGAGGCCTCCGCGCGCAGCAAGGCCACATGGCTAAAGGGGGGCAGCCCAGCCCCCTGGCGATGCAGCAGCTCCTCTCGGGCAAAGCCTTCGTAGTCATGTCGCTGCAGGGCACTAAAGAGCGCGTGATGGGGGTGGAAGGTTTGCACCCACATCTCGGAAACGCCGCTTTGTCCGGCCTGTCGACCCGCTCGACCCGCGGCCTGCATCAGCAGCGCAAACAGGCGCTCGGATGCGCGAAAGTCACTCGAGAAAAGTGCACTATCGGGATTGAGGGCCGCCACCAGTGTGATGTTGCGAAAGTCATGGCCCTTGGTGATCATCTGCGTGCCCACCAGGATATCGGTATGGCCTGCATGCACCTGGGCCAGCTGTGTCTGCAGCGCGCCTTTGAGGCGTGTGCTGTCGGCATCGATGCGCGAGACCCGCACCGGCGAGCCGTCCGGCCGTTCAAGCGTGGCCAGCAAGTGGCTGACCTGTTCCTCCAATTGCTCGGTCCCGCGGCCCACCGGCGTGATGTCCACATTGCCGCAGTCCGGGCAGCCCCGCGGCACTGGATCGGTGTAGCCGCAGTGATGACAGCGCAGGGTGCGGTCGAGTTTGTGAAAGACGCGATAGGCGCTGCAGTGCGGGCATTGGCTTTTCCAGCCACAGGCATGACAGGCCAACACTGGCGCGTACCCGCGGCGGTTCAGAAAAATCAGCGACTGTTCGCCCCGCCCAATGCGCTCTGCCAAGGCCTTGAGCAGCGGCGGGGCCAGCACCGCCCCCTTGGGCTGCTGGGCCATGTCGAGCACTCGAACCGTGGGATGGGCAGCGCCGGCCGTTGAACCGACGCGCGCCGGCATGTCCAGCCGCAGGTAACGCCCGCTTAGGCAGGCTTGCCAGCTTTCCAGTGACGGTGTGGCCGATCCCAGCATCACCCGGTACGCAAGGGCCTGCGAACCCATTCGTTGGGTGGCCCCGCTTTCCAGATGGGCCCTGTAGATGGCCAGGTCGCGTGCCGAGTAGCGGGCACCCTCTTGTTGCTTGTAGCTCGGATCGTGTTCCTCATCGACGACGATCAGCCGCAGCCCCGGCAAGGAGGCGAGCACGGCCATGCGCGTGCCGAGCACCAGGCGCGCTCGACCGGTGTGGGCGGCCAGCCAGCCTTTGAGCCGCTGCGCTGGGCTGAGCGCGCTGTGCAAGGCCACCACTGCATCGCTGCCCAGGTGGGCAAATCGATCCTCCAGCCGTGACTGCAGTTGGGGTGTCAAATTGATCTCGGGCACCAGGATCAGCACCTGTGCCTGCGCATCGGCCTGTAGAACCTGTTCGGCCGCCCGCAAATAGACCTCGGTCTTGCCACTGCCGGTGGTTCCGAAGAGCAAGGCTGGACGATCGGCGGTTTCAAACACCCGCAGGGCGTCGGCCTGTTGCCCGCTCAATACGGGCCTCACGGGCGCAGTCTGCGAGGGAGTCGATGAGGGTGGGCCTTGGCGCTTGAGGCGACGTGCCAATCCCGTCGTATCGAGTTCACGCAGCTGCGGTGGCAGGGCCGCCAGCGCCACTTCGCCCAGGGCGCGCTGGTAGTAGCTGGCGGTAAAGGCGATCAGCGATCGCCAGTGAGCCGACAAGGGATTGATCCCGCCCAACTCACCCGCCACCGCTTTGCGCTGAGCAGCGCTCAGTCCGCCGGCATCGCTGCGCTCGGCCCATACCACCCCAAGCACTTCACGTCGGCCCAGGGGGACGCGCACCAGTTGCCCTGGTGAGAGCGCAGACTCACTTTCATAAGTGAGGGGCCCCGGGATGCCACTGTGGGCCGGCGCGGCGACCACGACGTCGAGCCAAAAACTCATGCCTCAGCCATTTTTTCTGTTCCACCTTCGCAAGATCAGCTAAGTGCTTGATTTAACGTAGGCTTTACAATTGTCCAGTGTTGCTGTGGATAACTTTGTTGATAGAAGCCATTGACCCTGCCGCAAGCCTTGAAAATCAAGGGCTTGATTGTTTTGCACGGATTTCCAGCAAAGCAGTAAATCCCTTTAAAAACAATTACTTGGAACAGTAGAGCTCATCGTTGTCAGATTTGGGCGTGTTATCGCACCGCAGCACGAATTTTGTGCATAAGTTATTACTGTGCGACCTGTCTCATGAGGAGGCAGCGCCATTTTGATGACCCGTCGGTCTGCGAGCTTGACCGACGGCAATAGAGTCAAGCGCGGGGCGGTCTTGCACAGGCCCGCGCTTTAACGGCCCCTTCGCATGGCCCGCGAGTGCGAATGCACCGCTTCAACCAGCGCCTGCACATGCTCAGGGGGGGTGTACTGGCTGATCCCGTGACCGAGATTGAAGACATGGGTCGGTCCCGCTGCCTTAGGGTCGGTGTGCGGGGGGCCAAAACTCTCAAGTACGCCGCGTACCTGATCGGCAATCGCTTCGGGCGGCGCAAAGAGCACGTTGGGGTCGATATTGCCTTGCAGGGCTTTGCCCGGCCCGCCGGCTTGACCGCCCAGCCGCGCCCGTGCGTGCCCGAGGTTGACGGTCCAGTCCAGCCTGATCACCTCACAGTCCAGGTCCGCCATTTCGTTGAGCCAAAGGCCGCCGCCCTTGGTAAAGACAATGCGGGGCACCACCGTACCCTCGTGGGAGCGCTTGAGCTGAGCCAGCACTCGCCGGGTATAGGCCAGGCTGAAGGTCTGGAAGGCTCCATCGGCCAGCACACCGCCCCAGCTGTCAAAGACCATCACCGCCTGGGCGCCCGCTTCGATCTGGGCATTGAGGTAGGCGGCCACCGCATCGGCATTGACCGCCAGAATCCGGTGCATCAGGTCGGGCCGTGCGTACATCAGGCTTTTGACGTGGCGGTAGTCGTCGCTGCCGCCGCCTTCCACCATGTAGCAGGCCAGTGTCCAGGGGCTGCCTGAAAAGCCGATCAATGGCACACGCCCCTTGAGTGCTTTTCGGATGGAGCTGACGGCATCGAAGACGTACTGCAGCTTGTGCATGTCGGGTACGGCAAGCGCGGCCACAGCCGACTCCTCGCGCACCACCTTTTCGAATTTTGGCCCCTCGCCCTGTGCGAAGGACAGACCCAGGCCCATGGCATCGGGCACCGTCAGGATGTCTGAGAACAGGATGGCCGCGTCGAGCGGGTATCGATCCAGCGGCTGCAGCGTGACTTCGGTGGCGTACTGCACGTTGGTGGCCAGGCCCATAAAGCTGCCCGCTTTGGCGCGGGTGGCGCAGTATTCGGGTAGGTAGCGCCCGGCCTGTCTCATCAGCCATACGGGCGTGTGATCGGTAGATTGGCGCAGGCAAGCGCGCAGGAAAGAGTCGTTCTGCATAAGGTCCGGTTGGGTCGGTCAGCGATTTTTTTCAAGCTCAAGTATCTCCCGGAATTGTCGGCGTCCAGCGCACTGCCGTTGCGCCTACCCCATCGGGTGTCGGATGAGCTTTCGTATCTGTCCCGGCCCTTGCCCCCAGCGCCCCCGCCTCTTGCTGGCCAGGGGACTCGGTTGACACAGCATCTCTTATAACTATTAAACGTTAAATTTAGTTTTCGATAGTCCAAAAATGTCTTCAGAAACGTATCAAATATAAAAATTTTTACTTGAAAAAAGCGCCTCAAATGTAAACAATGTGCATTAAATGCAAACAACCTTCAGTCGGTTTGCAAATGAATGCACAAAAACTCTGGATCAAAAGATCGCTCGTTCTAGGCGCAGCCTTGTTGGCTTGCGCGGCCCAGGCCTTGACTCTTTACCGGGATGGTGGGGATCTTTACGTCACGGGGACCATTCAGGCGGGCGATGATCTGTTGTTGAAGGCCTCGCATCAGGAGGCGCCTGTGCGTCGGCTGGTGCTGGTCAATTCTCCGGGAGGAGCCCTCTTGACCAGCCTGCGCATAGCCGCCTGGGCGGAGGACCTTCGCTTGGCCGCAGTGGCCGCGGGTCACTGCTTGTCCGCTTGTTCGCTCGTGTTCATGGCGGGCGAGCGACGTCAGTTCGCCCAGGCACAGGCGGGACAAATGCATCTGATTGGCATACACGGGCCTTATTCGCAGCGTACCGGTCAATTCAATCCACCCGGTGCGGGTCTGATGTGGTCGTATTACCGCTCTCGTATGGGTGAGAAGTTCGACGCGGCGGTGATGGAGCAGGCGATCTATCGGATGCAGGATCTGTCGGGCTTGCTGGTGGTGCCGGGGGGCGGGTCTGAGGCAGGCGGCCCCAGGCCCTGGTACTGCCCCTCGATTCGCGCACAGCGCGGGCCATGCACCGGTTTGCCCGATAAGGATGCGCTGGGCCTGGGTCTGTTGACCACTGCCGAGCCCGGCTTGGTGCGCATTCCGCAGGAATTTGGGCGAGGGGCCGAGCCGGTTTCGTTCGGATCTCCGCCGCAGGAGTCAAGCGCCGTCGCCGCGCACGCGGTTGCGCCGCGCTGGGATTGACTGCCGCTTGCACACGCGCATGGGTGGCCGGGCTTTTGGGAGGACGCTGGCTATCCCGGCCACAAGTTCGAGCAACTCAAGAGCAGACCGGCCTTAGGCCTCGGTGGGCTGGCTGTCTTGCTGAAGCTGTCCGCCTGCCACGGCCTTGTGATCAATCTTCAGGCAGCGGTCCTGAATGGCCACCAGGCCTGCCTCGATGGCCCTGCGCATGGAGTCGTCGTGGCGGATTCCCAGCTGCAGCCAGAGCGCACGGACTCCGATGTGTAGCGCTTCATCGACCACTGGCGCAATGTCCTCACTGTTGCGAAAGCAGTTGACCAGATCGATCTGCTCGTGCCGTGCGGCCTCGCCCAGGCTCGGGTAGGCTTTTTGGCCCAGCACTTCGGTGGCGTTGGGGTTGATCGGGATGATGTGATAACCCCGGGACTGCATGTACTGCGCCACATCGAAGCTGGCCCGGTGAGGTTTGGGCGAAAGCCCGACCACGGCGATGTGGCGGCAGTTGCGCAGTATCCAACTCACCCGTTCGGCGGTCGAGCCTTGCCAGGGCTGTGTTTTCATGGGCGTCTCCTTGGGGCGCTGTCTGCGCCTGCTGTTTTTGTAACCGAGCCTGTCTTGCCGCCAGTTCCGGCCCGTGAACCCGAATTTACAGCGTGCTCAGGGCCTGCCGCAACTCCTGCACACTCAAGATTTCTGACAGCAGGATCGGCGCTCGCCCCGGCGCATAGAGGGCGTAGACCGGTACACCCGAACGCCCGAGGGCGCGCAGCGCAGCCGTAATGGCGGGATCGCGCTGGGTCCAGTCGGCTCGTAAAAGGGCCAGATTGCGATGACGCGCATCGGCCAGGAAGTCAGGGTCCTTGAGCGCAGTTTGCTTGTTGTATTGGCAGGTGATGCACCATGCCGCGGTGAAATCGACCAGCACTGCCCGTCCCTGAGCATTGAGCTGTTCCACTGACCCTGTCCGCCAAGGCTGCCAGATCTCACCCTCGGCCGCAGCCTGTGGGCTTGCAAGCGTCTGTGGACGCAGTATCAGCGGTCCGGCCCACCACAGCCCCGCCAGCCACATCCCCAGAGCCAACAGGGACCCTGCGATGCGGCTTTTGCCCTGCAGGCCCTGGGTCCAGAGCACCAGGGTCAGCAGCAAAAGGACAAGCAGCATCGCGGCTGCACCATCAATGCCGCTTTGTTGGCCCAGAATCCACAAGAGCCAAATCACCGTGGCCAGCATGGGGAAGGCCATGAATTGCTTGAACCGCATCATCCAGGCCCCGGGC
>JBEIHE010000076.1:0-14042 GCA_040381515.1 Polaromonas sp.
GCGGCCAGCATGGCCTGCCTACCGCCGGAGTTTCGCGCCGAACCCGAACTGGCCCTGGCCGGGGGCGAGGACGGCATGGACTTCATCCGGATCTTGCTGCAAGAGGCTGCCTGGCGCATGCGGGAGAAGGCGGTGCTGGTGTTGGAGGTTGGACATGAGCGCGGCCATTTCGAGCGGGCTTTTCCAAACCTAGCGCCGGTGTGGCTGGAAACCAGCGCTGGCAGTGACCAGGTGCTGCTTCTGGAGCGCGAGCAACTGCAGGCCGCTTATCCCGCAGCCGCCGGCCGATGATCAGTCTGAAAAATCTGGTGCTGCGTCGAGGCGGCAGGCTGCTGCTCGACGGTGCAAACGCTCTTATCAACCCGGGCGAGAAAGTCGGTTTGGTCGGGCGAAACGGAGCCGGCAAGTCGAGTGTGTTCGCCCTGATCAATGGGAGTCTGAACGAAGACGGCGGGCAGCTGAGCCTGCCTGCCCACTGGCAGCTGGCACAGGTATCGCAAGAGATGCCAGAGACTGCGGAGAGCGCCACCGAATTCGTCATTGCCGGCGACCAGCGACTGATGACCGCACGCAGTGAACTGCAACGGGCGCATGAAAGCACTGACGGCGAACGAATCGCTCAGGCTTTTGTGCAGCTACACGACGCGGGCGATCATGATGCCCGTGCGCGGGCCCAGGCACTCATTCTTGGTCTGGGCTTTGCCGTTGACGAGCTCGAACAAGCGGTCAGGAGCTTCTCTGGGGGCTGGCGCATGCGCTTACAGCTGGCACGAGCGCTGATGTGCCCCTCCGATCTGCTGCTGCTGGACGAGCCGACCAACCACCTCGACCTCGACGCGCTGGTCTGGCTGGAGAACTGGCTGCAACGTTACAGCGGCACCCTCATCGTCATCAGTCACGACCGGGAGTTTCTAGACGCCGTCACGCGGACCACCTTGCACATTGAAAATGCCCAACTGCATCGCTATTCGGGGCATTACAGTCAGTTCGAAGCCCAGCGCGCCGAAAAAATGACGCTGCAGGCAGCCGCCTACGTGCGACAGCAAGCGCAGATCGCCCACCTGCAAAAGTTCATCGACCGATTCAAGGCCAAGGCAACCAAAGCCAAGCAGGCGCAAAGCCGGGTCAAGGCCCTGGAACGCATGGACAAGCTCGCGCCCGTTCTGGCCGAGGCCGATTTTTCTTTCAGCTTTCGGCCGCCCTTGAGCCTGCCCAACCCCATGCTCAGCCTGCAGGATGTCGACGTCGGTTACGCCAGCGCACCGGGAGCGGGGACTACAGACCGGGTGATTGTTCGGGACATCCGTCAATCCGTCCTGGCCGGTCAACGCATTGGCATTCTGGGAGCCAATGGTCAGGGTAAGTCCACCCTGATCAAGACCATCGCGCGCACTTTGGCTCCAAGGGCCGGAAGAGTGGTGGAAGGCAAGGGGCTGATGATCGGCTACTTTGCGCAGCAGGAACTTGATGTGCTCAGGCTCGATGATGATCCGCTGCAACACATGATCAGCCTTGCTCGAGAAATCGCCTCCACCCAGGTTGGCGGAGCAGAGGCGCGAGAGCAAGACCTGCGCAACTTCCTCGGACAATTCAATTTCGGTGGCGACAAAATTCACCAGTCGGTCGGCACCCTCAGCGGCGGCGAGAAGGCACGGCTGGTCTTGGCAATGTTGGTCTGGCAACGTCCCAACCTGCTGCTGCTTGACGAGCCGACCAATCACCTCGATCTGGCCACCCGTCAAGCCTTGGCGATGGCCCTCAATGAATTCGAGGGAACCCTGATGCTGGTCAGCCATGACCGCGCCCTGCTGCGTTCGGTATGCGACGAATTTTGGTTGGTGGCTGGTGGCGAACTCAAGCCATTCGATGGTGATCTAGAGGACTACCAGCGCTACCTGCTCGATCAGGCACGTCGACAGCGTGAACAAGCCAGAGGCAGTACCGCACAGGAGGCCTCTTCGGCAGGACAGCAGCGCAAGCAGGCCAAGCAGATGCAGCAACAACAGCAGGCGATGCTGCGGCCACTAAAAAAGGAACTCAGTCAGGTCGAGGAGAGCTTGGCCCAAGCCCAAGTCGAGCAATCGCGCCTACAGGAACTGATGGCCTCCAGCTCCTCGACCAGCGTTCTGGCCGAGAACGGCAGGCTCTTGAAGGCCCTTAATGAAACCATCATTGAAATGGAAGAACGCTGGCTCGAGCTGAGCGAGCAAATCGAGAAGGCATCGGGCTCCGATTGAGAGCCAGTGGCTCATTTCGGCGGCAGATAACGCACCGGATCGACCGGCTTGCCCTGGCGGCGGATCTCGAAATGCAATTTGACCTGATCGGAGTCGGTACTGCCCATCTCGGCAATCCTCTGTCCCTGCCGCACCGCCTGATCTTCCTTGACCAGAAGGCTGCGGTTGTGGGCGTAGGCGGTCAGGTAGGTATTGTTGTGCTTGATGATGATGAGATTGCCGTAACCCCGAAGGCCTGATCCGGCGTAAACCACCCGTCCGTCAGCAGCGGCCAAGACGGGGTCGCCCGCCTTGCCCGCAATGTCAATCCCCTTGTTCTTGGCCTCGTCAAAGGTGCCCACCGTCGTGCCCTGAGCGGGCCATATCCAGGCCAGTTCATCTGCAGTGGCCGAACCCGAAGCGGAGGGGCTCGGCGCGGACGCAGACGGGGCAGCGGTGGCAGAGCCCCCTGTGGGGGCCGCCGATGGGGCAGACGCAGGCGGTCTGACTCCAGGCGCCAGGGCTTGACCCGTCACCCCATCAGACGGTGGAACTACACGCAGCACCTCACCGACTTCGATCAGATTGGGGTTCTCCATCTGATTCCAGCGCACCAGGTCACGCCAGTTTTGACCGTGGTCCAGCGCAATCCGTACCAATGTGTCGCCCTTCTGTACGGTGTAGAAACCCGGTTTCCCGGCATTTTCGAGGCCGCGCAGGGGTCTGGCCGGACAGGGCTGGGGGCCGACGCAGGGGCCCGCACCGTCCGGCACGCGCGTGGCCCTGGCCGGATCGGCTGCGGGCGTCTGACGGGCCGGGGCGGCGGCAGGTGCTACCGCGCCCGGACCGGAGGCCTGCGCCGGCGTAGGAACAGAAGGCACCGGTCGAGCCGATGCCCGCCCAGACCCGCGATCCTCCACCGGTGCCGGAATGGGCGCACGAAAGGAACAGGCCCCAAGGGAAGCAACTGCGACAAGCGCCGCAAGCGCTTGCAGAAATACGGTCCTCACCTGGCCCACCTCCAAATCAAATCACGCCCGATTTTAGAGGGACGAAATGCACAGACTCGAGGACGACTTGCCTCAACCCAGAGGGAGTGTGGTCGATAACGACCAAGGCTTGCACACCGTCTGCGCGCTCGACGGGCGCCACCAAGCGGCCCCCTGGGGCAAGCTGCTCCGTCCAGCAGGCGGGGACTTCACGCCCGCCGGCTGCTGCGATGATCGCTGCATACGGCGCACCGCGGGGATAGCCCTGCATCCCGTCACCCAGCAAGAGGTGCAAATTGGCCAGCCTCAGGGTCCGCAAGTTCTCACGGGCTTTCTCGTGCAGCCCGCGCAGTCGCTCAATGCTGTAGACCTCCTGGGCCAATTGCGACAACAAGGCAGCCTGATAACCACAGCCGGTACCGATTTCCAACACCCGCCCGAGCGGCAAGTTCCGTCCCTGCACCAGCAGATCCAGCATGCGAGCCACGACGCTCGGTTTGGATATCGTTTGCCCCAATCCGATCGGCAGGGCCGTGTCCTCGTAGGCTTGACCGGCCAAGGCTGAATCCACAAAGCGGTGCCGCTCCACCTGCCTCATTGCCTGCAGCACCTGCGCCGAACCAATGGCCTGAGCCGCCAGTTTCTTGACCATACCGGCTCGTACCGCATGCGAGTCCAGGCCAACCCCAGATGGCGCCTGCCCCCCCCTTATCGACTGGGTCGACGCCTTGGTCGGCTGCGCGCCGAAAGCCGGCCCCCCGGGCGCCATTCGCGCCGGGAAGGCGGGTCGCGAGGGCACAGGCGCAGGCCCAGCAACACCCGTCGGCTTGCGACTCATACGGCCACGCGCTGACGCCACCAGGACAGTCGCTGATGCTCGGTCAAATCGATATGCAAGGGCGTGAGCGAGACATGGCCCTGACGCGTGGCGTGGAAGTCCGTGCCCTCCCCCTCATCCTTGGCCGCCCCGGCGCTGCCGATCCAATACATGGTCTCGCCCCGCGGACTGATTTGGGTGATCACCCTTTCGGCCGCATGCCGGCGCCCAAGACGCGCCACCTTGACCTCGCGGATCTGATCGGCCGGCAGGGTCGGAATGTTGACATTGAGCAGCCAGGCGGACCGATCGGGGTCCTTGCCGATGGCCTCGATATCGGGCCTTAACTGCTCAACCAGATCACGAGCCCGGGCCGCAGCCGCCTCTAAATGCGCCCAGCCCTTCTCCGTTTGAGAAAAGGCAATCGCCGGGATTCCAAACAGATAGGCCTCCATGGCAGCGCCCACAGTACCGGAATAAATCGTGTCGTCGCCCATATTGGCCCCGTTGTTAATGCCCGAGACCACCAGATCGGGGCGGTAGCCCAGCAAGCCGGTCAATGCGATGTGCACGCTATCGGCGGGGGTGCCATTGACGTAACGGAAGCCATTGGCCGCCGTATGCACATAGAGAGGCGAATGCAAGGTCAGCGCATTGGACTTGGCACTGTTGTTGTGCTCCGGCGCGACCACGTCCACATCGGCAATTCGACTGAGCGCCCTGTGGAGGGCTTCAATGCCCGGCGCTTGGTAACCATCGTCATTGCTGATCAAGATTTTCATGGGTTGATTCTAAGACGGTCCCCTCTTGCAAAGCCGACCCCGAAAAAGGATCGAGCTGAAGAGAACAGGCCCCCGCGAGGCCGTGCCGGCGCCGGCGCACTCGCGCCCCTGCGCGACTGAGACCTTGTCAATAGATTTTTAAAAGTTGTAAACTTCCTAGTAATGTCAAATAATGTGAATTAAACCGGTAGGGCGATGGGGCTTTGGATCACGAAATGACAACCCCGTCGACCCAACCGCTCGACGTTTCACATTTGGGGCATCAGTTGGGGTTGGGGTGCTGCGTTCAATCGGCGCACCACCCTGGATCGACCACTAGATTGCAGCGATTTAGACAAAGGAATGTGCCATGAGCATGGATCCATCGATGATCGAAGGCACCGGCTTGCTGGAATTGGTCCGCCCTCCGCGCAAACCAAAGGAGCCGACTTCGCGCAAGGCGGGCCAGCAGCGACGCAGGGCCCGCGAGTCCGGCATGGAGCCTCCCCCGGCCATCGTATCGAACGTGATTGAGGCCGATGCGCAGACGACGCCCGAAGCTGACGCCATCTCCTCTGTCCACGCCCGCGCTTACCTGCGTTTCCTGGCTTTGGCTGCACAGACAGCCACGAAGGCCCGCACGTTCAACGAGGAAGAGTCGCTGGACCCCAATGAGAAGGCGCTGCTGGAGCTGATCATCCTTCGATGGGCGGTCGGATCCCCCATGACGGTTCGACAGGCAATCGCACTGGCCCACCTGGGATCCCCCGCCACCCTGCACAAGCGCCTGATGCGGCTGCGCAACAAAGCCTTTCTCGATCTGGAGCATGTCAGCGGAGACCGCCGAGTCAAACGCCTGATCATCGGCCCAGTGGGGATGCGATACCTCGAGACCATGGGTCAGCACCTGATGGCGGCCCCACAGGCGGCCAAGAAGAGCAAGCGTCAGGGGTAGGCCCCCATCCTCTAAAAAAGATGAGCCGCTCGTTGCGGCTCGTAAGGAATTCTGGGGTGGCTGATGGGACTCGAACCCACGACGACAGGAATCACAATCCTGGACTCTACCAACTGAGCTACAGCCACCGTCGAGGGAAATTATAAGGCCCGCGATAGATCGCTCAGGCCCTTCAGGCAAGACCTTCGCCCTACCGCGAACTCAGCCCTTGGCTCCGACGGGTCGGCTGACCAGAAACTTGACCTTGTAACGCTCCTGCAGCAACTTGTAGTAGGCCCGCCCCTCTGCGTTGGACCACCACTGTGTGTATTGGGCGCGGGCCTGCTCCAGTTCCTTTGGCTCACGCTCCTTTCGAGGCAGCACCCGATCAATCCTGACGATCGCGTAGCCCTCAGGACCGAGATCGACCCCCTTGAATTTCGGCAAGGCCGCAGGATCGGCACGCATTGCGGCATTAAAAACAGCCACGGGAACCCGAGGGGCCTCCTCACGCGAGAGCGTGAAAGACTCGGCTAATCTGGCCTGCTCGGGCTGCTTTTCCCACAGTGCGAGGCGACGGGCGCCCTCTTCGCGCGCCAACGCGGCGCTGCGATCAGCCAGCCACTGAGCCCGAACCTGACTGCCTGCCTCGTCAAGCGTCTGCTGACGCGCCGGGCTGTGCTGCACGATACGAGCAGCAACCAACACACCCGACCCGACGTCAATCGCCTCGGTATTGCGCTTCTTCTCGATCGCATCAGCAGAAAAAAGAGCAGCCAACACTTTGGGATGATTGAGCGGCCCCTTTCCCCCAGGCTGGCCATTGCGCCCAACCTGCTCAGCGTTCTGAATTTGAAGGCCGAGCTTATCGGCTGCCGGCTTGAGACTGTCGGACTGCTCATAGACCAGATTGCTCAATTGCTCAGCCGCTTCTGCAAACTTCTTGGGCAACAACTGCTTGCGCACCTCGGCAACCAGTTCTTCCCTCATGTCCTCAAAACTGCGCTGCTTGGGAGCCCTGATATCGGTCAGTCGAATGATGTGAAAACCAAAGTCGGTTTCCACCAAGTCGCTGATTTGCCCTTTGGCAAGACCAAAAACCGCATCCTCAAACGGTTTGACCATCGCACCGCGAGCAAAAAAATCGAGATCGCCGCCACGTTCGGCCGAACCACCATCTTGTGAGTGCTTGCGCGCGAGCGCAGCAAAAGACTCTGGCGCCTTGCGGGCCTGAGCCAACAATTCACTGGCACGAGTGCGGGCGGCCTCTCGATCGGCCGCCGCCGCACCCTTGGGGGCATTGATCAAAATATGACTGGCCCGCCGCTCTTCCTGGCCTGCGAGCTTCTGACGATTTTGTTCATAGTAGGCCTTGAGGTCTGCATCGCTGACCTGAATCGACCTGCCCAAGGCCTGGGCCTCGAGCACCACATACTGCACGCTCGCCTGCTCGGGCACCATGAACTGGCTTGCCTTGGATTGATGGAACTGCGTCAAATCGGCCGCTGAAGGTTCGAGGCCTTTCGTGAAATCTGCCGACTTGAAACGAGCCAGAGCCACCTCACGACGATCAAAGAAGGCGTTCAGGGCTGTATCGGCGACCACGTGCGCCGCTGCGCCGGTGCCAACCACGCCCAGCAAAACCTGCCGGGTGGACATTTCGGCACGGACGCTGGCCTCGAACATTTCCGGACTCATGCCCTGGGCACTGAGCAACTGCTTGTACCGATCCATATCGAGCGATCCATCGGGCTTGCGCAGCATGGCGATCTGCGGGTTCGATTGCAGTTCATCGGCCAACTTCTGGTTGCTTGCGACCAGCTTGAGTTTTTCCGCAGCCACCGACAACACCCGCTCGCGCACCAAACGCTCAAGCGTGGAGTACTTGGCCTCCGGGCTATCCAGCAGCTTCATGTCCAGGCCCGGTATCTCGGCACGAAGGCGATCGACTTCCTGACGATGAGCCGCGTCCCACTCCGCCTGCGTGATCTCGCCCCCATCGACTTCGGCCACCACCTTCTTGGCCCCCGGCTGACCGTAGTCATTGAGGCCGAGCAACACAAATGAAGGCACGATCAGCAGGAACAAGAGTCCCATCGTGATCTTGGTGTGCTTGCGAATGAAATCAAACATGGTCGTGGTCCTGGAGGAACAGATCGAGAGCGGGCAATCCAGATTGTCGGGCCTGAACAAAACCCGTGACGCAAAAAAGGCGAACGTCCTGTTCGCCTTTTTCTCCGGTTACTGGTGGGTGCTGACGGGCTCGAACCGCCGACCTACGCCTTGTAAGGGCGCCGCTCTACCAACTGAGCTAAGCACCCCACCTTAACTTGAAAAAACCATCTCAGTTCAACGCGTCCTTGAGCGCCTTGCCAGGACGGAACTTGGGAACCTTGGCCGACTTGATTTTAATGGTCTCGCCCGTGCGCGGGTTACGACCGGTACGCGGCGCACGCTTGGTGACGGCAAAAGTGCCAAAACCGACCAGGGACACTTCTCCGCCTTTCTTGAGAGTGGTCTTGACGGCATTCAGGGTCGATTCAAGCGCGCGGGTGGCGGCCGCCTTTGAAATGTCGGCTTGTCTGGCAATATGTTCGATAAGTTCAGCTTTGTTCACTTGAGCTCCTGGGGCTATTGGGAGTGATGATTTAAGGGGCACCGAAGCAATCCGCACCAAGCGCGGGCGAGCCACATAGCCCCGCACCCACATCGCTTGACTTGCCTTCACCCGCTTCGGATTCCGGCATCAGGGGCCGCCCCATGCAAAGCCAGGGCGGACGCGGATTCTAGACCGATTCGCACCGATGGCGTCAACCCGGAGCCCGACTCCGTCAGGCTGCCGTCAGATCGCTTGCTCAATCGCACGGCCAAGATCAACCGTGCTGGCCTTACCGCCAAGGTCGGGCGTCCGTGGCCCGCCACTGCCCGGTTGCAGCACCGTCTCAATGGCCTGAACGATCGAATCATGCGCCTGCTTGTAACCAAGAAACTCCAACATCATTGCACCGCACCAGATCTGTCCGATGGGGTTGGCGACCAGACGACCCGCAATGTCTGGCGCTGAACCATGCACCGGCTCAAACAAAGAAGGAAAACGCCGTTCAGGGTCGAGGTTGGCGCTGGGCGCAATGCCAATCGTGCCGGTGCAGGCAGGCCCAAGATCACTGAGTATGTCGCCGAAGAGGTTGCTGGCCACCACCACATCGAAGAAATCAGGCCTTTGCACAAAGTGAGCAGTCAGGATGTCTATATGAAATTTATCCAGGCGCACATGGGGATAGGATTTGGCCATTTCGGCCACCCGCTCATCCCAATAGGGCATTGAGATGGAGATGCCGTTGGACTTGGTGGCACTGGTCAAGTGCTTCTTTGGTCGTGACTGCGCCAATTCAAAGGCAAACTTGAGGACCCGGTCAACGCCTACCCGGGTGAACACCGATTCCTGGAGCACAAACTCGCGTTCGGTACCGGCGAAGGCTCGTCCCCCTACGCTTGAGTACTCGCCCTCGGTGTTTTCACGCACGATATAAAAATCGATCTCCCCCGCTTCACGGCGGCTGCCGTCCTTGCGGACCACCGGCGCGATGATGCCCGGCATCAGACGGGCGGGACGAAGGTTGATGTACTGGTCAAATTCGCGCCGAAACAAAAGTAGCGAACCCCAGAGGGAGACATGATCAGGAATTTTTTCGGGCCAGCCGACTGCCCCAAAGTAAATCGCATCGTGTCCGCCAATCTGGTCCTTCCAGTTGTCCGGCAGCATCTTGCCGTGCTTCTCGAAGTAGTCCCAGCTCGAAAAATCAAAGTGATCAAAGTGCAGATCAATGCCGAACTTTCCCGCTGCAGCCTCAAGTACCCGCAATCCCTCGGGCATGACCTCCTTGCCGATGCCGTCTCCGGCGATAACCGCAATACGATGTCTTTTGCTCATGAAAAATCTCCGTCTATAAAAGCAGGCCCTCAGGACGAGGCGGCCGGTTTGGGTTGACGCACCACCAAGGCCACCCCCACAGCGGTCAGGGCCGTTCCGATCAAGGTGACCGCGGTGATGAGTTCATCGAACAAAAACCAGGCCATGATCGCGGTGGTCGGCGGCACCAGATACATCAGGCTGGTCACCGAGGTGGCCGCCCCGCGTTGGATCAGCAGATACAACAGCGAACTGCCCCCCAGGGTGAGCCCTAGCACCGCCCAGGCCATGGCGCCGATCAGCGAGGCATTCCAGACCATCGGCTCGGTCTCCAGAAAAGTCAGCGGCAAGGTCACGAGCAGGGCCGCACCCAGTTGTATGGCATTGGCCGTGCGTACATCAGTGGCGCGCAGGTGACGCTTTTGGTAGAGCGTTCCAACGGTAATGGCCAGCAGAGCAAAAACCGTGGCCGAAAGGGTAAACACGCTAACCTCGGTGCCGGCCATGAGCTTGCGCCAGATCACGAGAACCAGCCCACCAAAGCCCAGCAGCAGACCCAACCACTGCACGCGCGCGACCTGTCCACCGTCGACTCGCGAGACCCAAATGGCGGTGAGCACCGGCTGCAGTCCCACGATCAAAGCGGCCAGACCGGATCCCATGCCCAGCTCCACGGCAACCCACACCCCACCCAGATAACCGGCATGCATCAAAACCCCGGTGACCGCCAGATGAAACCACTGGCGCGGATCTTCAGGCCAGCGCGCACGAGCCAGCACGATCCAGAGGAGGAAACACAGTATGGAAAAGAAATAACGCCAGGCCAAAAAACCCAAAGGTGGCCCATAGGGCAGTCCGAATTTGGCCACGATAAAGCCGGTGCTCCAGATCAGCACAAAGACCAGGGGCATGGCGCGCACCCAGGTCGATTCATCAAGGTCGGCAGTCATCGGGAGCGAGCGCGAATCTCAGGGATGGCTTTTTGTAGGTAATAGATCATGGACCAGACTGTCAGCACCGCCGACAGCCACAAGAGGCCGGTGCCCCACAGCCGGGTGTTGATCAAGCCCAGAAACAAACCGTCAAACAGCAGGAAGGCAACGGCCACCATTTGCACGCCGGTCTTGATCTTGCCCACCGCATGAACCGCCACACTGCGGTTGGCTCCGATCGTCGCCATCCATTCGCGCAAAGCCGAGATGGCGATCTCGCGCCCGATGATGATCAAGGCCACAAAGACATCGGCCCGCTGCAAGTCGACCAGAACCAGCAGACAGGCGCAGACCAGAAACTTGTCAGCCACAGGGTCCAGAAAAGCCCCAAAGGCCGAGGTCTGACCCAGCTTGCGAGCCAGATAGCCGTCGAGCCAGTCGGTAAAGGCAAACACCACAAACAACAGCGTCGCAATCAGATTGCGCGAGGTCCCCGGCAGATCGATATAAAAAACACCGACGATCAGCGGGATGGCGACGATGCGCGCCCAGGTCATCAGTGTGGGGACAGTGAGAAACATGGGAGGATTTTGGCATGAGCGGCCCACTGGGCTCTTACAGCGGTGCGCAGCGCGCTCGACAGTGCACCGAGGACGTCACCACCAGGCCCCCCGCACACCGGCCCTAGTGCAAGGCGCGATAAATCTGCTCGGCCAAGGCCCGTGAAATCCCATCTACAGTGGCCAGATCCTCTGCACTGGCGGCGCTGACACCCGCCAAGCCGCCAAAACGGCGCAGCAGGCTGGCGCGTTTGCGCGGGCCTACACCCGGTATGTCCTCCAGCCGGCTGGTCACCCTGACCTTGTCGCGGCGGGCGCGCATGCCGGTGATCGCGTAGCGGTGGGCCTCATCGCGAATTTGTGCCACCAACATCAAAGCAGCCGAATCGCTGCCCAAATACACCTTCTCGCGACCGTCGGCAAACACGAGTTCCTCCAAGCCCACCTTGCGCCCTTCCCCCTTTTCGACGCCGACGATCAGGCCGATATCCAGACCGAGTTGCTCAAACACCTCGCGCGCCACCGTCACCTGACCTTTGCCACCGTCAATCAGCACCAGATCGGGCAGGCGTTGGCGCTCATCGACCGCCTCGCCTTCACGCAGAGCTTCAGCCACGGGGCGGTAGCGCCTGAGCAAGGCCTGCCGCATGGCCGCATAGTCATCGCCGGGTACCACACCCTCGATGCCAAACCGCTTGTACTGTCCGGCCTGCATGCGGTGCTGAGCGAACACCACACAAGAGGCCTGGGTGGCCTCACCCCCCGTGTGGGACACATCAAAGCATTCGATCCGCAGGTCTTGCAGGTCGTCCTGCGGCAGGTCCAGGGCCTGCGCCAGAGCGCGGGTTCTGGCCTGTTGCGAACCCTCTTCGGCCAGCAAGCGGGCCAGTTGGAGATCAGCGTTTTTACACGCCATCTCCAGCCAAATGCGGCGCTGCTCGCGCGGCTTGTGTACCGCCGTCACCTTGACACCGGCCTGCTGCGTGAGCAAATCAATCAGGGCGCGATCCACCGGATGGCTAAGCAGCAGCACCGGAGGAACGGGCAAGTCGATGTAATGCTGCGCCATAAATGCCTGCAACACCACCACCTCAACCGGCACGCTTGAGGTTTGTGCATCAGTAGCCGTGCCGGGATCGCTGTCCGCGGCGATCACTTCGAGGTCAACGGCCGTTTCGACATGCGCCGGGAAATATGCCCGGTCCCCCAAATGCCTCCCCCCGCGCACCATGGCCAAATTGACGCAAGCCCGCCCTCCTTGCACCCGAACGGCCAAGATGTCGACATCCTTGTCGGCATGCACATCCATGGCTTGCTGCTGCAACACCCGCGAGACCGCGCGCATCTGGTTGCGCACCTCGGCCGCTTGCTCGAATTCAAGCGCCTCGGCGTGCGCCACCATGCGCAACTCCAGCGACTTCAAGATATCTTGCGCGCGGCCCTGCAAAAACTCGCTGGCGTGTTCACTGTCGCGGGCATAGGCCTCTGGCGAGATCAAGCCCACGCAAGGGCCCGAGCAGCGCTTGATCTGATAGAGCAAGCAAGGCCGGGTGCGGTTGTTAAACACCGTGTCCTCACAGGTGCGCAAGCGGAACACCTTTTGCAGCAGCGCAATGCTGTCCTTGACCGCCCAGGCGCTGGGATAAGGCCCGAAGTAATGGTGCTTGCGATCGACCGCGCCCCGGTAATAGGCCATGCGTGGGAACAGCTGAGCCTGGACCCCGCCGGCATCCGTTCGGGGCGGCTGCACCGCGGTGATTTTGAGATAGGGATAGCTCTTGTCGTCCCTAAAAAGAATGTTGAAGCGCGGATGCTGGGTCTTGATGAGGTTGCTCTCAAGGAGCAAGGCCTCGGCTTCTGAACGAACCACCGTGGTTTCCAGGCGCGCAATCCGCCCGACCATGTGGCCGATTCGGGTGCCACCATGGTCCTTCTGAAAATAGCTGCTCACCCGCTTCTTCAGGTTGCACGCCTTGCCCACATAAAGCAGGCCACCCTGGGTATCAAAGTAGCGATAGACCCCAGGCAGAGATGGGAGCGCAGCCACCTCGTCCAGCAGCGCCTGTCTGAGTTCATGGACCATCGGGTCTGCAATACCGGAGCTCATTTTGAGCGCACTTGTTTCCATCTAGGGATCAAAGGGCAGCCTGGCTTACAAACACCGCAGTGCCGTTTCCAGCTTAAGCTTGGCCAATAATTCCTGGGGTCAAGATCACACCGTCAAAAGTGGCCGCAGTGGATCATCCTGAGGGCGGTCACAACAGCCGCTTTGTTTTAACGATTGTATGAGCGCAGTTTGCCGCGCTTCCATCCACATGCCACCCGCTCCCCTCTGGGACCTCTTCTGCACCGTCATCGACAACCATGGCGATCTGGGCGTGTGTTGGCGCCTGTCGCGGCAACTGCGCGATGCCGGCCACCGGGTGCGGCTTTGGGTGGACGATGCCTCAGCCCTGGCCTGGATGGCCCCCGAGCTCAGTCAGGGCCGAGAGCCAGGCATCGATGTTCTGCCCTGGAGCCACGCCACAAGCGCCCTGGACGGCCTGCCCCCGGCTGATGTGTGGGTTGAAGCCTTCGGCTGCCACATCCCCGAGGCTTTTATCGCCCATGGCGTGCGCGCGCGCCCGCAGCAGCCGGCCTGGATCAACCTTGAATACCTGAGCGCCGAACCCTGGGTGGAACGCAACCACCGTCTGTCCTCGCCGGTGCAAAGCGGTCCGGCCCGGGGCTGGACCAAGCATTTCTTCTACCCTGGCTTCACCCCCGGAACGGGTGGACTGCTGCGCGAAGCTGACCTGCTGGCGCGGCAGCAGGCGTTTGACCCGTCAGTCGGGCGCGCACAGACGGTCCCCGGTCTGCGCGCCGGCGCGCGGCGGATCAGCCTGTTTTGGTACGAACCAAGTGCCCTAGCCCAGCTGCTGCA